>CAXBNM010000009.1:0-29268 GCA_963976885.1 uncultured Burkholderiaceae bacterium
GCACAGAAGCGTGCCCGGGTCAGCGCCTGGTGCTCCCACAGCCAGGCCGATTTGTTCTGGTATTCGGCAAAACCCTTCAGACTCGACACCATCATGCCGGCGTCGCCATTGGGGCGCAGGCGCAGATCGATGTCAAACAGATGGCCGGCGGGGGTCTGTGCCGACAACCAGGTGGTCATGCGCTGGGCGAGCTTGGCGTAAGCCAGTTGGGCCCGCTCATCGGTGTCATCAAACAGAAACACGAGATCGAGATCTGAGGCATAGCCCAGTTCCTTGCCGCCCAGGCGCCCATAGGCGATGACGGCTACCTGGGGCTGGTCGCGAAAACGCCAGCTCAGCGCCGCCCAGACCATATCGATGGACACCTGCAGCACCGCGTCGGCCAGTTCGCTGAGTTGATCGGAAACCTGCTCCATCGTCAGTTTGCCGTCCAGGTCGCGCGCCAGAATCCGGAACATCTGCGCGTGATGCTGCTCGCGGGCCAGGTCCATTTGTCGTTCGATGTCGGGTTCGCCGGCCAGTGTGGTGGCTTGCAACTCTTCGACCAGTTGGGTCTGCCACTGCGCGAAATCGGTTGGCTCCAGCAGGTCGCCGCCAATCAGCTCATCAAGCAGGACCGGATGGCGGGTCAGATAGGTGGCAGCCCAGTCGGATAACTCCAGAATGCCGAGCACGCGCTGAAAGGCGCTTGGGTACTGGGCCAGCAAGGCAAGATAGCCGGGACGTCGGCAAATGGTTTCGAGCAGGGCGATCAGCCGGTTCATGCAGACCCGGGTGACCGGCACGGCCAGTGCGAATTTGATCAGCTCGTCGATGGCCCGGCGCGAGTCACTCTTGGCGGCCCGGTACCGTGGGCCCTCGCGCATCGCGGCAATCAGGCGCTCCATCTCGGCCTGGTCTTCCTTGTCGATGGTGGCGGCTTCGGCCATCAGGGCCGGCGATTCGGCGGTGGCGGGTTCATCAGGAGAAAGCAGCGCGTCGAAAACCCTCTGCACCAACTGGCGGGTTTCGGCCAGTGCGGTGCCGAAGTCATCGGGCGCCATCCCCAGCATCGCCGCGACTTCGTCACGAATGGCGGGCGCGAGTGGCAGAAAATGCGTCTGCTGGTCTTCGCGGTATTGCAGCATGTGTTCGGTGCGGCGCAACAGCTCATAGGCGCGGCTGAGTTGCTCGACCTCGTCGGGCTCGATGATGCCGCGTTCGGCCAGTGTTGCCAGTGTGCTCAGGGTTGCCGGGTTACGCAGATCGCGGTCCTTGCCGCCACGCACAATCTGAAATAACTGGGCGATGAATTCGATCTCACGGTTGCCGCCTCGACCGAGTTTGACGTCAATGCCATCGGCACGGCGGGCGTCGCGCTTGCGCGCCTCTTGTTGAATCAGTTCGTGCAGTTCGCGCAGCGAGGAAAAGATTTCGTAATCGAGATAGCGGCGAAAGACAAAGGGTTCGACCAGCGAGGCGAGGTGGCGGGCGTCGCTGCGTACACCGGCCGCCTCGCTGAACGGTGTGCGCGCGATGGCTCGAACCTTGAGCCAGGCAAAGCGTTCCCATTCACGGCCCTGAACGTGCAGGTAGTCTTCGAGCGCGGCAAAACTGCAGACCAGCGGACCGGAGTCGCCATTCGGGCGCAGTCGGGTATCGACCCGAAACACGAAGCCCTCGGCAGTTGTCTCAGCCAGCAGATTGATCGTGGCGCGCGCCAATTTGTGCAAGAATTCGGCCGCGCTGATCGGTTTGCGGGCCGCTGGCTCGCCAGTCATGGTCAGCCCATCGGTCTGGCCCTCTTCGCGATAAAGGAAAATCAGGTCCAGATCGGACGAGACGTTCAGTTCGTAGGCACCGGCCTTGCCCATGCCCACTGCAATCAGATCGATAGGCTGGCCGTCGCGGTTGCGCGGTATGCCGAACTGCCCGGCCAGCTCGGTGGCGGCGTCGTGCATGGCACATCTCGTAACAGTCTCGGCAAAACAGGTCATGGCCCGGCAGATTTCGTCAAGACTGGCCTTGCCGCTGATGTCGCGCTCGGCCAGCGTCATCATCAGATCACGCCTGGCGCGTCGTAAAGCCTGTGCTGTTGTATGGGTGTCGAGGTAGCCGGCAACGAGGCGTTCGATAGTATCGGTGTCGACCTGCTGGTCGATCATCGCGTTAATTTGTTGCAGGTTTGCGTCGTCGCGACCAATGGCACTCAGGGAGCGACGAAAATAGCCGGAAAACGGTTCGGCGGCGTAAGGCATGATCGGTGTCGTTTAGCTTCTGATTGGCGCCACTGTATACGACTCACCTCGAAATCGGCCACCGGCCCGTGCATGAATTCTTCTGATTCTTCTCTACCCCCGGCGGATGTCCTGGCGCCACCACCCCCCGAACCGGATCCTGCCCCCCGTCGGCGCGCCCGCAGTCGCTGGCGTCGGCTTGCCATGCTGTCGGTCATCTTCGCCGTCAGCCTGGTGGTGTTGCTTGGCGTGGGGATACTGGTGGTGCGCCATCTGGTGTTGCCCAATCTGGATCGCTGGCAGCCGCAAATCGAGCAATTGATAAGCCGCCGTGTGGGTTTGCCGGTGCAGATCCAGGGCCTCAGCGGTGAATTCGAGGGTTTCAGCCCGTCGGTCAAGGTGCAGTCCTTGCGCATCGGTGCGCCCGATGCCGAGCCGGCGCTGCTGGCGCAAGAGCTGCAGGCGGTGCTGAGTTGGCGCACCATCCTCAGCGGGCGGCCCAATTTTGAATTTCTGACCGGTCGCAAGCTGGCGCTGCAGATCACGCGCATCGCCGAGCGGCGGCTTATCGTGGCCGGTTTGCCGGTGCAACTGCCCGAGATGGACCAGGTGCATCCGGACGCGCCGAATGCTCCCTGGCAGCTGCCCGATTGGTTGTTGCGTCAGCAAAGCGTGGCCTTTCCCGCGATTGACCTGCACTATCGTGACCGTGATTCCGGTGAGCAGGCCAGTGTGCGCGGTTTGCAGGTCCATTCCAGTGGCTCGGCCACCGAGCGCCGTATCCAGATGGTGTTGCCAGCGGTGGCTGAGCTGAGCGGGGCCGGCTTGCTGCATGCCACGCTGACCCGGCCGAGCCTGACCGCCCCGATCACCACCATCAGGCGCTGGCAGGGCGAGGCCTATGCGGAAATCGACGCCGTTGAGCTGCCCCGGCTGGCCCGGCTGTTGCGCCTGCCACCGGCGCTGGTGGCAGGGACGGCCGCCACCAAGGCCCGGTTCACGGTGGTGGACAGCAAACCCAGCGATGCCCGGCTGGTAGTGGACGGACAGAACTGGCAAGTGAGTGCCGATCAGCCCGACGAGCGCTTGCAGTCGGTGCAGGTGCAGATTGACGCGGACTGGCGCAGCAATGGCAACGTCGATCTGACCCTGCGCGATGCGCAAGCGACCGACCAGACCGGTGCGGTGATCGCTCTCGACGACAAAACCCAGATGCTGACCTTGCGGCCCGATCTGCGCCCGGCCCGCGCGCGGTTTTCGCTGCGCGCCTTCGATGCCGCCCGGCTGCTGTCCATGGCTCGCACCTTGCCGCTGCCGGACGGCTTCATGGAAAAGCTCGATAAGCTGAGCCTGAGTGGGGTCGTCGATGCCATTGATGTCGACTTCGATGCGCGCAGTGGCTCGGTGCGCTACCGGCTCGATGCCGACTTTACCGAACTCGATCTGGGCTTTGGCCCGGCGCGTAATCTCAAGCAGGCGCTGCAGACGTTCTCGCCGCGGCCACCGTGGTTCGAGCGCTTGAGCGGCCGGCTCGAAATGACCGAAACCGGTGGTACGGTCCGGGTGGCTTCGGCAACCTCGGCGGTCGGTTTGCCGGGCATTTTTGCCGAGCCCCGGATACCGCTGAACAAGCTGGATGCCGATGTGGCGTGGACAATCGATCCGGTTCTCAGCGCTCCCGACCGGGCATCGGATGAATCTGATCCGGGGCTCAGTGGTCTGACGGTTCGCATCAACCGGCTGCGGCTGGAAAATACGGATGCAACGGCCGATATTGCCGGAGTGTGGCGCGGGGCGGGTAAATCGCGTCGCGGCTCCATCGATCTGCAGGCCAGCGTCAAGCGCGCCAAAATTGCCCGCGTTTATCGATATGTACCGACCGAGTTGCCGCCCGATGTGCGACGCTGGTTGCGCACCGCGCTGCAAGGCGGTATTGCCGACGAGATCCGCTTTACCTTGCAGGGCGATCTGGCCGACTTTCCGTTTCGCAAACCCCGGCCCGGTCAGTTCCTGATCGAGGCCTCGATCCGTGACGGTCAACTGAAGTATCTGCCTGATTTTCCGCCGGTCACCGATTGGCAGGGCATCTTTCGGCTGGAGCGCGCCGGCCTGCAGGCCAGGGCGCGTAGCGGACGCATCTTCAATTCGATGATTTCTGACCTGCAGATCAGCATCGCTGAGGTTGATCACGCCGTGCTGAAACTCGAAGGCGCCATCAAAGGGTCGGCTCAGGAGGCCATTCACTTCGTCAATACCAGTCCGATCGGCGAGAGGATTGACGGCTTTTTGCGGCAGGCGAAAGCCAGTGGCGAAGCCAGCACCCGGATGTCGATGAGCATCCCGCTCAAGACGCCGGACCAAGGCACGGTAACCGGCCGCACGACGCTGGCCGGCTCACAGGTGTTTCTGACCGATTTTCTGCCCCGGTTCAGCGGCGTCAGCGGCGAGCTCGTTTACGGCACCGCTGGCTTTGCCACCACCGGCCTGAAATTGTCGATGCTGGGCGGCCCGGCAACGGTTGAGGCCACCACGCCCGAAAAAGGCCGCCTTGAACTGGCCATCAAGGGCCGGGCCAGCGCCGCGGGCATACGCAGCGAAATCGATTCCCCGATTACCGCCAATCTGCAGGGTGAGGCGGGCTACCGGGCAACGATCATCGTCGCCCAGCCCGGTGTCAGCATGAACATCGACAGCGATATGGTCGGTATGGCCATGCAATTGCCCGAGCCGTTGCGCAAGGCGGCCGGTACCAGGCTCGCGCTGGCCATTACCAGCCGGCCGGTGCGGCTAGCCGGCCGCGCCCCGGCGCGCTGGGGCGACCGGTTGGCGGTCAAGCTTGGTAAGGATTTCGTGGCGATGTTCGAGCGCGACCCGGAAGCGGATGGCCAGGGCGGTCAACGCCTGGCCGTGCGCCGCGGCGTGATTGCCTTTGACAGCATTCCGGCCATCCCCGACGAGGGTTTGTCGCTGGCCCTCAATACCGTCAACCTGAATGTGGATCGCTGGCTGAGCGTATTGCAGATCGTGCCCGAGCCCGGTGCCGAACCGGCGCCGGCAAGCGCACGCAGTGCGGTTCCCGAGGCGGGCTATTTTCGCGGCTTCGACCTGGAGCCGGTGCGTGCCAACCTGATCTCGGCGGCGCTGATCTACAGCAACAAGCGCTTTACGGACGTTGTGCTGGGCGCCAATCGCACCGGCCATGTCTGGGCGGCAAACATCACTACCAACCAGGTCGATGGCTATGTGAACTGGGTGGGTCAGGGGCGCGATGCGTCGAGCCAGCCGCTGCTCAGCGGCAAGTTTCAGCGTCTGGAAATTCCCGACACCCGGACCACCGAATTCGACGGCTTGCTCAATACACCGCCGGCCTCGCTGCCTGCACTTGACATCGAAGCCGAGCATTTCGTGCTGGCCGGCAAGCAACTCGGTCGCCTGCAACTGAAGGCCTCCAACCGTGCCGACGGTTCGGGCTGGGAAATTTCCAGTCTGGTGCTCGATCATCCCTCGGCACGGTTTGATGGCACGGGCTTGTGGACGCGGGCCAGCGCCGCTGCGCAGCAGACCAATCTGACCTTCACCCTGGTTTTGCATGATGCCGGTCAGTTGCTGGCGGTGCTCGGTCAGCCGGACACGATGCGCGAGGGCAGCGGCAAACTGAGCGGCCGGCTTGGCTGGCGCGGCGCGCCGGTGGAAATCGATATCCCGACCCTGGAGGGCGAGCTGGCCCTGGCGCTTGGCCCGGGGCAATTCCTGCGCACCGAACCCGGTATAGCCAAGCTTGTCGGCGTGCTGAGCCTGCAATCGATTCCGCGCCGCCTCACGCTTGATTTCAGCGATGTCTTTGCGGCCGGGTTTGCCTTCGACACCGTGGTCGGCCAGGCGCGCGTGGCCAACGGTACCCTGACAACCGACAATCTGCTGATGAATGGTGTTCAGGCGCAGGTCCTGATTGCCGGCAATGCCGATCTGCTCGCCGAGACGCAGGCGTTGCAAGTCCAGGTGTTGCCGACCATCAACGCCGGCCTCGCCTCGATTGCGTATGCGGCGGTTGCCAACCCGGCCATCGGCATTGGCACGCTGATTGCGCAGTTGCTGTTGCAAGACCCGCTGCGCAAATTGTTTCGTTATGAATTTGAGATTGAAGGGAGCTGGGCCGAGCCCAAGGTTACCCAGACCCGGCCCAATGATGCCCAGAACCCGGCCGACGAGATTTATGGGCCGCACTGACCGTGGCGCGGCACCTCGTGCCCGCGCAACAGTGCGCAACTAACCCCCGCCTTTGCGGTAGGATGAAACGATGAAACCAAATGACGATCCCGCTTTGCACGCGCTGGCTACTGCGCGCCTTCATCTGCTCGAGCCGGGAGGCCTGACCGACCGGCATCTGCTCAACGCCATGGGCGAGGTGTTTGAACACAAGGTTGACTTTGCCGATCTGTATTTTCAGTACACCCGCCACGAGGGCTGGTCGCTGGAAGAGGGCATCGTCAAGAGTGGCAGCTATTCCATCGAGCAAGGCGTTGGCGTGCGCGCCGTCTCGGGCGAGAAAACCGCCTTCTCGTATTCAGACGAAATTACCCCCGACGCACTGGTGTCAGCGGCTCGTGCCACGCGCACCATCGCTCGCGCCGGCGGCGGTACCCGCTCACTGGCCAAAAAGCTCAAGACCGGCAAACGCCACAGCCTGTACGGGGCGGCCGATCCGATCACCGGACTCGATGCCGCCAGCAAGGTCGGTCTGCTCGAAAAGGTCGAGCGCATCGGCCGGGCCAGGGATCCCCGCGTCAAGCAAGTCATGGCCGGCCTGGCCGCCGAGCATGATGTGGTGCTGGTGGTGCGCTCGGACGGGCTGATGGCGGCCGATATCCGGCCGCTGGTGCGCCTGTCGGTCAGCGTGATCGTCGAGCAGAACGGACGTCGCGAGCAGGCCTCGGCAGGCGGCGGCGGTCGCTTCGATCTTGATTACTTCACCGATGAGATCATCGAGCGCTATGTGTCCGAAGCGGTGCGGGGTGCGCTGGTCAATCTGGAAGCGCGGCCGGCGCCGGCCGGCACCATGCCGGTGGTGCTCGGGCCGGGCTGGCCGGGCGTATTGCTCCATGAGGCGGTCGGTCATGGCCTTGAGGGTGACTTCAATCGCAAGGGGTCATCGGTGTTTTCGGGCCGTATTGGCAAGCGCGTCGCGGCCAAGGGCGTGACCGTCATCGATGACGGCACCATTGCCGATCGGCGCGGTTCACTGAACATCGACGACGAAGGCAATCCGACCCAGCGCAATGTGCTGATCGAAGACGGCATTTTGCGCGGTTACCTGCAAGACACCCACAATGCGCGCCTGATGAAAACCCGCAGTTCGGGCAGCGGCCGGCGTGAGTCGTACGCGCACCTGCCGATGCCGCGCATGACCAACACCTTCATGCTGGGTGGCAAGGAAGACCCGAAGGAAATCATCGCGTCCCTCGACAAGGGCTTGTACGCGGTCAATTTCGGCGGCGGTCAGGTTGACATCACCAGCGGCAAATTCGTGTTTTCGGCCTCCGAGGCCTACTGGGTCGAAAAGGGCGAAATCCAGTACCCGGTAAAGGGCGCCACCCTGATCGGCAACGGTCCCGAGGCGATGACCCAGGTCAGCATGATCGGCAACGACATGAGCCTCGATCCGGGTATCGGGGTGTGTGGCAAAGACGGTCAGAGCGTGCCGGTTGGCGTCGGCCAGCCAACGCTCCGGATCGAAGGGCTGACGGTTGGTGGCACTGGCTGAGCGGCCTGGGTGCCGTGCAGGTAGCGCATGTGGCCAGAAAACG
Source organism: uncultured Burkholderiaceae bacterium (assembly GCA_963976885.1). Classification (GTDB taxonomy): domain Bacteria; phylum Pseudomonadota; class Gammaproteobacteria; order Burkholderiales; family Burkholderiaceae_E; genus JAUIAI01. The sequence goes on from CAXBNM010000009.1 coordinate 8,021, forward strand.
GACTCCCCGCGGTGCCGGCGCTTGCGCCGCCCGCGTGAGTCTCGTAGACTAAAAGCCATGGCTACGATCTATTTTGCGTTTATCAGCTTTTTTGGCTTTCCTGCTGCTGGCGGGCTGAGTCGGACCTGATTTCGCAATCTCCATCCGAACCCAAGCAAACCGCCGGCACCCCCGGCGGTTTTTTTTTGGTTCGCCACCGGGTCAGTCAGGCAGTCCAATTTCAATTTCAAGTCAGGAGCAGTCATGCCAACCCGTCAGCACAACACCGACGACACCCGCATCGAAAAAATCACCGAAGTGGTGCCACCGTCTCATCTGCTGCGCGAGTTTGCTCTGAGCGACGCGGCGGCGCAGACCGTCTATGAGGCGCGTTCACGCATTCACAATATTCTGACCGGCAGCGACGATCGCCTGCTGGTTGTCATCGGACCGTGTTCCATTCACGACCCGGCCGCCGCCCGTGAGTATGCGCAGCGCCTGAAGGAACAAGCCGAGCGTTTGCACGACGATCTGGAAATCGTGATGCGGGTGTACTTCGAGAAGCCGCGCACGACCGTTGGCTGGAAGGGGCTGATCAATGATCCGAATCTGGACAACAGCTTCGAGATCAACAAGGGCTTGCGGCTGGCGCGTGAACTGCTGCTCGATATGGCCGAATCTGGCGTCGCGGTCGGTAGCGAGTTTCTCGACATGATTACCCCGCAATACCTCGGCGATCTTATTTCATGGGGCGCGATTGGTGCCCGCACCACCGAAAGTCAGGTGCATCGCGAATTGGCCAGTGGCCTGTCATGCCCGGTGGGCTTCAAGAATGGTACCGATGGCAACCTGAAAATCGCGCTCGACGCGGTCAAGGCCTCGGGGCAATCGCATAACTTCCTGTCGGTGACCAAGGGTGGTCATTCGGCAATCGTCACCACCCGTGGCAATGAAGACTGTCACGTGATTCTGCGGGGCGGCAAAGGCCCCAACTATGATGCCGCCAGCGTTGGCCAGGCCTGTGAGCAATCGCGCGCAGCGGGGCTGGAATGCCGCCTGATGGTCGACGCCAGTCATGGCAACAGCCTCAAGAAGCCGGAGAATCAGCGCCTGGTCATCAATGATCTGGCCGCCCAGTTCGCCGGTGGTGAGCGGCGTGTCTTTGGCGTGATGATCGAAAGCCATCTGGTGGCCGGCAGCCAGAGCCTCACGCCCGGCCAGCCGCTCGTTTATGGTCAGAGCATCACAGACGGCTGCATTGGCTGGGACGAAAGTGTTGAATTACTTGATACACTTGCGGCCAGCGCCCGTGCGCGCCGGGCCCGGCAAGCAGCCTGAAGCCACCGGCGCGGCGACGGCGTCCGTGCGACGCCCGCCGCCCGCGCGGGTCAGCGCTGACCATCTTCCGATGGCTTGAACCCGGCAATACATATCCGCTCAGGTTTGTCAGCAGCAACCGACGAACGTGGTGTTATCGACCGTTCGGCGGGCGGGGTGTTATTTCTAAGTCTCAAGTCGCCTGACAGGCATGATTCGGCTCACGCCCCCATGCTATAAAAACGGCTGACTAGGAGAGCACGAAGATGGAAATGGCCCAAACCAAAGATCCGGTTTCCGGTGCATCGCCGTCCCCCGCCAGGACCGCGGCAGATTCAACACGCAAGACCCCTCATGAACGTTTGCTCGCGCTTGGCCTGAAGCCGGTCGGACGGGCAAGCGAGTACTCGGATCAGATTTTCAATCTGATGGCCAAGACGCCGCTGTTTTCAGGGCTGGACGCCGAAGAAACCCGCAAGCTTGGCGCCTTCATGTATGTGTATGAAGCGCCGGCTGGCGTGACCCTGATTCAGGAAGGCGAAACGGGCGACTTCATGATGCTGCTCATGACCGGCATGGTCGACGTTTTGCGGCGCAATCGCTACAACTATCCGTCGCGGATTGCCGTGGCCCATGGTGGCCATGCGTTGGGTGAAATGTCGATGTTCGACGGTGAGCCCCGGTTTGCCTCGTGCGTCACGCTTGAGCAGAGCCGGGTGGCAGTGCTGACCCGTGATGCAATGATGCTGGTGTTGTCCGATGAGCCCCGGCTGGGCAACAAGATCATGCTCAAGCTCGTGCAGTTGCTGTCCGATCGTTTGCGTCAGACCAGCGCCAAACTGGTGTCGTATCTTGAGGCCGCCCGCGAAACCTGATGCCACCTGCCTGGCCGGCATTCATGCCGGCCGATGCAGACTCCAGGGCGAGTTGCCGAAACGTTCGGCCAGAAAACTGATCATTGCCTGAACCCGGGGGGCCGTTTGCCGGCCGGCCGGACAGACCGCCCAGACCGGGCGGTTTTCGCGGACCTGATAATCGGTGAGCAAGGCGATCAGGTCGCCCGAGCGCACAGAAGGGCCGGCGACCAGATCGGGCAGGCGCACGATGCCGGCGCCATTGAGCGCCCATTGCAACAACATGTCGGCGTTGTTGGCTGAAAACCGACCATGCACCTCCAACTCGAAGACCGAATCGCTGGCGCCAGCGTCGATGCGGGCAATATCGGCAAAGCGCCAATGGCGTGAATCGGCGCTGCCCGAGAACGCCAGGCAATTGTGTTCGAGCAAATCCTGCGGCACCTTGGGCAAGCCGTAGTGGCGCAAATACTCGGGCGAGGCGCAGATGACTCGCTCGAAGCTGCCGATCCGCCGGGCCACCAGACTGGAATCGGGGAGTTGGCCGGTACGCACGGCCAGGTCACCACCAACGTCGATCAGATCGATCATCAGGTCTGATACCGAGAGCTCGACCTCGATTTCGGGATAGCGCGCGCCGAAGTCGCGCATCGACGCTGAAAGCTGATGGTGCGCAAAAGCAACAGTGCTGTGCATGCGCAGGATGCCACGGGGCTTATTGGCCGTGGTCAGAATTTCAGTTTCCGCATCTTCGATGTCGGCCAGGATGCGCCGACTGCGGCTCAGAAAGGTTTCTCCCTCCGGCGTCAGGTGTAATCGGCGCGTGGTGCGGTTGAAAAGACGTACGCCAAGCCGGTTTTCGAGCCGACTGACCAGTTTTGAGACCGCCGATGGTGTCATTTGCATCTCGCGGGCTGCTTCCGAAAAGCTCTGTCGGGTCGCCGCGCGAACAAAGGCGTCCATCTCTCCGATGTTTGCGACCGTTGATGCCAATTTGTGCCTCTATGGAATAGATATTGTTCCGTTGATGGTAATTGTATTTTTAATTAAACGGAATAACATACGAGTCATGATGCAGCGCACAAGACTGCCTCTCCTAATCCTCCGCGATCTCAAAATACAGAATTAAGGTTCAAATCATGAAAAATGCAGGTGCATTTACTCCGAACACAACGACACAGTCAGATTATCTCGACTGGGTTGATTCCCCGAACGTTTACGCCGCGGCACGTGCCGAGCGTGCGCGCTTCATCAAGAGCTGGTTTGCCGCGCGCGGGCGCAAGCAGGTTGCTGCCAAGCCGAATGCTGATGGCCTGGCTCCGCTTGGCATGACTGCCTGAACGATAGTTAGCCTCCCCGACGTTGGATTTACCAGCGTCTAAGCCGACCCTTGGTCGGCTTTTTTTTGCCTGCCAATCGCCAACCCGTGATTCAGGCTGCCGGATCGGCCGGCTTGTTGCGTCCTTGTTGCCACAAGACATCGCTGCCGCCATCGGCTCGATTCAACACCCGCGCCAGGACAAACATCAGATCGGACAATCGGTTCAGATACTGCCGGCAAATCGGTCGCGCCCCGCCGCCGGCGGCCAGACTGACCACCGAGCGTTCGGCGCGACGACAGATGGTGCGGCAAAGATGGGCGATGGCGGCGGCTCGGGAGCCGCCAGGAAGGATGAACTCAGCCAGCCGGGGCAGGTCGGCGTTGTAGCGCGCCAGGTTTTCGTCGAGACGGGCCAATTGAGTCGGGGCCACGTTCTCAAAGTCCGGAATGCACAGTTCGCCGCCCAGATCGAACAGATCGTGCTGAATCGCAATGAGGTCGTCCCGTACTGCTTGCGGCAGCGATTCGGTCAGCAGCAGGCCGACCATTGAATTGAGTTCGTCGACATCGCCCATCGACTGCACCCGGATGTCATCCTTGGGGGTGCGGCTGCCGTCGCCCAGGCCGGTGGTGCCATCGTCGCCGGTGCGGGTGGCAATTGCGGAAAGTCGGTTCGCCATGATCGGGGTCGCTCATTCAGAAGGGGTTACACCGCCCGGCCGCAAGCCGAAACAGGCTATCAAGCGGCGCGGCCTCGTCGGGTTGTACGCTCACCACCGTAAGGCCGTGCCGGCTGCAGACAACTAGTGTGCCATGAGCCGGCACTGACGCAGTCGCAGGCGCCACCGGTATCGCCTTGCCATTGCCGGGTGATCCGACATTTGGGCTATTCTCAGGGGTTACAGAGTTGGCGGGCGGGTGCCCGCCGCCGAGCGCCGCGAGGCCCCTCAGACAACTGCCGGAGATCCCTCTCATGAATGACCCGAAACCTGCTCGCGGAGCGCTCAAACGGCCAGTGCCGCAAATTTTCCTCGACACCATGCTGGCTCGTTTTGGCACGCGCTTCAGCGTTGCCGAAGCCGTGCGCGAGCATCACGGCCGTGACGAATCGCCGTTTCTGCCGGTGCTGCCCGATGCGGTCGTGTTTGCCGAATCCACCGAAGAAGTCGCCGAAATTGTTGCCGAATGCGCGCGCCACAAGGTGCCACTGATTCCGTTTGGCGTTGGTTCGTCGCTGGAAGGACATTTGCTGGCCGTACAAGGCGGAGTTTCGATCGACTTGTCGGCGCTCAATCAGGTCGTCGCGATCAACGCTGAAGACCAGACCGCAACCGTCCAGGCCTGTGTCACGCGCAAGCAACTCAACGATGCGCTCAAGGACACCGGTTTGTTCTTCCCGATCGATCCGGGTGCCGATGCATCGATTGGTGGCATGGCCGCCACCCGCGCATCGGGCACCAATGCCGTGCGGTACGGAACCATGCGTGAGAACGTGCTGGGCCTGAAAGTCGTGACCGCAGGCGGCGGCGTTCTTGATCTCGGTACCCGGGCCAAAAAATCATCGGCCGGTTACGACCTGACTCGACTGTTCGTGGGCAGCGAAGGGACGCTTGGCGTCATTACCGAAGTGACGGTGCGCTTGTATCCGCAGCCCGAGGCAATCTCGGCCGCTACCGTCAACTTTCCGACGATTCGCGGCGCGGTCGATACCGTCATTCAGACCATTCAGATGGGCGTGCCGGTCGCGCGGTCCGAGTTTCTTGACGCCAACACCATCCGCGCAATCAACAAACACGACAAGCTCACCTTGCCGGAACAAACCACCTTGTTCTTCGAGTTTCATGGCTCGCAGGCCAGCGTCAAAGAGCAAGCCGAAACGGTGCAGGAACTGGCCACCGAGAACGGCGGTGCCGACTTTGTCTGGGCCGTGCATCCGGAAGATCGCACCAAGCTCTGGAACGCCCGGCACAACGCCTATTTCGCGAGCCTGCAGATGCGTCCGGGCGCGCGCGCGATCAGTACCGATACCTGCGTGCCGATTTCCCGACTGGCCGATTCACTCGAGGGGGCTCGTGCCATTCTCGACAAGGCCGATACCTATACTGCCATTCTGGGTCATGTCGGCGATGGCAATTTCCACTGCGTGTTGCTGCTGGACCCGAACGACCCCAAGGAGGTGGCAGCCTGTGAGGCGCTCAATCACGAGATCGTCCAGCTGGCGCTGTCGATGGACGGGACCTGTACCGGCGAGCATGGGATTGGCCTGCACAAAATCGATTATCTCGTTGAAGAGGCCGGTGAAGGTGCTGTCGACCTGATGCGCAGCATCAAGCTTGCACTCGATCCCGACAACATCATGAACCCTGGGAAGATTTTCAATCTGTGACGCCCATGTGCGGGGCGTTTCCACAATAAAAGGGGGTAGTAGCCAGTAAATTGGCGAAAATGGCACTATCTGAAAGCACGCGTACCCATTAAAGGTCATGGCCAAACTAACATTTAACGTTTATTAACTTGCGGGTGCCTAGTGGCTCAATAAGCATGTAATCATCATCGACAAGCTTCTCGCTACTCCGGCAGTCCGTCGACGGCTGCCGGTTCGTTCCCCATGGCTGCAGCCCGTTTACCCGACAATGAGAAAGAGAGGCTCAAGGCTCTGCGGGAGCTTGAGATTCTCGATACGGAGCCTGAGCCGGCGCTCGACGCACTCGTGCGGACGGCTTCGCTCATCTGCAAGGCGCCGGTCTCGCTGATCAGTCTGGTCGATGGCGAGCGGCAGTGGTTCAAGGCCAACTACGGCCTGGATGGCGTGTCGGAAACGCCGCGGGACGTAGCCTTCTGTGCGCATGCGATTCTCGGGAATGAATTGTTCGAGGTTCCCGATGCCGGTGCAGATCCGCGTTTTGTCGACAACCCCTTGGTTACCGAGCGACCCGACATTCGCTTTTATGCCGGCGCGCCATTGACCTTGTCCAGCGGTGCGAGGGTGGGCACCTTGTGCGTCATGGATTATGTGCCGCGCCAACTGGCGGCCGAGCAACGGGAGGCCTTGCTGCAATTGTCAGCCGCGGCTTCGCGGGTGTTGGAATCGTATCGGATGGCATCCCGGTTACGGCAAAGCGAGGCGCAGTTCCGCGCCTTGAGCGAAGCGGCGCCCCTGGGTATTTTTGCAACCGATGCCTGCGGCGTCGATAGTTACGCCAATACCCGTTGTCTGGAAATCGTGGACCGTTCGGCCGAGCAATTACGCAATAACGGCTGGAGTGAAACGATTCATCCCGAGGACCGGTCCGGGGTGCTGGCGTCATGGCAGCGCATTACGAGCAACAAGGAAGAAGAAACTCTTGAATATCGGATTCGTCATCGCGACGGCACCGAACGACTCGTACGGGCGATCGTCGGACCGGCCTGGGATGCCGACAAGGTATGCACAGGGTTTGTCGGCACTCTTGAAGATATTACCGAGCGCACCCGGATGCGGCGCGAAAGCAATGCCGGACGCAACCGTCTGGCCGCCATTGTCGAGGCGACCGGAGTTGGTACCTGGGAATGGAATGTGCAGACCGGCGCGGCCCGCTTCAACCGGCGCTGGGGCGAGATTTTCGGTCTGGAAACCGACGAGGGTGTCGCCAGCAATATCCGAGTGCGTCATGAGCTCGCCCACCCGGCAGATGTGAAGATAGCCCAGCGAAGCCTTGACGAACACTTTGCCGGGCAGACGCGCGAGTTTGAATGCGAAGTGCGCATGCGGCATCGGGATGGTCACTGGGTCTGGGTGCACGATCGCGGGTCCGTCATCAGTCACACCGCAGACGGCAAACCGGAATGGATGTACGGCGTCAGTCTGGATATCACTGCGCGCAAGCGTCAGCTCGAAACACTGCGCCGGAGCGAATGGTTGCTCAAGCGCACCGGGGAGCTGGCCAATGTGGGCGGCTGGGAGCTGGACTTGCAGTGCAATGTGTTGACCTGGTCGGATCAGATCTGTCGCATTCATGGTGTCGAGCCTGGCTATCAGCCAGAGCTGGAAGAAGCGATTCAGGCCTATGCCCCCGATGCCCAGCCGCTGATCCGGGCCGCGGTCACCAAGGCAATGCATCAAGGCACGCCCTGGGATCTGGAGCTTGAATATATCCGGGCCAATGGCGAGAAAATATGGGTGCGAGCGGTTGGCGAGGCCGAATTCGAAGAAGGCAAAGCGGTTCGGCTGATCGGCACCTTTCAGGACATTACCGAACGGGTTGCCCAACGCGTGGCCATCGAGAAGGCCAATCGGCGCATGCAACTGGCCACCAACAGCGGCGGCATTGGCGTGTGGGAGTTCGATCTGCAATACGGCGCCATGGAAATGGACCAGCAGATGCGCCGGCTCTACGACATCCCCGATGAGGAAACCAGAAATCTGACGCGTTTGTGGTCCAAACGCTTGCATAAGGATGATGCGGCCCGTGTCATGAAGGCAATGCAGGCTTCGCTGGCCTCCCGGGCCCCGTATGAAGATGAGTTCCGCCTGACCTTGCCCGATGGCAAAGTCCGCTACCTGCGTGCGGCCGCGCAGGTTACGTGCGATGAACAGGGGCGGGTTCGACGCCTGGTGGGCGTGAACTGGGACGTCACCTTGTTGCGCGAACTCAGTGCCGAATTGGCCGGGCAACATGAGTTGCTCCATGTGACCTTGCAGTCCATCGGCGATGCCGTCATTACCACCGATTCATCCGGTGCGGTTGCCTGGATGAACCCTGCCGCCGAGCGCCTGACGGGCTGGCAACGTGCGCAAGTCATCGGCAAGGCCTTGCCGCAGGTGTTCTGCATCATTGACGAGGACTCCCGTGAGGCGGCGCCTAATCCGGCCGACGTGTGTTTGCGTGAGGGCCGCAATGTCGGCCTTTCCGATCGCACCGTGTTGGTGGCTCGTGACGGCACCGAGCACGGCATTGAAAAGTCGGCCGCGCCGATTCGTAATTCGCGCGGGCAGATTTTTGGTGCAGTGCTGGTGTTCCATGATGTCACCGAGCAGCGTCGCCTGGCCGGTGAGATGAGTTTTCGCGCTCAACACGACATGCTCACGGGCCTGATCAATCGCACCGAGTTTGAGGCCCGCCTGCAAGTCGCGCTCACCCGTGCGAGGGACGGCGGCGATGAGTGCGCGCTGTTGCTGATCGATCTCGATCAGTTCAAGATGGTCAACGATGCCTGCGGGCACGCCGCCGGCGATCAGTTGCTGCGTCAGGTGGCACGCTTGCTCAAGGAATCACTGGGCACCAGTGATGTACTGGCCCGCATGGGGGGCGATGAATTCGGGGTCATTCTCGAAAATTGCAATCGCCGCACGGCCGAATCGATTGCCCGCCAGATCTGCGAACAGATGAACGATTTTCGTTTCGTGCACGAGCAACGACGGTTTCGTATCGGCACCAGCATCGGTCTGGTGGTTCTCGACAGCCGCTGGACCGATGTGACGGCGGTCTTGCAGGCTGCCGATGCTTCTTGCTATGCCGCCAAGGATGCTGGCCGCAACCGGGTTCATGCCTGGTTTGATACTGACAAGGTCATGCGCGCCCGCCACGGTGAACTGCAATGGGCTACCCGCCTCGAACAAGCGCTGGACGATGACTTGTTTGTTCTCCATATGCAGCGCATCGAAGCGCAGTTCGAATCGTCCAGATTCCTCAATGCCGAGGTTTTGATCCGGCTGCCGGACAGCGCTGGCAAGCTGATCGGCCCCGGCGCATTCCTGCCTGCCGCCGAGCGCTTTCATCTCGCCTCACGTATTGATCGCTGGGTCTTGCGCCGGGTGTTGGAGATGTTCAGAAAAGTTCCCGACCTGGCCTCTGTGGGCACCATCTTTGTCAATCTGTCGGGGCAGTCGGTCAGTGATCGCGAGTTTCATCGCGATGCGATGCGCACCTTGCGTCAGGCGGGCAGCGCGGTTTGTCACCGCCTTTGTCTTGAGATTACCGAAACCGCTGCAATTACCGCTATTGCGGACGCGGCGGTGTTTATCGAACAGGTGCGCTCGCTGGGCGTCAAGGTCGCCCTCGACGACTTCGGTGCCGGTGCGTCATCGTTTGGTTACCTGAAGAAACTGAATATCGACATACTCAAGATCGATGGTCAGTTCATCAATGACCTCAATGATGATCCGCTCAATGGTGCGGCGGTGCGTTGCTTTGTCGATGTGGCGCGGGTGCTGGGCGTGGCAACGGTCGCCGAACATGTCGAACACCCCGCGGTGCTCGAACGCCTGCGCGAACTCGGCGTCGACTATGCGCAAGGCTTTCTGTTGCACAAGCCCGAGCCCATCGAAGAATTGCTGGATTTGTCCGCCAGCAACCAGGGCTTGCTCATCGAGCGGCCCGCGCCCAGTTCGAGTTCACACTGAGGTCGGCCGTGGCACGGCTTGCCTGGCCGTCGTCGTGGGGTTTCCGTTGACTTGACCGACCACTGGTTGCGCGCTGACATCGTCAAGCAGTTCACCGATCAGATTTTTCGGATCGATCGGGTTGGCAATCAGTTGCAGGCTCTGGTGCGCGCCGCCGGTTTTGAGCATCGCATACACATGTTGCAGCGCTGAAAAGTCTTCAACGGCAAAGCCGACCGAATCGAAGACCGTGATCTGCGTATCGCTGGAGCGGCCCGCGCGGTCGCCGCGCAATACCTGCCACATCTCAATCACCGGGTGCTCGGGTGGCAGTTGCTGAATCTCGCCCTCGATCCGGGTTTGCGGCGGGAACTCGACGAAGACATCGGCGCGCCGCAGGATGGCTGCGTCCAGCTCGGTCTTGCCCGGACAATCGCCCCCCACCGCATTGATATGCACGCCGGGCGCGACCATGTCGTCGGTGATGATTGTTGCCAGTTGTTTGTCGGCGGTAATCGTCGTGATGATGTCGGCGCCTTGCACCGCGTCGCGGGCCGAGGCGCAGCATTCGATCTGAAAACCCAGCGGCGTCAGATTACGTACCGCCTTGGCGGTGGCCTGGGGGTCGATATCGAACAGTCGCACGTGCGTGATGCCCAGACAGGCTTTGAAGGCCAGCGCCTGAAACTCGCATTGCGCGCCGTTGCCGATGATGGCCATGCAGCGAGCGTTCGCGCGGGCCAGATAGCGTGCCACCATCGCCGAGGTGGCGGCGGTGCGCAAAGCGGTCAGCAATGTCATCTCGGACAACAGCAGCGGATAGCCGGTGTCGACATCGGCCAGACAGCCAAACGCGGTGACCGTCTGCAGACCAAGACGGGTGTTCTGCGGATGGCCATTGACATACTTGAACGCATATTGACGACCGTCACTGGTCGGCATCAGTTCGATCACGCCGTGTTTGGAGTGCGCGGGGACGCGCGGGGTTTTATCGAATTCGGGCCAGCGCTGAAAGTCGGCGTGGATCCGCTCGGCCAGCCCGAGCAGAAAGGGCTCGAGCCCCACGCTTTGCACCAGTTCGCGCATCGCGTTGACGCTCAGGTAGGCGACCTGGCCATCGGCGCCGGGTGCGGCCGAAGTCTGCTCGGCTGGCGTAGTGGTGGTGCGCGACGATTCGGTGGCGCCGTGGAAGAGTGTGTTCATCAGATTCACCATGACCTTGGCCGACTGGGCCCCGTTGTCGAGCAACGGGTTCAACTCGGCAATATCGACGGAACTGAGCAGGCCGCTGCGATGCACCTGCAACATGATTTGTTCGGCCTGTTCGTAACTGACCCCGTCCTCGACTCTTGTACCCACGCCGGGGGCCAGGCGCGGATCGAGACAGTCGACATCAAAACTCAAGTGCAACTCGCCACCGGCGTCGCGTACTCGTTGCAGGAATGGCGCCAATGCCTTGGCGACGCCTTCGGTCTGCAGGGTTGCCATGTCGATGATTTGTGTTTGCAGGGTTTGCAGCGTGTCCGACTCGGCCGGGTCTACCGAGCGGATGCCCAGCATGCACAGATTGGCGGGCGGCAGCGGTGTACTGAGCGCCGGAAACGTCGGCTCGAAACCGGGCTGGCCGCAAACATAGGCCGCCGGGACGCCGTGCAGGTTGCCGGTCCGGGTGCTGTCCAGTGAATGAAAATCGGTGTGCGCATCCAGCCACAGAACGAACAAGGGGCGGCCGCGTTCGGCCGCGCGCCGAGTCAGCGCCGGAATCGTGCCGGCGGCCATCAAATGGTCGCCACCCAGAAAAACCGGAATCGATTGGCCATCGGCATAACGGTAGGCCGCAGCCTGCAAGGTACGCACCCATTGTGCGGAGGTGGCGAGCCGACGAATCGCTGCATTGGGGTGTTGCACCGGAGACAAGGGCTGACAGTCCAGATCGCCGACGTCGCTGACGGGTCGGCCGTGCCTGGCCAGCACCGCGACCAGACCGGCCTGGCGCAAGGCCTCCGGCCCCATCAGGCAGCCCGCCGTCGGGCCGCCGGTGTCGACAGGTGCACCAATCAGACGAATCGCTTTGCTCATGAACCACCTCGGAAGATTGTTTGGGTTGATGGCTCTATTGGACGCGCTTCGGGTGGCGATAAATACTTATCAAATTGGGAAGTTTGAGGTGTTAATCTTCATTTTTGTGCTTGTTTGGATCAAAATGGCTAATTCATATGGCAATGCAGGCAGCAATACGGCTGGTGGCCTGAGTCAAACCGATCAAATGCTGCTTGCCGCCCTGCGCCGCAATGCGCGGGCCAGCATTTCCGAGTTGGCCGAGCAGCTCGGCTTGTCGCGCAGCACGGTGCGGGCGCACCTGCAGCAGTTGCAGGACAGCGGCGAGCTGCTTGGCTTCACCGTCATCCTCAAGGGCGATGCCGAACTCTTGCCCATTCGTGGCGTCATGCTGATTGAAATCGAAGGCAGCTCGACCAGTCAGATCATCCGCGATCTTGAAGGCATGCCCGAGGTGCAGACCATTCACACCACCAACGGCCGCTGGGATCTCGTCGTCGAGTTGGGCACGCGCTCGTTGCCGGTGCTCGATCTGGTGTTGCGCCGGATCCGGCTCATCGACGGCATCGCCAAAAGTGAGACCAGTCTGTATTTGTCCACCGTGCAGGCCGGCCAGCGCGGCGCCGGGCGTGGCCGCGACGCCGTGGGCGCCTGAGCCGCTGCACGAACATTCGGACAAGGCGATACCATCACGGTTTCCTTCCTCCGCGCCTGATCGCAAGCTCATGAAACTACCCATCCGACCGGTGGTGGCCGGCAGTCCTGACTATCCGTTTGTAGCGATCGATGCGCCCATCAAGCTCGATCAGAACGAATCGAGCACCGATTTGCCGCCCGCGCTCAAGGCCCGCGTGCTGGAGCGAATGGCCACCGTTGCCTGGAACCGTTATCCCGAGATGCACGCGCAGACGCTCGCGCAGGCCATTGGCGAGCATGATGGCTGGCCGGCTTCCGGTGTGGTTGTCACGCCGGGCAGCAATGCCATGATTCCGGCGCTGATTCAACTGGCGGCGTTGCGCTCGCAGGTGTTGACGGTAATGCCGGGCTTCGCGCTCTACGGTCTCGACGCCAGGCTGCTGGGCGTGGACCTGACCGAGATTGCACTGCAGGCCGACTGGTCGCTAGATGTCGAGGCCTTGCTGGCCGCGCTGGCCAACGCACCGGCACCGGCATCGCCCGGCGAGCCGGCAGGCGTCCTCTTTCTGCCGCAACCGCATGCGCCGACCGGTTCGCTGGAAGCCTTGGCCACACTGGAAACCATTGCGGCCGCGGCCACCGGATGGCTGGTTGTGATCGACGAGGCGTACTACCAGTTTGCCGGCAGCGATGCCCGCGAACTGGCGCGCCGCCACCCCCATGTGGTGTTGTTGCGGACCTTCTCCAAGGCCTGGGGGCTGGCCGGTGTCCGGGTTGGCTATGCGCTGGCCGGCGACGAGATGGCCGCGCAATTGCGCAAGCTCGTCGTGCCTTTCGGCTTGTCGGTTCTGCAGTCGGTGGCCGCGCTGGTAGCGCTGGAACAACCCGAACTGATGCGTGAGCGAGTCGCGCAAGTCATCAGCGAGCGGGCCCGCATTGCCAGCGCGCTGGCCGATCATCCGCGCTGGCAGGTGATTCCCTCGCATGGCAACTTTCTGCTGATCCGCACGCCCGACGCCGCCCAGGCTATTCAGGGCTTGTTGCAACACGGCGTCCTGGTGCGCCGGCAAGACAGCTTGTACGGGCTTGAGGGATGCATCCGGATGACGGTCGGCACGCCGGATCAGAACGACGCCTTTATTGCGGCGGCACTGCAGCTATGAGAACCACCCGACCAGGAACGGAAGCTGACCATGTTTGATGCTGATTTGCTTGCCGCGATACGCGGCCGTTTTGCTCATGTCGAAAGCTGCCCGTTTCAGGGCGAGCGGATCTTTCTGGAAAACGCCGGCGGCGCGCTCACCCTGAACGCCGTGGTGCAGACCAGCGCCCGGCTGGCCGCCATCCCCGATAACCTGGGGCGCGATAATCCGGGCGCGCAAGGGCTGAACGAAATTCTGTTGCGGGGCCGGGCCGACATGCGTACCTTCTTTGGTGCTGCCGGCGGCGAAGTGATTGTCGGCGAGTCGGGGACCGAGTTGTTGTTCCGCGTGCTCAGAGTGGCGGCTCTGGCCACCGGCACGGGCGGCCAGCTGCTCGGCTCGACGCTCGAGCACCCCGCGTCGCGTTCGGCGGCCGCCTTCTGGGCCGGGCATACCAGCGCTCATCATCGGCTCATCGTGCATGACAATGCCACCGGCACGATTGGCGTTGACGACTATCTCGTGCAACTTGAACCAAGCACGCGCGTGGCCACCATCATTCACACCAGTCCGCTCACCGGCATGGATGTGGATATTGCCAGCATCGCCGCTGCCATCCGGGCCCGGGCGCCGCAATGCTTCATCATTGTCGACGGTATTCAACATGCGGCGCATGGCGCAATCGAGTTGGCCGATACGCCGATCGACGCTTATGTGATCTCGCCCTATAAGGTGTTTTCACGACACGGCTATGGCATTGCCTGGTTGTCCGATCGGCTGGCCAACTGTGCGCACGAGAAGCTGATCGGTTCACCGGCCACGCAGTGGGAGCTCGGCACACGCGATGTGGGCGCGTTCGCGACCTTTTCCGATGTCGTCGATTATCTCGACTGGCTTGGTGCCCAGCAGCCCGATGGCGCCGCCGATGATCGAGCAACCCGGTTACGGGTGGCGGGGCGCGCCATCACTGCTCACGAAACGGCGCTGGTCGCGCTGTTGCTCGAGGGGCAGGGTGCACTGACCGGTCTGGCCGGCCTGCCCGGCGTGACCTTCATCGGTGGCGCCCGCAAGCCCGAGCGCGCCGGTCTGGTGTCGTTTGTGGCTGCCGGTCATGAGGCCACGGACATCGTCAGTGCGTTGAACGCGCGGGGCATTCGCACGCATGTGCGCAAGAACGATCACTACTCGGGCAATGTGCTCGGGCCGCTTGGCCTGGATGCCTGTGTGCGGGTCTCAATGTGCCACTACAACAGCGCCGCCGAGATTGAAGCGCTGTTGGCCGCGCTGGGCGAGCTGCTCGGCTGACGAGTCGGCTTCGCAGCGCTGTTGCGACCGCGCTGCCTCAGCGGCTGGCGGGTGAGTCCAGCGGTGCCACCACCTGACCGATCGTGCGCGATTTCTGCACGGTTTCTTCCCACTCGGTGGCCGGCTCCGACTGCGCCACAATGCCGCCGCCGACATAGATGTGCAAATGCCGGCCCAGGACCTGCGCCGAGCGCAGATTGACATAGAGATCGGTCCGATCATTCAGCCCGACCGGTCCGAGGTAGCCCGTGTAGTAGGTGCGATCGTAGCCTTCGTTGGCGCCAATGAAGTCGCGAGCTTCCGTCTTGGGCATGCCGCATACCGCCGAGGTCGGGTGCAGCCGGTTCAGCAACTCGGCCAGTGAATGCCGGGTTTCGGCCCGGTCGGCTTCGAGCGGGGCGCTGAAGTCCGAGCGCAGATGAACCAGATTGGCCGCCTGCACGGTGCGCGGGGCGGTTTCGATGACGCCTTGCAGCCGGCTGGCTACAAAGGCCTCTCGAATGAACTGGGCGACCAGGCCTTGCTCTTCAACAATCTTGTCCGGCCATTCAACACTTTGAGGGTCCGTGCCGGGCGCCGGCCAGAGCGTGCCGGCCAGAGCCATGGTCTGCACCTGATGGCGGTCGGCCGCCAGCAAGGTTTCAGGGGTAGCCACCAGCCAGGTGCCGGTGGTCGGCGACGAGACCAGCGCGATAAATGCGTTCGGATAAGCCTTCATCAGCGCCTGGGCCGAATCGAGCAAGTCATAGGTTTCGGGCAGCGGCCGGGACTCCACTCGTGACAACACGATTTTCGCGCAGATCTTTTGCCTGATGGCCTCGACGGTGCGGGCCACCAGCGCTTCATAGTCGGGCCGTTCCATGGCGGTGGGGGCGGCCAGGCCGGGGTGAGCGGGGGCCTGCACGCGTGCGGCCGGCTCGGTGGCCATCAGGTCGCGCTGCGCCTGATCAACCGGCTCTGCCTGATAACTGTTGCCGTCGTAGAACCACAACCGACCGTCCCGGTACAACACATCAGCAGCAATGGCGTCGGCCTGATTGGCTTCGCGCGATTCGAACCGCCCCATGGCAAAAAATGGCTGGCTCTGACCCGCCGCGAAGATCGGTCGCGTCTGCACCAGTGACGTGCTGACGATTGCCGAGGATTCACTGGCGCCAGGGCGGCGCCACAGCGCAAACGGCAGGCCTGCGCTCGCTGCACGGGCAATCAGATCAACATTGGGATGGTCGGAACTACGGGGCATCTTTGCTTCCTTCAAGAGAAATCCGCTTTGGCGGCAGCGGGCTAGTTGCACTATGATGGCACCCCCGATCCGGGGGATGCCAGTAGTGCTCGCCGGAATCGGCGAACCTGTGGCATAGGCCAGACAACAACAGAATGCGGAGAGAGCACACAATGACATTCCTACCGACCACGCGGCGTTGGTTTTTTGGTGCCGCAGCAGCGGCTGCAACCATCTTCGGCCTGAGCGCAGCACCCGCAGCGTACGCCAACGACAAAGTCGTGCTTGGCGCGTTGCGATTTACCAGCCACGGCGCGGGTTTTCTGGCCTTTGAAAAAGGTTATTTTGCCGACGAAGGGATTGATCTTTCCTTCCAGTTCTTTCAGGCCGCGCAGCCGATCGCAGTAGCGACCGCCAGTGGTGATGTCGATTTCGGGGTTGCCGGTGTTACCGGTGGCCTGCAGAACCTGGCCGAGAAAAACGCGCTGCGTATCGTTGCCGGTGTGTTGCATGAGAAAAAAGGCTACGACGGCATGATGGTGATGGCCTCGAACAAGGCCTATGAAGCCGGCCTCGATGCGGTGCCGAAAATCAAGGGTCACTCGATGGCCATCACGCAGATCGGCTCGACCTTTCACTACATGACCTCGCGTATTGCTGAAAAAGAAGGCTTCGAGGTCAAGGACGTGAAGTTCGTGCCCTTGCAGAAAGTCGGCGCCATGATTGCAGCGCTCAAGTCGGGTCAGACCGACGCGATGATCATGGTCCCGCATATTGCCAAGAGTGTGGTCAACGCCGGTGACGCCAGGAATATCGGCTGGCTCAACGATTATGTCGAGTATCAGATTTCGACCTTGTTCACGAACGTCAAGAACATCGAAGACAATCGCGACATGGTCGAGCGCTTCATTCGGGCCTATGCCAAAGGCATCAACGAGTTCAATCGCGTGATGCTCGATCCGAAGGCCGATCCGGCAGAGGTCGAGGCCGTGACCCGCATCGTGCACAAATACGTGTACAACGACCGTCCGTATGAAAAAGCCGCGCCGTCGATTCAGGCCGGTGCCATGTATCTGAATACCGACGCCGCGCTCAACAAGACCGACGTGGCCAAGCAGATGAAGTGGTTCCAGGATGAAGGCCTGGTCAAGTCCAAGCTGAGCGTCGATCAACTCGTTGACGACAGCTTCGTCAAGACTTACTGATTCGGGGCGGCATAAGGAATGGATCTTCAGGTACAGGACTTGTCCCATCAATACGGTGGCCTGGCCGTTCTTGACGGCATCAATCTGCGCATCAATCAGGGACAGATCGTTTGTGTGATCGGCCCCTCCGGTTGTGGCAAATCCACGTTGCTGCGCCTGATCGGCGGGCTCGAGAAGCCCAGCGCCGGCAAGGTGTTGCAGATCGGCCGGCCGCCTGAAGATTCGCTCAATCCGCTTACTTATGTGTTTCAGGACTTTGCGCTGCTGCCCTGGCGCACCGTCAGCGGCAATGTGTCGCTGGTCCTCGAAGGTCACGAGATGAGTGGCGCCGAGCGTGCCGCGCGCATCGATGATGTGCTGGCCCGCACCCGGCTCAGTGACTTTGCCAAAGCCCTGCCCCGTCAGTTGTCGGGCGGAATGCGGCAACGGGTTGCCATTGCTCGCGCGCTGTCGGTCAACCCGGCCGTGCTGCTGATGGACGAGCCACTGTCGGCGCTCGACAGCCAGACCCGTGAACTGTTGATGGATGACCTGGTCAGTCTCTGGACTCGGGAAGCCTTCACCTCTTGTTATGTCACGCACAATCTGGCCGAGGCGGTGCGCCTTGGTCACAAGGTTGTGGTGTTGTCGCGGCGCCCCGGCGTCATACGCGAAATCGTCGATATCGACATTCCGCTGGCCGAACGCCAGGTCTCGGATCCGCGGCTGGCCTCCATCCAGCAATCGCTGTGGGACATGATGCGTGAAGAAGCGCCCGAGATTCCCCGGGCCGACGCACCCACCAATAGCGATCAAGTCGTGCAGGAAGTGCACTTTCGCGGTGGTGGCTTCAACACCCGGCCGCGAGCCTGGATCGGTGTGGCGGTATTCATTGCCCTGATTGCCTTGTGGCAAGCCGGTTCGCGCAGCGGTCTGATCAGTCCGCTTATCCTGCCGGCGCCGTCCGAGGCTTTCGAAGCCTTCATGGAACTGGCCCGTTCAGGCAACTTGTGGCCGCATGTGTCGGCCTCGTTGCAGCGGCTGGTGCTTGGTTTCAGCGCCGGCTTTGTGCTTGGCGTCACGGTTGGCACCGCGGTCGGACTTTCCTCGATCGCGCGGGCCGGTATCTCGCCGCTGGTGTCGGCGATTTTCCCGATTCCCAAAATCGCGCTGCTGCCCTTGTTCATCATCTGGTTCGGCATTGGCGAAGGGTCCAAAGTGGCCACCATTCTGTTTGGCAGCTTCTTTCCCACGGTGATCGCTACATACGGCGGTATCGACAACGTCGATCGCACTCTCATTCGGATGGGTCAGAGTTTCAATCTGAGCCGCTTCGACATCATTCGCAAGATCATTCTGCCCGCTGCTCTGCCGGCCATTCTGTCCGGCATGCGTATCGCGGCTTCGATTTCGATCATCCTGTTGGTGGCCGCCGAAATGATCGGTGCCGAATACGGGATTGGTGCCTATGTGTTGCTGGCCGGCAATCTGATGGCTACCGATCAACTGCTGGCCGGGGTGGCGATGTTGTCGGTGCTTGGCCTGCTCGTCAGCTTTCTGATTGGCTGGGCCGAGCGACGCCTGCTGAGCTGGCGCCAATAGGACTGGCGGCGCGCGGGGCTCAGCGGCCGGCGCGCGCCAGCAGCGGTTCGTAAAGCTCGGTCATGGCGCGCAGGTAGCGCGCGCGACTGAAATCCGTGCTCACGACTTCACGAGCCTTTTGTCCGGCCGCCGCTACCGCAGCATCAGGCAGTGCCGCTACCTCGCGCAAGGTTGCGGTGAGCGCCGCGGTATCGAAGGCCGGGAACAGCCAGCCGTTGCTGGCATGGGTGATCATCTCGGGGATGCCGCCAATACGACTGCCAATCACCGGCTTGCCGAGCGCGAAGGCTTCGAGCACGCTGATGGGGGCGTTCTCGTACCATTCGGCGGGCAACACGACGGCCCGGGCGCCGCGGATCAACTGATGCAGATCGTCGCCACTGCGAAAGCCCGCGAACTGCACATCATGGCCAAGCGAGTTGGCCAGCGCTTCGGCTTGCGGCTGGATCGGTCCGCGCCCGGCAATCACCAGCGACACACCGGCTTGTGCGCCAGCCCGGATCAGCGTTTCCAGGCCTTTGGTCGCATCGAGCCGGCCAAAGTACAGAAAGTAATTGCCGGGCTCGTACTGCGGCTCGAAGCGCTCCGCATCGACCCAGTTCGGGATGTAGCTGAAGTGCTCAGGGCTCCAGCCCCACTCGACGAACTTGCTGCCGAAAAACTGGCTCGGCACGACGATGCGATCAACATGGCGGCGGTAACTGCCCAGCCATTTATGCGTGAAGGCCTCGGCGGCGATGATCGTGCTGGCGCTGCGTGATTGCTTGATGCAGCGATACTTGATGGTGTTCAGGTAGTTGCCGCCCCGGCAGCGCTCGCAGATCGCGCCTTCGGTGTACATGCTGTAGCTCGGGCAGGCCAGCTTCAGATCATGGGCGGTCAGCACCACCGGCACTTTGTGCGCTTGCAGTGTCGACAGGATGGACGGCGAGAGATGGTGATAGATGTTGTGCAGATGCGCGATGTCCGGCTTGAACTCGGCGATCAGGCGCGTCAGCTTGCGTTGCGCTTCAAATGACCAGATGATCTTGGCGGCCTTGCCGATTTTGGCCAGCGTGGAATAGTTGCCGCCAAACTCGATTTCATCGACAAAATGCTGCGACCATTCGCTCGGCTCGTTGCGTGGGTGCTGCATTGCCCAGAATGCATTGTCGTAGCCGTGCTCACCCATCAACTGTGCATGATCGAAGTAGACCGCATCGGCACCGCCGCGCCGGTAGTGATAGCTGTTGATGTTGAGTAGGCGTGGCATCAGTGTCGTGTGCTCAGCAAGCGCTCGTAAACCGCCAGTACGTTATCGGCGATGCGGTCGTAGGTGCGGTTTTCCAGTACCCAGGCCCGGCCCTTGCGACCCATTTCACGGGCTGCCTGCGGGTCGTCCAGACAACGTAGTATGCCCTCGGCAAAGCCTTGCACCGACCAGGGCACGCAGACTCCGCCACCGCTCTCGGCTATCACCCGGCTGTGTTCGGGATGATCATTGACCACTGCCGGTTTGCCAAACGCAAGGTATTCGACCAGTTTGGTTGGCGAGGCGACCCGCAGCACCCGGTTGGTCAGAAACGGCGATACGCAGACATCGGCCTCACGCAAGCGTGCCCAGGCCTGTTCAATCGGAATGAAGCCGGTAAATTCAAAGCGCTCGCTCATGCCCGCCGCCGCAATGCGCGCTTCCAGGTCACCACGGTCGCTTGGCACCAGGCCGTCGCCGACCATCAGGAATCGCACCTCGGGGCGCTGACGGGCCACTTCGATGAAGGCATCGACCATGGTTTCGAGCCGCCGGACGCGATACAGAGTGCCCAGATACATCACGGTCGGGCCGCCTGCAGTGGCCGCTGGTGGCGCCTGCTCGGGCAGATCACGGACCGAGTGGGAAATGCCCATGGGCACCGGGGTCATCCTGGCCAGCGGCACGCCGCGCAGCTGATGCAAGTCCTGGCGCATCTGTTCGGACTGCACGAAGCAGTGATCGGCCAAAGGCATGGCAATCTTGTAGAGCAGCACAATGCCGACGAGGCCACTGAGGCGTTCATACAGACCGCGCAGAAAACCCTTCTCGGCAGCGATGTCGAGCGAGTCTTCAGGGAAGGGATAGGAAAGCCAGACGGTAAACACGCGGCCGCGCAGGCGCGCCACGATCAGGCCGACGATGGCCGCGAAATACTTGTCGCGCACCTGAATGACGTCAACCGGCTTGACCAGAAAGCGCAGCAGACTGCCTGCATCGACAAGCCAGTACAGCAGTTTGGACAAGGCCTTGCCGG
>CAXBNM010000010.1:0-28470 GCA_963976885.1 uncultured Burkholderiaceae bacterium
TACGCTACCGAAAAACGCCTGGCCGAGCAGTCCGATCCTGATGCCTGCTTTGGCGAAGGCGATGTACGCGGGGTGGCGGCGCCGGAGGCGGCCAACAATGCGTCGGCCAATGGTTCGTTTGTGCCCATGCTCACGCTCGGGGTGCCGGGCTCGGGCACCACGGCAGTGATGGTCGGCGCACTGGCGCTCTACAACATCACGCCGGGGCCGGCCTTGTTTACGCAGCAACCCGATCTCGTCTGGGGCCTGATTGCGTCCTTGTTCGTGGCCAACGTGTTGCTGCTCGTCATGAACATTCCGCTGGTCGGACTGTTCGCTCGCATGCTCAATATTCCCGGCTGGGCTCTGGTGCCGGGCATCATCGCCGTCAGTACCGTGGGCGTGTATGCGATTCACTCCACCACGTTTGATCTGGTGCTGATGACGGTGCTGGGCTTTCTGGGCTATTTGCTGCGCAAATGTGATGTGCCGATGGCGCCGCTCATTCTCGGCTTCGTGCTGGGCGACATGATGGAGCAGAACCTGCGCCGGGCGCTGTCCATTTCCAATGGCGAACTTGGCGTGCTGGTGGGCAGTCCGATTTCCATCACGCTGTGGGTGGCCGCAGTCATCATGCTGATGCTGCCGCTGATCAAGATCATGCGCCGCCGCAGCGCAGCGCGGGCGGCCTGAACCTGATGGCGTGTGGCTGAGGTAATGACGACTGCAGCCGCCAAAGTCACGGTGCCCGCGATGCCCCTGGCGGTCGCAGCGGTGTTTGCCGCCTATCCGGCGCCGGTGCGGCGGCGGATGCTGCGCTTGCGGGCGCTCATTTTCGAAGTGGCGGCGCGCACGGACGGCGTTGGTGTGCTCACCGAAACCCTGCGCTGGGGTGAACCGGCCTACCGTACCGAACAAACCGGATCGGGCAGTCCGGTGCGGCTTGGCTTCAAGCCTCGCTCGCCCGACACCCTGGCGCTGCATTTCATCTGCACGACAACGCTGGTGACCTCGTTTCGGCGCGAGTTTGAAGGCGAGCTGAACTTCGAGGGCACGCGTTCGATTGTGTTCGATGTGCGCGAGGCATTGCCGCTGCGCCCCATCAAGGCCTGTCTGGCTGCCGCGCTCACTGATCACCTCAAAGCAGGGCGGCGCGGCGCACGTGACCAGGCGCGGGGTCTGCGGCCGGGCCGCTGATACCGCGGCCGGCCAACGGCTTCGGCGTACTCAGAGAATGCCGTACTTCTCGTAGACCTGCGCCAGCAACATGCCTTGCAGCAAGCAGTCGCGGGTTTCGTTTTCGCCGGTAACCTTGGCAATGGCTTGTTCCAGCGCCTCGGTTT
Organism: uncultured Burkholderiaceae bacterium; assembly: GCA_963976885.1. Taxonomy (GTDB): domain Bacteria; phylum Pseudomonadota; class Gammaproteobacteria; order Burkholderiales; family Burkholderiaceae_E; genus JAUIAI01. The sequence goes on from CAXBNM010000010.1 coordinate 1,323, forward strand.
CGATGCTTTGTGGAATCACCACCAGACCATCGACATCGCCAAAAACCAGATCGCCGGGCGTGACCAGTACGCCGCCGCATTCGGCCGGTTCATCAATGGCTACCAGCATGCCGCGGCCGCGCGAATCAAGCGGCGCAATGCCGCCGGCAAAAACCGGAAACTCCATTTTACGGATCTGACGGACATCACGAACCAGGCCATCGGTGACGCAACCCGCCGCGCCGCGCATCCTGGATGCGGTGCTGAGCAATTCGCCCCAGGGGGCAATGCGACCACTGGCGCCGCAGGCCATCACTGCGATTTCGCCTTCTTGCAGATCATCGATGAGCTTGATTTCGAGCTCATACGGATTGGTGTCCGGTTCGACATGATAGACATCACGGAACAAGCCGGTACGGGCTCGCCCGAACAGGGTCAGTGAATCGTCTAGAGGGCGTACCGAACCGGCCATCGCCTGCTGCCGGTATCCGAGGCTGTCAAGCGTATCTGACAGGACGGCGGTGTACAGCGTGCTGGTGGCTTGGGCGATAAGCGCGGGGCTGGCGGGCATGACTTGTCTCCGGGTCAGGTTGCAGGACTGGGCTGAACCACCTCTGGTTTTGTTTCGCCGGTGGTAACAGCCAGCGATCGGGGGATCTTCTCATGTTCCGCGCGGCCCGGCGACGGGACGATGACCACCTCAGGGGCGGGCGCTCGATGGCGTGTTGCCGGCGCCTTTTGCAGCGGTGCACAACATTGCCGGCTTTTGCTTGAACAAGGGCTCAGAGGTGTCAAAATGAGGAGGTGTCCGTCAGCAGGGAAAACGTTTGAACGATCAGGTTCGTCCAACGCCAGAAGCCGAGGAACCGCCGCTGCCGCGCTCAATCATCAGTCATGATGAGGCTGCTGCTGAATCATCTGCGGCGGCGTCCGTGGTGCCGGCGGCGCGGCCGGCCACGCATTGGCTGCGGCGGCTGCGCTGGTTGCCGGTCGCCATGGTGCTGGTGGCGACGGGTGGCGTGGTGGGTTTGTATTTTCAGCCGCCGGGACTGCGCAAACTGATGACGATATTCGAGCTTGAACCGGGTGGCGGCACCAGTCATCCGATTGCGGTGCCAGCGCCCAAACCACCCGCTACCGATACTGCGTCGGCAATGGCGACCGTGATCGGTCTGGGGACGGTGCAACCGCGCGATCAAATCATCACCGTTGCCGCGCCCTACGGGGCCAGCAATGCACGCATCGAGAAACTGCTGGTGGACGAAGGCGACACGGTCAGCGCCGGTCAGGAACTGGCGTTGCTGGACAATCATTCGCAACTGGAAAGTCGGGTCCGGGCCGCGCAGGCGCAACTGGATTTGCGCGAGGCCGATCTGGCGCGCACGCGTGCCTCGGTAGCGGCCAGCGTCCGGGAGACCACTGCCGATCTGGCCAGCGCCAGAGCGGTTGCCGTTAATGCGCGGCGTGAATATGCCCGTGTGGCCTCGTTACGCGAACAAGGCATGGTGTCGGAGGCTGCGCTCGATGCCGCGCGGGCGTCCCGCGATTCGGCCGACCGGATGGTCGATGCTGCGTCGGCACGAGCCTCGCGCTACGGTTCGCAAGCGCTCGAGGCGCAGCCCGATGTGGTGGTTGCCGCCCGCACCGCTGACTCGGCCCGTGCCGAACTCGATCAGGCGCGTCTCAATCTCGAACAAGCGGTCATCAGGGCGCCGGCCGCCGGCCGGGTGCTCGTCATTCACGCACGCGCAGGCGAATTGCCCGGCGCTGCGGGCTTGCTGAGCATGGGAGATGTGTCCGAGATGATGGTGGAGGTCGAGGTCTACCAGAACGATGTGTCGCGGGTTGCGGTTGGCAATCCGGTGCGCATTGAGGCGCAGGCCTTGCCGACGCCGCTGGCCGGTACCGTCGATCGCATCGGCCTGGAGGTCGGTCGGCAGACGCTGACCGGCGACGATCCGGCGGCCAATACCGATGCGCGGGTGGTTCGCGTACGCGTGGCGCTCGATGCCGCCTCGTCGCAACTGGCGGCCGGTTTCAGCAATCTGCAGGTGCTGGCCACCATCGATGTCGGAGCCTCCCGCTGAGTGCGCTGCTGGCTCGCTTGCTGGGTCGTTTGCTCGGCCGTTTGCCGCTGGGCTGGCTGCAACTGACCCACAACCGGGCGCGTCTCGCGGCCGCCCTGGCCGGTGTGGCCTTTGCCAATATTCTGGTGTTCATGCAACTGGGGTTTCTGGGCGCATTGATGGGGACAGTCAAGCTGCCCTACGAGTTGCTGGCCGGCGACATCATGATTTCCTCGTCCGATGCCCGCACCATGACCGAAGGGGGCAACATCGCGCGGCAGCACATGTACAAGGCGCTGGCCGTGCCCGGGGTGCAGCGGGCGGCCGCGCTCTATGTCGGCAAGGTCGACTGGAAGCAGCCCAGCGGCGGTTCGACCGGCATGCAGGTCTTCGGGTTCGAGCCGGCTGCGGTGATGTTTGACGACCCGGAAATCCAGCAGCTGCAGCCGCTGTTGCAGCGCCTCGATTACGCGTTGATCGACAGGCATACACGTAATGTTGATGCCGATATTCTTGCCGCCGTGGCCCGGCACCATGGCGTTGCCACCGAAATCAATGGCCGCACGGTTCGCCTGGCCGATACCTTTGCGCTCGGAGGCGGATTCTCTGCCGACGGTTATCTGCTGATGTCGGAGCAGAGCTTTTTGCGCCTGTTTGCCAAGCGCTCGGCGGGCGCACCGAATCACATCATCGTGACGCTGATGCCGGGCGCTTCACCGGCGGCAGTTGTCGAGCAATTGCGGGCCGTGTTGCCGGCCCGCAGCACGCAAGTGCGCACGCTGGACCAGGCCGGTGCCGATGAGCAGAGCTATCAGACCACCGAAAAACCGGTTGGTCTGATTTTCGGGTTTGGCGTGGTGATCGGCATCATGGTCGGCATGATCATCGTCTACCAGTTGCTGTCCACCGATGTGGCCGATCATCTGGCCGAGTACGCAACCTTGAAGGCCATGGGGTATCCGCAGCGCTACTTTCTCGGGGTGGTGTTTGAGCAGGCCGCCATTCTGGGTTTGCTCGGCTTCATACCGGGCGTGTTGATCTCGCTCGGCCTGTACGCCATCGTGGCGCAGGCCACCGCGTTGCCGGTGGCGATGACCGCGGTGCGGGCGGGCGCGATATTGGTGGGTACGGTGGTGATGTGTCTTGTTTCCGGGGCCATTGCTACCCGCCGGCTGGCCGCCGCCGATCCGGCCGATCTGTTCTGAGACCCTCATGACCCGCACCGCGCCCGCCACCGTCACAACCCGGATCAGCACCGGCAATATTCCGGCCCAGCCGCTGGTGGTGCGCGGCGTGAACCATGCCTTTGGTGAGGGCGAGGCCCGCAAACAAGTGTTGTTCGATATCGACCTGACGCTGAATCGCGGCGAGCTGGTGATCCTGATGGGGGCGTCGGGCTCGGGCAAGACCACCTTGCTCACCTTGCTGGGGTGCTTGCGTCATTTGCAAGCTGGCAGTGTGCGTTTGCTTGGCCAGGAGCTGGCCGGGGCCGACGAGGCGACGCTGGTGACCATGCGCCGGCGTCTGGCGTTCATCTTTCAGGCGCATAACCTGCACGACAGCCTGACGGCGATGCAGAACGTCCGGATGGCGCTGGAGGTGCACCGCGGCGGTTCAGGCGCCGAGTGGGATGAGGCCTGCGCGCATGTGTTGTCGCTGCTGGGGCTGCAGGAGCGCCTGCATTATCTGCCGCAACATTTGTCGGGCGGGCAGAAACAACGGGTGGCGGTGGCGCGGGCGCTGGTGGCCAATCCGCAGGTGATTTTTGCCGACGAACCCACCGCCGCGCTGGATCGCGAGAGCGGCTTCGAGGTGGTGCGCATCCTGAAGGCGCTGGGCACCTGGCGGCACACCACCACGCTGATGGTGACGCACGACAATCGTATTCTCGAGATGGCCGACCGGATCATTACGCTGGAAGACGGACGCATCGTGGCCGATGGTCCGCCCTTAGCCTGATCAACCGCGGGCTTTGCCCAGCAAGGTCAGCATCGCGCCGAACACTTTCGGATTGCCGGCCACGACCTGACCGTTGTACAGATGCTCGGACTCGCCGTCGAAGTCGGAAATGATGCCGCCAGCCTCCAGCACCATCAGCCCGGCCGCCGCCATATCCCACGCCGCCAGGCCGTACTCGAAGAAGCCGTCAAAGCGACCGCAGGCCACGTAGGCCAGATCGAGCGCCGCGGCGCCCGGACGGCGCACGGCCGATGCGGTGATCGTCACGGCCTTGAACATCTTCATGTAGGTGTCGAGCGATTCGAGTTCCCGGTACGGAAAACCGGTACCGATCAGCGAGTCTTCGATCTTCGTGCGCTTGGACACCCGAATGCGGCGATCGTTCAGGAACGCACCGCGCCCGCGGGTGGCGGTGAACAATTCATCGCGGTTCGGGTCATAGATGACCGCCTGCTGGGCAACCCCTTTCTGCATCAGGGCAATCGAGGTGCAGTACTGCGGCATGCCGTGGATGAAGTTGGTGGTGCCGTCGAGCGGGTCGATGACCCAGATGTTCTCGGCGGTGCGCAGCGTGTCACCTTTCTTGCGGGCGTCCAGACCGGACTCTTCTCCGAGGATAGAATGCCCGGGATAGGCTTTGAGCAAGGTGTCAATAATGACGCGCTCGGCCTCCTTGTCGACCTCAGTGACGAAATCGTTGCGCTGTTTGCGCGAAACCTGAACTTTATCCAGGTCGAGACTGGCGCGGTTGATCACGGAGCCGGCGCGGCGGGCGGCCGTGATGGCTGTGTTGAGCATCGGGTGCATGGCCCGTCCTTGGTTTGAGCGGTTGCGAAGAGAACGCGAAGTGTAAGGGATACGCATGAGTGCAGTGGAACAAGCAGGGCATCAAGACGACTCGGAGCGACAAGCGGACGGGCATATTGGCCGGTTTGCGGTCAATTTCGTGCTGATAGAGCCCAGTCATCCCGGTAATGTCGGCTCAGCGGCCCGCGCATTGCAAGTGATGGGATTTGAACGGTTCACGGTGGTCAAACCGCGCTATCCCGACATGTGGAAGCATCGCGCCGCGGTTGCCTTTGCCAGTGGCGCCACCCGGGTGCTGGGCCAGTGCGTCGAAGTGGCGACCCTGGCCGAGGCCGTCGCGGGCAGCCGGCTGACCGTGGCAGTGAGCGCCGCGGGGCGGCGTTTTGCCCCCGAACCCGAGTCGCCCCGGCAGATCGGTCAGTCGATCAAGGCGCTGCTGACCGAGGTGCATGCCGGCGACCCGAGCGCCGTGGCCGGTGGCACGCCCGCGCCCGTGGCGCTGGTGTTCGGCACCGAGCGGACCGGTCTGAGCGTGGAGCAGGCCCAGCAATGTGGCCGTCTGTGCTCGATTGAGGCTGAACCGGGCTATTCGTCGCTGAATCTGGCGCAGGCCTTGCAGATCATGGCTTACGAGATGCGGTTGGCGCTGTGCGAGCCGCCGGCGCCGGTGGTGGCGGCGCCGCGTCATCATGAAGAACTGCCGGCTACCCATGCCCAGATCGAGGGCATGATCGCGCATCTCGAGCAGTCCCTGATTGCCATCGACTATCTCGACCCGGCGGAGCCGAAGTGGCTGATGGCCCGGTTGCGCAATCTGTTCAGTCGGGCGGTGCCCAGCTCAAAGGAAATCGATATCCTGCGCGGCATTTGCCATAAAATGGCGCGCCCTAATGGCGCCCGTGCGCACTCTGAGCGAATCAAGAAATGACCGATATTGCCGCAACCTGGATGCGTGGCGGGACCAGCAAAGGCGTGTTTTTCGCTGAGGCTGATCTGCCCCGCCGCGCCGCCGAGCGTGATGCGCTGCTGCTGCGGGTGATCGGCAGCCCGGACCCCTACGAACGTCAGACCGACGGCCTGGGCGGGGCGACCTCAAGTACCAGCAAGGTGGTGCTGGTGGCGCCGACTTTCCGTGATGACTGCGATATCGATTACCTGTTCGGCGCCGTTTCGATCACCGATCCGCTGATTGATTACAGCGGCAATTGCGGCAATCTGACGGCTGCGGTGGCGCCATTTGCCATTCATGCGGGGCTGGTGCCGGCGGTTGAGCCGCTGACCCATGTGCGGATGTGGCAGCGCAATCTGGGCCAGCGCATCGATGCCTATGTGCCGGTGCGCCACGGTCGCGTGCTCGAGCAAGGCGCGTTTCAGGAGGACGGCGTGCCGTTTCCGAGCGCCGAAATCCGCCTCGAGTATTTCGGCGCCACGGCTGGAACCAAAGCGCCGGCCATTCTGCCCACCGGCAACGTGACCGATACGCTTGAGGTGCCTGGTGTTGGCGAGCTGGAAGTGACGATGGTGACGGCCGGCAATCCGACCGTCTTTGTGCGAGCCACCGATATCGGGCTGACCGGGCGCGAGTTGCCGGGCAGCTTCAACAGCAAATTGCGCAAGCTGGGCGCCGGCCTGGAAGCCATTCGTGCCCATGCGGCCGTAGCGATGGGGTTGGCCGAAACCCCGGAAATCGCCACCCACGACCGGCCCGCCACGCCCAAGTTGTCCTGGGTGGCGCCGCCCAGTGGTTATCGGGCCAGTTCGGGCCGTGAGGTCGCGGGGAACAGCATCGATGTGCTGGCCCGAATCATGTCGATGGGCAAGCTCCACCATGCCTATACCGGCACCGGCTCGGTGGCCCTTGGTGTGGCCGCGGCCGTGCCGGGCTCGGTGGTCAATCGAATCGCCAGGGCACTGCCGGGTGTGCCAATCCGGATTGGCCATGTTTCCGGTACCCTGTCTGTAGGCGCTGAATTGTCCCAGGTGGGCAAGCGATGGGTGCTCGACAAGGCGCTGATGTCGCGTAGCGCCCGTCGGATGATGTCAGGTCATGTGCATTTGCCTGACTGACGATTTTTAACGAGATTCACAGGAACCAGGCAATGTTCGACCGCCTTCGCGAAGATATCGCCACTGTTTTGGAAAAAGACCCCGCCGCCCGCTCAGCGCTGGAGGTGGCGTTGTGTTGTCCAGGCATTCACGCGTTGATCGTGCATCGGCTGGCGCATCGCGCCTGGGGCAGCGGCTGGCTGACTCTGGGTCGGTTCATTTCGCACATCGGCCGGTTTCTGACCGGTATTGAAATTCACCCCGCAGCCACGATCGGCCGGCGCGTGTTCATCGATCACGGCATGGGCGTCACCATCGGTGAAACCGCCGAGGTCGGCGACGATTGCACGATCTATCAGGGGGTCACGCTTGGCGGCACCTCACTGAACGGCGGCAAGCGCCACCCAACGCTGGAGTCGGGCGTTATTGTCGGGGCTGGCGCCAAGGTGCTGGGTCCGTTCACGGTCGGTAAAGACGCCAAGATCGGCTCCAACTCGGTCGTCGTCAAACCGGTGCCGGCTGGCGCCACCGCCGTCGGTATCCCGGCGCGCATGATTTCGCCGGGCGACAACCCGCAGGTTGACCGTCAGGCGCTGCGCGAGCGGTTTGCCGCCTACGCAGTCACGCAGGGCGACGATCCGCTCAGCGTGGCGTTGCACAAGCTCATCGATCATGTCGCCGAGCAAGATGTCGCCATCAACGAACTCAAGTGCAAACTGAAGGATATGGGCGCCGACATCGAGGCGGAGTGTCCGTCCATCGATGCCAACGATCTGAACCGGATGGTCGACTGAACCTGTCGATCAGGTTTGTTGCGCCGGTATATCAATCAGGCCGCCGGCGCTCAATTGCATGAATCCACCGCGGCCACTGGCCGCGTCCCAGTCGGGTAACACATGGCGGCGGTAGGTCGTGCCCTCGTGCTGGCTCTCGTGGTGCGCAGGCCGATGGGTGTGGCCATGAATGAGTTCGGTCACACCCCAGGCGCGCAGACCCGCCAGCGCGGCCGCTTCATTCACATCGGTGAGGTTCTCGGCCTTGTTCGCCTTCTCGGCATTGGACTGCTCGCGCATGCGGGCGGCCAGCGCGGTCCGTTCGGCCAGCGTCTGGCCGAGAAACGCATCGGTCCACTGGCGTTGCCGGCTCTGCTGACGAAAGGCCTGATAGGCAACGTCGTCGGTGCAGAACATGTCGCCGTGCGAGAGTAGCCAGCGCTGCTCGCCAAGGCTCAGCAAACACGGATCGGCCAGCATCGTGATGCTGTATTGCTCGCTGAACGATGCGTGCCCGGTCTGGCCCGGGATGGGCAGGTCGAGCAGAAAGTCGCGGTTGCCGCGCATGACGCTGATGCTCAGGCGGGCGCGCAGGGTTTGCAGCAAGCTCAGCAACTGACCGGCTACCGGATCGTTCTGGTCGTCGCCGGTCCAGGCCTCGAACAAGTCACCGAGCAGAATCAGATGCGTGCAGCCGGCGCTTTGCGCGGCCAGGCACTGGCAGAACCATTGCGCCGTCGGCGCATCGTGTTCGCCCAGATGCATGTCGGAGGCCAGCAGAACCCGCGCTCCGGCGGGCAACTGCAGCGCCGTGCAACCGGCGGCAGGCTGATCGGACGCCGCGGTGGCGGACGGCCGATCGGCCGGTTCGGCAGACTTACTTGCCAACCTGGGTAGCCCCTTCGATCTTGATGACTTCGTCGGGAACGTCTTGCAACGGGCCGACCGTGCCGGTACCTACCGCGGCAATCTTGGCAACAACATCCATGCCTTCAATGACCTTGCCGAAGACGGCGTAGCCGTGGCCGTCGAACGACGGATAGTTCAGGCTGTCATTGTCGACGGTGTTGATGAAGAACTGCGAGGTAGCCGAATTCGGATCGGAGGTACGCGCCATCGCGACCCAGCCCTTGTCGTTCTTGAGGCCGTTCTGTGATTCGATGGCGACCGGCGCATTGCCCGACTTGGTGCGCAGATTGCCTTTGTACAGGTCTTCGGTGAAGCCGCCGCCCTGAATCATGAAGGTGCCAATGACCCGGTGGAAGATGGTGCCGGCATAGAAACCGTCGTTGACGTAAGTCAGGAAGTTGGCCACGGTTTTGGGGGCTTTGTCGGGGTAGAGCTCAAGCACGATCTTGCCCATCGAGGTTTCGATGGCAACTTGCGGATTGTCGGCCGCGGCGGCGTCATTCGATGACATTGCGATGCCGACGGCCAGCGCGCCAATCAGGGGAAGTTTCAAATACATGGTGTGTGCTCCGGTGAAGAGGAAAGAGTGGGACGGAAAGCAGAGTAAACGAGCGCCTGCTACACGAGTGCAGGCAAGCGCGGCGTATGCAACAGACTGCGGGGGTGACTCATTTGGCGGGGGCGCTCGGCGTGATCTGGGCGAGCAGTTCGCGGGCCAGCACGAGTTTGCGCCGCAACGCGGCACCGGCCGATTCATTCTCGGTGCCTTTCTGATAGACCTGCACCGCCAGGCGGATGTACAGGTCGCCAAGGTTCTCGGACGCCAGCGGGTAATCGGGGACCGCCACCACGGCCTGCTCGAGCGCATCGCGCGCGCCGATCAGGTTGCCTGCTGAGGCATGGATGACCGCCAGATTGTTATAGGGTTCGGCCAGTTCAGGGTGCGACTGAGTCAGTTCGGTGAAGGTCTTGATGGCCTGGTCGGTTTCGCCCGAGTCGGTCAGGGCAACGCCATACAGGAAGCGCATCTGGACATTGGCCGGAAACTGCCGCAGCGCCTTCTCGGCCACCTGCAAAGCCTCCGAGGTCCGGCCACTGCCGAGCAAGGTCTTGATGGACTCGATCGCGTCGGACTGCAGTTTGATCGCGTTGCGGTCGTCTTTCGACCGGCTCGACCGTTGACTGGGCCGTGGCCGGCAGCGTGAGCGTGCTCAGGAGCAGACCGATGGCCAGCGCCAGCAAGCCCGCCGTGCGGGGCCGCGGGGCGGCCGCTGACGGGGCGGCCGTGCCGGTCGGGGCCGAGGGGGCAGGTCGCCGCGGCAGACCGGGTGGCAGGGCGCGCGCTGAGGCGGGCAGGGGGCCGGAGGGCAGCAGGCCCGATGCTATACTGGATTTCATCCCCGGTAGTTTAACGTGCCAGGTGCGCTTTTCGCAGGGCGCACCGGTTCCAGTTCGTCCCGAATGCGGCTGATCACCGATCGCCGCGTTGTTCCAGTCAGGATTGCCAGGCAACAGATGCTGCATATCACCAACTCATTGACGCGTCGCAAAGAGCGCTTTCAGCCCCGCCAGCCCGGCAAAGTTCAAATGTATGTCTGTGGCATCACAGTCTACGACTATTGCCATATCGGCCATGCCCGGATGATGGTGGTTTTCGATATGGTGGCCCGCTGGCTGCGCGCTTCGGGGTACGAGCTGACCTATGTCCGCAATATCACCGATATCGAAGACAAGATCATCAAGCGAGCCGTTGAGGCGGGTGAACCGATCAAGGCGCTGACCGAGCGCTTCATCACGGCCATGCACGAAGACGAGGACGCCCTCGGCGTGCTGCGCCCCGACCACGAGCCGCGCGCAACCGACTACGTGCCCCAGATGATCGACCTGATCTCGCTGCTCAAAAACAACGGCTACGCGTATCAGTCCGGGGATGGCGACATGAATTACTCGGTGCGCCGCTTCAAGGGCTACGGCAAATTGTCGGGGCGCAACCCCGATGAATTGCGGGCCGGCGAACGGGTAGCGGTGTCGCGTGACAAACAGGATCCGCTCGACTTCGTGCTCTGGAAGGCCAGCAAGCCCGACGAGCCGACCGAGGCGCAATGGGACTCGGTCTACGGCAAGGGCCGGCCGGGCTGGCATATCGAATGCTCGGCCATGGCGCGGGCTTTGCTGGGCGACGAACTCGACATCCACGTTGGCCCGTTACTGGCTGCACAACGCGTTCGTGCGCATCGACGACGAGAAAATGTCCAAATCGCTGGGCAATTTCTTCACGATTCGCCAGGTGCAGGAGAGCTTTGACGCCGAAGTCGTGCGCTTTTTCATCCTGCGTGCCCATTACCGCAGCCCCCTCAATTACTCCGACGCCCATCTTGAGGAGGCGCGCCAGTCGCTGCTGCGCTTGTACACCGCGCGCGGTGAGACGCAGGCTGCGGCCACGGCAGCGACTGAGATCGACTGGACACGACCGCTGGCGGCCCGCTTTCAGGCGGCGATGAACGACGATTTCAATACGCCGATGGCGCTGGCGGTCCTGTTCGAGATGGCGGCCGAACTCAATCGCGAGCGGACCGCCGCCGGTGAGGCCGAATTCCTCGCGGCGGCCAGCATTCTCGGGCTGCTCGGCAAGCCACTCGACGAGGTGCGCCGCACCGCGCTGCGCGGCAGTGGCGCCGCCGACCAGGCCGACGAGGCGATCGACGACGCCTGGATCGAACAACAGATTCAGGCCCGGCGTGATGCCAAGGCGGCACGCGACTTTGCCGGTGCCGACGCCATTCGCCAGCAGTTGCTCGACAAAGGCGTGGTCCTTGAAGACAGCCGGGCCGGGACAACCTGGCGCCGCCAGTAGCCGTGCAGCCTTTCTGGGTCAACTCGGGGCTGGCGCTGCTCGACATCGACGATCACGGCGGATTGCATGTCAGCGACGCCTTTCTGCGCGCCTACCTGCTGCGCCCCGAACTGGCGCCGATTGACACCTCGTGCGCGGCCGAGCGGCATTTGCACGACGCGCTGCTGCGCGCCCCGGCCCAGCAGGTCAGTGCCGAGCAACTGGCCGCGTTCGACGATCGGGACGCAGCCGAGAACTATGGCCACTTTCTGCGCTACCGCGATCGCCTGCTGAGCGCCGCCACCTTGCAGGCCGCCTATTTGCGCATTCACACCGACGCCCAGGCGAGCGGCCGGGTCGATGTGCCGCCGCTGTTCATCGATCAGCTGGCCCAGATCATCATGCATCAGGCGCTTATCGACGAAACCGATGCCGTGGTGTTGCGGGCCGCCGAGCTGTGGTTTCGCGAGCAGCGGGTCATGCTCGACGAGGGCCGGGTGGTGGTGGCCGACGCTCAGACCCTGGACGAAAAGCTCGATCCGGGCATGGGCGAGCTGGGACGGATGCTGGCCTCGGGCGGCCTGGCCGCCGGTGAGCGCACGCTTGATGTGATCGGCAAAGACAATGCCGACCAGTATTTCGGTCGCGACGAGAGCTTCGATTTTGCGCTTGAAATTACCCATGGCAGCGCCGGCGCGGTCGCCCTGAGCCGGCTGATCGAGCGTTGGGTGGCCAATATGCTGGGGGCGACGGTGAAGGTGCGTACCCTGGCCGAAATCGACGATGCGCACTGGCGCTGGCATACCGGCCTGGACATCCACGGCACCGCCTTGTTGAACCGTCTGTACGAGGGGCAATTGCTTGAACCCAGCGAATTGCGGCGTTTGCTGGTGCTGGCGCGGCTCGATTTTGACGACATGCGCGATCAGCGGGCCGATGTGGCGGGCAAGCCGGTTTATCTGGCTCTGGGCATGAGTGAAGCCGGGCTGAGCCGCTTCAAGCCGCAGAATTTACTGCTCAATCTGCCGCTCGCGCGGCGTCAGTAAGCCGGCTTGCCGATCAACGCCGGACAGAGCTGCTTGTTGGCTTTACGTCCTCCGGGTGCCCCCTCGCTCCGCAAGCCCGTACAATCGGGGTCTCTTCGCGGGCTTGCGGCGGCGCCGGTTCAAACCGCTTTGCACTGACTCGGCGCCCGGACAGGGCAAGCCTGGCATCACGGACTCCTTCATGAAACAAAAATTTCTCGACTTCGAACAACCGATTGCCGATCTGGAGCAGAAAATCGAAGCCCTGCGTTTCGTCAATGACGATTCCGCGGTCGATATTGCCGATGAGATCAAAACGCTGCGCGAAAAAAGCCGCACCTTGCTGCAGGAAACCTACGGCAAGCTCACGCCCTGGCAGGTCGGCCAGGTGGCACGCCATGCGCAGCGCCCCTATACGCTCGATTACCTGCAAACCATCTTCAGCGACTTTCACGAGTTGCACGGCGATCGTCACTTTGCCGATGACCCGTCCATCGTCGGCGGGCTGGCTCGCCTGAACGGCCAGTCGGTCATGGTGATTGGCCACCAGAAAGGGCGCGATACCAAAGAACGCGGTCTGCGCAACTTCGGCATGCCGATGCCTGAGGGCTATCGCAAGGCCTTGCGCCTGATGAAGCTGGCCGAAAAATTTGCCGTACCGGTCATCACGCTGGTCGACACCCCCGGTGCCTACCCCGGCGTGGGCGCCGAAGAGCGTGGTCAGTCCGAAGCCATTGGCCGCAACCTGTACGAAATGACCGAGCTGCGGGTGCCGATCATCACTGCCATCATCGGTGAAGGTGGCTCCGGCGGCGCGCTGGCGCTGGCCGTCGGCGATGCGGTGCTGATGCTGCAATACGCGGTCTATTCGGTAATTTCCCCCGAAGGCTGCGCGGCCATTCTCTGGAAGGACGCCGACAAGGCATCGCTGGCCGCCGAGGCCATGGGCATCACCGCCGAACGCCTGCTGTCGCTCAAGCTGATCGACAGCGTCGTGCCCGAGCCGCTCGGGGGCGCGCACCGCAACCACGACGAAATGGCCCGCCTGCTCAAGAAGGCACTGGTGTCGGCGCTGCGGCCGCTCCAGACCATGCCGGTCGACGGGCTGCTGGTCCGGCGTCGCGAACGCCTGCAGGCTAATGGCCAATTTCAGGAGCTGGCCATCTGAAGGCCGGCTCGCTCGCGCCGTTGCGACGAGCAGGTGCGCAACTCTCCCGCACTGATCGTTGGCTTCAGCGGTGGGCTCGATTCCACCGTGTTGCTCGATGCTGCGGTCGCGGTACTGGGCGCCACGCGTGTGGTGGCCGTGCATGTCAATCATGGCTTGCAGGCTCAGGCCGCGTCCTGGGCTGAGCATGCGCAAGCTCAGGCTGCGGCCCTGGGCTGTCGCTTTCAGCTTGTCCGGCTCACACCAACTCCAGCCCTGCAAAGCGGCGTTGAAGACTGGGCGCGGCAGGCGCGTCGCCGCGCGCTGCATCAGCAAGCCGCACAGCTTGGCGCGCAGGCCATCCTGTTGGCCCATCATGCCGACGATCAGGTCGAAACCCTGTTGATGCATTGGGGCCGGGGCGCCGGGCCGGCCGGAATGCGCGGCATGGCGGCGGTCTCGACGCTGGACGGACTTGCGCTGTTGCGCCCGCTGCTGGCCGTGCCGCGCCAGAGCCTGCACGACTACGCGCAGGCCCGCGGCCTGCACTGGGTCACCGACCCCAGCAATGCCGATACCCGCTGGCGGCGCAACCGCCTGCGCCATGAAGTATTACCGCTGCTGGAGACGGTTTTTCCGGGGTTTCGTGCCAATGTGCTGCGCGGCGCCGAGTTGCAGGCGGCGCAACTGGCAACGCTGGAGGCGCAGCAGCTGGCAGCGATTGATGCCGGGCCGGACGATTCTTTCGACCGCCGGCCGCTGCAGGGGCGCAGCGATGACGAACTCGACGCGTTGGTCCATGCCTGGCTGCGGCATCTGGGCAAGGCCGCGCCCACCCGTGCCCGGACTCAACACATTCGTGCGCAATTGTTTCGCAGCCCCGCCACCTATGCCGAAATTGCCCATGATGGCGGTTGGATCCGGCGCTACCGGGACCGGGTGAGCTTTGTTGGCAGTGCGCCCGAGGCTTCGCACGACGCACCGCCTGAGGCACCGCTGCACTGGCAGGGTGAGCCGGTGTTGGCGTTGCCAGGCTTTGCCGGGCAGCTGCGGTTTGACGCGGCCGGGCCGGGCGAGGCGGGGCTACTCGCCGAGTTGCTGCGTGACCCGGCGCTCATCGTCTCGGGGCTGCGCATGAACGCCAGCATCCGCTTGCAGGCCGACCGGCCGAGTCGGCGCATTCGCAAGCTGTGTCAGGAGCAAGGTGTGCCGCAGTGGGCGCGTGCCGGCCTGCCGATGCTGAGCCTGGACGGGCAAACCGTCTTCGTTGCGGGGCAGGGGATGAACGCCGATCTGACCGCCTCAAGCGGCCCGAATCGCTACCGACTGGCTTTCGAGCCCACGACCCCTATAATCACTGGCTCTTGAACCGGTGCAGCCCGTTGGGCGCAGGCACCGGCGCACCTCCGAGCCCACCCACTTACTCAGTCAATGTCCCTAATCGTCCATAAGTATGGCGGCACGTCGATGGGTTCCATCGAGCGTATCAGCCAGGTTGCAAAACGGGTTGCCAAATGGCATCGCGCCGGTCACCAGATGGTGGTCGTGCCGTCGGCCATGTCCGGCGAGACCAATCGCCTGTTGGCGCTGGCCGCTGAAATCAGTCCCAACAGAGGCGCCATGCATGATCGCGAGCTCGATCTCATTGCCGCCACCGGCGAACAGGTATCGTCGGGCTTGCTGGCACTGGCGCTGCAGGAACTCGGCGTGCCGGCCGTGGCACTGGCTGGCTGGCAAGTCGCCGTCAAGACCGACCGCGCCCATACCAAGGCCCGCATTGAGGCCATTGACGATCAGCGCGTGCGCCAGGAACTCGGCCAGGGCAAGGTGGTGGTCGTGACCGGCTTTCAGGGCGTCAGCCCCGATGGCGATGTCACCACCCTGGGCCGGGGCGGCTCCGATACCTCGGCGGTTGCCATGGCGGCGGCGCTGCATGCCGAGGAATGCCTGATCTTCACCGATGTGGACGGGGTGTACACCACCGATCCGCGCGTGGTTTCTGACGCACGCCGCCTGGAGAAAATCACCTTCGAAGAAATGCTCGAGATGGCCAGCCTGGGCTCGAAGGTGTTGCAGATTCGCTCGGTAGAGTTTGCCGGCAAATACCGGGTCAAGACCCGGGTGCTGTCGAGCATGACGCCGGCTGACATTCCGCTGTCCGAGGAAGCCAACTCGGGCACCTTGATTACCTTTGAAGAAGACGAAGTTATGGAAAAAGCCGTTATTTCCGGCATTGCATTCAACCGCGACGAAGGCAAGATCACGCTGACCCGGGTGCCTGATACCCCCGGCATGGCCAGCCGCATTCTTGGTCCGGTAGCCGACGAAAACATCGAAGTCGACATGATCATTCAGAACCAGTCGCTCGATGGCACCACCGATTTTTCGTTCACCGTGCCCAGCAATGATTACGAACGCACGGTAGAACTGCTTGAAAACAAGGTGATTGCCGACATCGGAGCCAAGTCCGTCATTGGTGACCCCAAGATCTGCAAGGTGTCGGCCGTCGGTATCGGCATGCGCTCCCACGCGGGTGTGGCCAGCCGGATGTTCCGGGTGCTGTCGAAGGAGGGCATCAATATTCAGATGATCAGCACCTCCGAAATCAAGATCTCGGTCGTGATCGAAGACAAGTATCTTGAGCTGGCTGTACGGGCTCTGCACAAGGAATTCGAGCTGGACAAGGAACCGAGCTGAGCGGTTCGCCGGGTGCTGGCAACGGGCCAGACAAGGGCCTGAAACCGGCACTGAATGGCCTCGCAAGTGATGTTCATAAACATCATTGAGGCCTGCACAAGACAAGCAATGCAAACCCGCGTTACAATGCGCGCTGAGCCGGCATCGAGACAAGCAATTCTGTATTCGAAGCCCGGAGACGTGGCCGAGTGGTCGAAGGCACTCCCCTGCTAAGGGAGCATGCGGTCAAAAACTGCATCGAGGGTTCGAATCCCTCCGTCTCCGCCAGGCAGCAAGCCTGGCGGCATCTGGTTCACCCTGACGCCGTTCATCCCTGAACACTGCCGTCCCCCTGATCTCCCAATTGCAACAGCGCCGCCCGCACACTCTGGTTGTGGTCTGCGCGCGCCGCCAAACAAGCGATTCCGATTCCTCAAGCCGGCGGCTGGCGGGATCGCTGGCAAGTCCGGCGGGCGTGTGCTCGCTTCTGCGCCAACATCGGCGCTGACGGGGCGCAAGCGGGGATGTAGGCCCAAGAGTGGCAGGGCCGACGTTGATCTCCGCTTGGCTGCGGTTGCGCGTCGTACCCGCATTCGCGCGCCGTCGTGAGCATCGCCTTTGAAGGTATCCTTTGATCAATGAGCCGTTGACGCCTCGCGTGTGACAGGTGCCATCAAACCTTATGTGTGCTCGCAACTGACAAGGACTTCTTCGATGCAGAGAAATGGTTGTGAGGCCTGCTGGGCATTGGAAGCTTCCGACGCGTATGAAGCTGTCACGCGTGTGCCCGTCGACTGGGAAGACGGCAACGATCCGATTCATCGAACCATTATTCCCATCGATAAACTGGAGCGGGCAAGCCTGATGGACGGCAATTCGGTCGATGCCCGCACCATTGAGCAAGTTCGCGCAGGCCGGCGCTCGCTTGAATTTGATTGGCCAAAAGATCAAGAGCCGGTCACGTACTGGAGCGCCGGAACTGCTGGTGCCGCGCAGGGCGCAGCCTGACCAGGCTTCTGCCCAAAAATCCGGGGTCAGCTCATACAGCCGATGGTGTCTTGTGAGATTCCGCTGAGGTGCGCCCAATTCAGCTGGCCGCAATAGTGTCAGGTTTTTCTTTCGGACCGAGAAACCGAGATGACGAAGAATCGACACGCGATGGGAAGATGGTTGCGATCTTGCGCGTAGCAGCGGCGACTGCAGCTGCCGCCAAGCGACACAGCGCGGCAGAACACATGATCTACCGATGCGCAAGCTTTATGACGGGATGCTGGTCTCGGACGTAAAGGAGCTGAAATCGCTCCGCAAGCAGGAAAACATGCAGCGGCTTTCAAAGCGAGGGCGGCGTTCCGGAAGCGATGCGAATGGTTACTTATTGTTGCGCCAATTCGTCGCCTCCAAATGGATTAGGGTGCAGATAACGATTTTTGGTGTTAAAACTGTCGATCGTATTGACAGGCAGACTAGTTCTCGGGAGTGAGGAGTGGCTACAAGCCCAGCTTTGGCTGCCTGCCCCAAAATCTATTCTTACTCCCATGTCCCGAGCTGAAGACAAACCTGAATCCAGTTGCGAATCAGACCAGGAACCTCATCGAGCATCCCAGGCCTTACCGCCTGCTGAGGCCAAGAGTCAGGGCGGCGTGCCGACGCATGCAGCGCCGACTTTTGAATCACTCGACGCGTCCGGCAGCAGTGGCAACCTGGCGCCTACAATGAATATCTACGAATTCAGTCCTGCGATGCTGCACTCCATTGATCCGCAAGGTCGGATCATTTCGGTGAGCGAACGATGGCTGAGGACACTTGGCTACGCCAGGGAAGAGGTCATCGGCAGGATGTCGGTCGATTTCCTGACCGAAGCCTCCCGGCAACGGGCTCGCCAGATCGTTGCCGAGTTTTTTGTGACAGGGCGCGCTGAAAATGTCGCCTACCAAATGGTCTGTAAGTCCGGCAAAGTCATCGATGTACTGATGTCCGCCACTCTGGAGCGTGATCGCTCCGGCCAACCACTGCGCAGCTACGCTTACACCGAAGATGTCACGGCCAGGCTGCAGGCAGAAAATGCGTTGCTCGAGCAGCGCAATCGAATGTCGGCGATTCTCGATGGTACCGGTGCTGGTACCTGGGCCTGGAACGTTCAAACAGGTGAAATGAAGCTCGATCAACGCCTGGCAGATAACACGGGACGCAGTCTGGATGAGGTGCATGGGTTATCCCGTGAAGGGTTTCGTGCTCTGGTCCATCCTGAAGATATTGACCGCTCGGTCAATATGTTGAAGCAACACTTCGCCGGTGAATTGCCGCAGTATTCCAACGAGTATCGGATTCGTCATCGCGATGGTCACTGGACCTGGGTACGCGACCGCGGCCGATTACTGACCCGCACCGAAGACGGCAGTCCCGAGTGGATGTTCGGCATCCAGGTTGACATTACCGAAAGCCGGCTTCAACAAGAAGCCATCCGCCGCAGCGAAGAATTGCTGAGCCGCGTCAGCGAGCTTGCCAATGTCGGCGGTTGGGAGTTGGATATCGCGTCGGGTACGGTCATATGGTCTGCGCAAACCAGACACATTCATGGCGTTGGATCCGACTATCAACCCAACGTGACAGACGGACTTGGCTTCTATACGCCCCAGGCGCGGCCGCTCGTCGAAGCAGCGGTGCGCAACGCTATCGAAGCGGGCGAGAGCTGGGACCTTGAGGTGCCGTTCATTCCAGCGTCGGGCCAGCAGATCTGGGTCCGCACCACCGGTAAGGCGATTCGGGAAGATGATCAAATCGTCCGTCTGGTAGGCGCGTTTCAGGACGTCTCGGCGCAGGTGCTGCAGCGCCAGGCTCTTGAATACGCAAACCGTCGCATGAGGGTGGCCGCTGATAGCGGTAGCATCGGCATCTGGGAACGGGATCTGTTGACAGACGTCCTGACCTGGGATGATTCGATGTACCGCTTGTACGGGCTTGAGCAGCGGCAACACGAACCGTTGTTTGATCTGTGGCTGGAGCTTCTGCACCCCAGCGACCGCTGGATCATCAGGACGGCCACCGAAGCGGCGCTGGCCGGTCGCCAGGAATTTGATGTCACTTTCCGTGTCATTCGACCGGACGACAGTATCAGGCATATGCGCGCAACTGCCCGGATCGACCGTGACGACCGCGGTGAGCCAATCGGAATGATCGGAGTCACCTGGGATGTGACCGCCATTCAGCTCAACGCAGAGATGGCCAGGCAACATGAATTGTTGCGCGTCACCCTGCAGTCCATTGGCGATGCGGTCATCACGACCGATCAGACGGGTCACGTTACCTGGTTGAATCCCGTCGCCGAACACATGACCGGTTGGTCGGTCGAGGAAGCCCAGGGGCAGCCCCTGACCCGGGTCTTCAACATCATCAATGAAGAGACACGCGCGCCCACCGAGAATCCGGTCCAGCTTTGCCTGCAACGAGGCAAAGTAGTCGGTCTGGCCAACCATACCGTCTTGATATCCCGGGATGGACAGGAGTTTGGTATCGAGGATTCGGCCGCGCCGATTCGTAGTGATGCTGATGAGATTCTTGGCGTGGTGCTGGTTTTTCACGATGTCACTGAGCAACGACGCATCAGTTCCGAATTGAACTATCGGGCCACCCATGACGCTCTGACCGATCTCGTCAACCGGGTTGAATTTCAATCCCAGCTCGAACGCACCGTCCAAATGTCACTTTCAGATCGGGGCAAACATGCCTTGATGATCATTGACCTGGATCAGTTCAAGCTCGTCAATGATGCCTGCGGCCATGCTGCGGGCGACCAGATCCTGCAGCAGACAGCCAGGATTCTCAGCGATATGCTGCGGGCATGCGATACGCTGGCCCGCTTGGGCGGCGACGAGTTCGCGATCATTGTCGAGCATTGCGATGCAGACGACGCGATGAAACTGGCGCAACGAATTTGCGAGCAGATGGACCAATTCCGTTTCGTCCATGACGAGCAGCGCTTTCGTATCGGGGCCAGCATCGGATTGGTTGCCATCGATAAGCGCTGGGACAACACCGAAGCGCTCATGAGAGCAGCGGACACGGCGTGTTTTGCCGCCAAGGACGCCGGTCGCAACAGGGTACATCGGTGGCTTGAATCAGACCTGACTCTACGCGCTCGCAACAGCGAACGGCGCTGGGTCAATCGACTTGAGCGAGCGCTCGATGAGAATCGATTCGTCCTGTATGCGCAGCGCATTTATTCGCTGGATGGCAGCTCCCAGTCGCTGAACGCCGAGGTGTTATTGCGCATGACCGACGATGACGGCCAGTTGATACCGCCAGGCGCTTTTCTGCCGGCGGCGGAGCGCTTTGATCTGTACTCACGGATCGATCGTTGGGTGTTGCGCAGCGCGGTTGAAAAAATCCGCCAACAGAGCTGTCTGTCCTGTCTGGAGAATATTTCCATCAACCTGTCGGGTCGCTCGATAGGCGACCGGGAGTTTCATCGCGAGGCGCTGGATATTCTCTCTCAAGCGGGCCCGGATGTCTGTCGATGCCTCTGTCTGGAAATCACGGAAACGGCTGCCATTACCAATCTCGTCGACGCTGCTGCGTTTATTGACCAGGTGCACAGACTGGGGGTCCGAGTCGCTTTGGACGACTTCGGGGCCGGCGCTTCGTCGTTTGGTTATCTGAAATCCCTGCCTGTTGATCTGATCAAGATTGATGGACAGTACATTCAGAATATTATCGACGAGCCCCTCGACCATGCCGCGGTACGATGTTTTGTTGAAGTGGCCGGTCTGATCGGGGTAAAAACGGTCGCGGAATTCGTTGATTCAGCGGCGATACTCGAGAAGCTCAGAGAGGTCAATATCGATTACGCGCAGGGTTTTCTGGCTCACCAACCCGAACCGATCGATGATGTGCTTCGCGCTGCATCTCGCGGGAGTACCAATACCTGGTCGATTGAAGCGACCGGATAGACTGCCGCAGGTCGAACCACTGTCTGCATCTGCGCAATTCGCTTAGTAGATCCAGCGCAGTGCTGAATTGCGCTTGGCCGCCCGGGCGCTTCAGAAATACCACCAGTTTGCGCGCAATGGCGGTGGCCAACGCCGGTCCCGGATCTTCCCCCCACCATAGCCAGAACCATGTCTATCCCGGCGGTAACTCCAGCTGACGTTCACAAAGTACCGTCTCGCAGATAAATGGGATCAACGTCGATGGTTGCGTATTTGTGTCGTCTCGCAAGCTCTGCGCAATCGTTCCGGTGCGTGACCGCGCGCTTACCATCCATTAGCCCGGCAGTGGCCAGGCGACGAGTCTTTGGCGGGTTTGTCCAAACTGTGGTGGCGGCCTTGTCGCGAGACCGTTCGTCCATCAAAAGAATGGCAGGCCCCGGGATGAGGCCTACACGATGTCACCCAGAGCCACCGTGTAAGAGAGAAACTGATTCGACGCATGCATTGCATGAAGTGAACGAACGGTTGCGCGGAGGTGGCGTGGGGTCAGTTCCAACCGGGGTTGGTTCAACCTGGCGGCATCTGGAATCACGCTGAAGCAGTTCATTTCCGAACGCTGCTGTGCCCCCGAGCTTCCCGATTGCAAAAGCGCTGCCAGCACGGCCTGGTCGTGTTGACATTGCCGTAAACAAAGGTGCCTGCTCGACAATTTGTTACGCCGTCCCGCTATGACAGGCATTTGCTGCAGCCCTCTTGACGACAGTTAACGCCCGCGTGCCGGTTGGAGGTTCGGGTACGCCTCGCCGGTATTCGGTCGACTGCGCCTGCATCGAGTGGCTTGCGATGGTGCATTCCACTTCAGTCGGGGTGAAAATCGCGTTGGGTTGGTGCGTGGCTACCGACCAATTTCCTTTGTGGTGCGATTGGTCGGTTGTGGCCGACCGGCATATTCCTGGCGGAAGTTGCTGGTCGAATTTTTTTTAGGAAATTCAACTTATTGATTTTAAAGGTCAAAGTTCGATATCGTCATTGAGCTGGCGAATTCCTGATTGCTGACCAATTGTTGGCACGCTCCCTGCTAAGGATAGGTTCATCCGACTACTGCTGCTGTTGCTGTAGCCGGGCTTCCCTCAACCTCCAGGGGCTGGCAGTGATTGAATCGAAACTGGAACGCATTGGTCTGTCAGGCAATCTGGCCAAGGTGTACCTCGCGTGCATTCGAGCCGGCGCAGTGCCTGTCGCGCGCATCGTTGCAGATACCGAGTTGGCCAAGGCCACGGTTTATGACGCGATCGAGCGACTGCAGAAAGATGGCCTCGTCGAAGTTTCCGCCGATGTGCGCAACCGTGTGGTTTCTGCCATTGATCCGGCCGTTCTGATTGAGCAGCACGAGAGCCGTCGCCAGCGTCTGACCGATACCTTGCCGGTGCTCAAGGCGCTGTTTCACCGCGCCCAGGGCAAACCCAATATCCGCTTCTACGAAGGCCCCGAAGGTATTGAAACAGCCTTGTGGGATTCCCTCTCAGGAGATAGCACCGAGTTGCTTTCGTGCTTTTCGATGGAAGAGCTGGCTACTTATCCCGGCCTCGATCGCATTGATGATTACCTGGCCGAGCGCGTGCGCCGTGGCAAACACTTGCGCGTGATTCGCACGCGCGCCAAAGACCTGTTGCCCGTATGGCCGACCAGTCATGCCGAAATGCGCGAGGTGCGCTACACGCCTGCGGACATGGTGTTGGCGATGACCTTCGTCATTTACGGCAATTCGGTCGCGCTGATCTCGTCAACCAAGGAGTGCTATGGCCTGGTGATCGACAGCGAAGAGTACGCAAGCCTGATGCGCGCCATGTACGCCGGTATCTGGCATATGAGCGAACCGACGGCGTTCGTGGATTGACTTTGACATGAAAGGAACAAGGACATGATTTCAAGTATCAAAGCACGAAACATTGCCGGTCTCGGCATGGCGATCGGTTTGTGGCAGTTGATGATTTCGGGTGGCTTCATTAACGAATTCATGCTGCCCTCGCCGGGGGCCACGCTGCAGGCGCTCTGGACACTGGCGGCCGATGGCAGTCTTTGGGAGCATTTGTCCGAAAGCCTCAAGCGCGTTGGTATGGGGTATCTGATTGCCGCGTGCATTGGTTTGCCAATCGGTTTTCTGTGCGGTGTGTGGCGGCCCGCATCGGACCTGATCCGACCCGTGATCGAGGCCTTGCGTCCGATTCCGCCGCTGGCCTGGGTGCCAATCGCCATCTTGTGGTTTGGTCTGGGTGATGCGTCGGCGTACTTCCTGGTGTTTCTCGGTTGCTTCTTTCCGATGTTTTTCGGCGCGTATACGGCCGTGCGTGCGCTTGATACGAATCTCATCAATGCCGCCCGATGCCTGGGCGCAAGTCGCTGGATGCTGATGCGGGATGTGTTCATTCCCGCATCGCTGCCGATCGTCATGCCTAATCTGCGCCTGGCACTGGGCTGGGGCTGGATGTGTGTGGTCACAGCCGAACTGATCGCTGCGCAAAGCGGCCTGGGCTACCTGATTCAGCAGTCGCGCCAGGTCTTTCAAATTCAGAACGTGGTTGCCGGCATGGTCACGATTGGCGTCGTGGGCTATCTGATGTCCGCCACGCTGGAACGCCTGGAGCGACGGGTTAACGCCTGGGCTCCTTCCGAACGTCAATGAACACCGAGGTGCAATGATGCCCACTGATGACATCCATATAGACATCTCCAACCTGTCCAAGGTTTATGAGTCGGCCCGCGGCGATGTGGTGGCCCTGCAGAACGTGAACCTGCAGATCCGGCGCGGTGAATTCATTTCGCTGCTGGGTCCGTCGGGGTGCGGTAAGTCAACACTGCTCAATATTCTGTCCGGCTTTCAGAAACCCACTTCGGGCGTGCTGCTGCAGAACAATCGCGAAATCACCGGTCCGGATGCGTCGCGCACCGTGGTCTTTCAGGATTACGCATTGTTCGGTTGGATGAACCTGCAGCAAAACGTTGAGTTCGGCCTCAAGGCCAAGGGAACCAGCAAGGCCGAGCGCGCGGAAATTGCACGGGATCTGCTGCACAAAGTGCGCCTGAACGGGTTCGAGAACAAGTTTCCCCACGAAATTTCCGGCGGCATGAAGCAACGCTGCTCAATTGCCAGAGCGTTGGCGCCGGACCCCGAAATTCTGCTGATGGATGAGCCGTTTGGTGCGCTTGACGCTCAAACGCGCGTTCTGCTTCAGGAAGAGATTGCGCGGCTGTCGTCCGAGGCCGGCAAGACGGTGATTTTCGTGACGCACAGTATCGACGAGGCGGTGTTTCTTGCCGATCGCGTCGTGGTCATGAGCCCACGTCCGGGCCGCGTACGTGAAGAAGTCAGTGTGACCCTGGCACGTCCGCGCACCCCCGAGGTACGCAAAGATCCCTGGTTTGTCTCCACGGTCGCCGACCTGTGGGAAACGTTGAAGCCCGAGTGGCAAAAGGAAGAGGAGTTATAAACATGGTCAATCGTCGTCAATTCAATGCTTTGGGTGTCGCCGCTGCAGGCGCACTTGCCTTTCCCATGATCGCGCGGGCCAAGGACACCAGTCCACTGCGGGTCAGCTGGACCAATACGGTGGCCGTTGGCGCGCAAATGGTTCACGCGCTGAAGAACACGGATATCGCCGAGCGTAACGGTATCAAGCTGGATCTGATTCAGCTCAGCAACTCGCCGGCCATCAGCGAATCGGTGGTCAGTGGTGCCTCTGATGTCGGCATCGTGTCTGACTTCGGTGCGGTGACTTTGATGGCAGCGGGCGCACCTGTCGTGCCGTTTGCGCATCAGTGTTCGTTCCGCTCAGCGGTGCTGGCGACCAAAAAGTCCGGCATCAAGACGATGGCCGACTTGAAAGGCAAAAAGGTTTTTGGTCTGTTCGGCATTACCGCTTACCTGAATGCGCAAGAGGCGGTGCGCAAGGCCGGATTGGTCGTTGGCAAAGATGTGCAGTTCGTCAATATTGCAACCACGGAACTGGCCGATGCCGTGCGCTCGCAGCAAATCGATGCGTTCTTCATGTGGGATCCCTGGGTGGCCTTGTTTGAAGGCGCTGATATGGCGCATGTGATTTCACAGGATCTTTCACCGTCGATGTTGTTGCAGGCCAGCACCCGCACACTCGACAAGCGTGGCGACGCGATCAAGCGGTTCTTGCGTGCGCAGTCGCAGGCCTTGCTGTTTGCGGCCCAGAATCATGAACTGACCAATAACTGGTTTCGTTCGGTCGAGCCGGCCAAAAACATCCCGATTGATGTGATTGAAGCAGCATCGAACTTCGATACCCAATGGAATGCCACCAAAATCAGCGATATCAAGACCGCGCTGTCACCGGAGTCTCTGGCTGCGATGGACAAGATGGGCGTATGGGGCGTTGCCGAGAAATTGTTGCCACGTGCGCCCAAAGCCAGCGAGCTGGCCAATCTTGAACTGGCGCAAGCCGTCGACAAAGAACTGGCAACGATGGACTTCGATGTGAAGTCGGTTAAAGTGCTGGCCTGAAGTTACCCAAACGGAACCATAACGCCGTGACTATGCAAAACGAACCTCTGATGGAAAAGCGTGTTGACGCCTTGTTTGTGCTTACCAAAGATAAGGGCCTGGTCACTGATCAGACCGTCCCCGACTACGAAGATCTGGTGATGCATGAATGGTTGCCCAACAATGGCGCCAAACTTGTGGCCAAAGCCTGGACTGACCCGGACTTCAAAGCGAGTTTGCTGGCCGACGGGCGAGCGGCTGCTGAATCGATGGGGTTCAGCTTTCCCAGGCACCATCGCCACCTGGTGGTGCTTGAGAATACGGCCGAGGTGCACAACGCAATCTGTTGTTCGTTATGCTCGTGCACGGCGTTTTCCATTATTGGCATGCCACCGGACTGGTACAAGAACCTCGAGTACCGATCCCGCATCGTTCGTGAGGCGCGCTCGGTACTCGGCGAGCTTGGCCTGAAGCTGCCCGAGGCCATGCACATCAAGATCTGGGACACCACAACCGACTCCCGCTACATGGTGTTGCCGTTGCGCCCGACTGGCACTGAGGGCTGGAGCGAGGAGAAGCTGGCGTCACTGGTGACGCAAGACAGTCTGATTGGTGCGAGCCGCCTCGAGGCACCGTTCTCTGGGCCGGTTGGCGCATCAGAGGAGTAGGACATGGACGGCATCCACGATTTAGGTGGCAAGCAGGGCTTTGGTACGGTGGTCAATCACCATCACCCGGTGCCGTTTCTGGCCGACTGGGAAATCAAGGTCAATGCGATTACCGGTGCACTGGTGGCGGCGGGTATTTACAACATGGACGAGTATCGCCACGGGATCGAGCGCATGGCGCCGCGCCACTACCTGACGGCCTCGTATTTCGAACGCGTGTTCACAACGGCCGCGACGCTGTGTATTGAAAAGGGCTTGTTCACCGCCGAGCAGCTCGAAGAGAAAGCGGGCGTGCCCGTGCAGTTGGCCCGGCCCAGCGCACCGGGCCGCCTGCCGGCGGCTGAAGCCACCAGTTTCGAGATTGGCGACCGCGTCCAGGTGAAAAACGAATTCACACCGGGGCATACCCGCATGCCGGCCTATATCCGCGGCAAAGCCGGCGTGGTGGTGAGCATTTCACCTGCTTATCCCTATCCCGATGCTGCCGGTCATGGCGATACGCGCTTTACTGAACCTACCTACGACGTGCGCTTTCTTGCCGAAGAACTGTGGCCGGGTAACTGCGAAGCGGCCGATGTGCACGTGGGTGTGTTTCAGAGCTATTTGCTTGCTTGTGAGCCTTGATGCCGACGGTTCGCTGAATCGCAAGTGACGGCAGTTTGCGCTCATAATTGAGGTTTCACCTGGCTGCACGTCAGCACCGGGCGCAGACTCCCGCAATTGCGATTCTCAGGCTATCAATCCCATGACCCTCGAACTCTGGCTGGTCTATCTCGCCGCCGCCGTCGGCTTGTCCGCATCCAGAAAATCCGGCCGGGGCTGCGGAAT
>CAXBNM010000011.1:0-27796 GCA_963976885.1 uncultured Burkholderiaceae bacterium
TGGAAAAGCCGGCACTGGCGCAAGGCATGACGGCAGATCACTACCGGCAACTGACGGGCAAGCTCGAACCGGACGCCTCGGTACTCGAAAAACTCGACTATCAACCCGAGTTCATACGCCCGATCTGGTCTTATCTGGCCACCCTCGTCGACAACGAGCGCATAGCCAGTGGCCGAACGCGTTGGCGCGAGCACGAAAAAGTGCTCGCCGACATTGAAGAAAAATACGGCGTACCCGCACCGGTCGTGCTTGCAATCTGGGGCGTTGAATCAGACTTCGGCCGCAACCTTGGCACCCGTCCGTTGCTGCCGTCGCTGGCCACGCTGAGTTGTTTCGGCCGCCGTCAGAGCTTCTTTCGCGGCGAATTTCTCGCCGCCTTGCGCATTGTCGACAACGGCGATACCCGCGCCGAACAGTTCAACGGTTCATGGGCCGGTGCGTTCGGACATACGCAGTTCATGCCGAGTACCTTTTTACGCACCGCCGTCGACCACGACGGCGATGGCCACCGGGATCTGGTCGGCAGTGCCGCCGATGCGCTCGCCTCCACCGCCAACTATCTGCGCAAGTCGGGCTGGCAACGCGGTCAACCCTGGGGAATGGAAGTCGCCTTGCCGGCCGACGTCCTCGCCCATGCCGACAGTCGCACCACGCGCCAGCCACTGGCGCACTGGCTGGCCAAAGGCGTGCGCGCCCTCACCCCGCAGGCGCAGTCTGCCCTGCAGGACATGAACCCGGACACGAATGCCGCGGTGATCCGTCCGGCCGTCACTGAAGGTCCGGCGTTCATCGTGTTCGCCAACTTCGATGCCATCTTCGCCTACAACCGTTCGATCAAATATGCACTGGCCATTGCCCACCTCAGTGATCGCATCGCCGGCGGCAAGCCATTCATTACGGCGTGGCCGACCACAGACCGTTCTTTAAGCCGTGCGCAAGCGCGCGAATTGCAGACACTGCTGTTGTTGCGCGGTCATGATATTGGTCCGGTCGACGGCATTGTCGGACCCGCCACGCGCGAAGCCATTCGACGCGAACAGGAGCGGCTTGGTCAGCCAGCGACCGGTCACGCCGATCAAGGTATTCTTGAGGATCTGCAAACCAAGTAAAGATCTCTCGCGTTGAACCTTCCCGGCCTGCTGCCCAGCCTTACGACAACACGCCAATCCGGCAAGCCGATCCATGGATGAGGCCAACCCTGAGCGCTCGACTCGCGCCAGCCTGAAAGCGCTGAGCGAGAACACGGTCATCATGGGTCTGGCCTGGGCCGCCGCGGCCGGCTTTGTTTTTGCGGTGCTCAACACCATCATGCGTGCGCTGGCCATCGAGTTGCCGCCGGTACAGGTCTTGTTCATGCGCTACTTTGCCGGCGCCGTGGTGCTGCTGCCCATGATTCTGCGCACCGGCCCGGCCCATTTCCGAACCAACAACCTGCGCGGCCAGCTCTACCGCGGCGTCGCGCACACGGCCGGTCTGGCGCTGTGGTTCATTGCGCTGCCCAATCTGCCCCTGGCCTACACCACCGCGATCGGTTTCACCGGACCGGTTTTCATCATGATTGGCGCAACCTTGTTCCTCGGTGAGCGGATGGTGCCGGCACGCTGGCTGGCGGTGGGGCTCGGTTTCATTGGCGTCCTTGTCATTGTGGCGCCCCGCCTGGGCAGTGCCGACGGCATCTACAGCCTGATCATGCTGGGCGCCGCGCCGCTGTTCGCGGCCTCGTTCCTGATTGCCAAATGGCTGACCCGCGTTGAACGCCCCGCCACCATCGTGCTGTGGCAATCCATGACCGTGAGCGCGTTTTCCCTGCCGTTTGCGCTCTGGGTCTGGACCGCACCGACGCCCATGCAATGGTTGCTGGTGCTGCTCGCAGGCGGGCTCGGTTCACTCGGACACTGGTGCCTGACCCGCGCCTACCAGATTGCCGATATCTCGGCCGCGCAGCCGGTGAAATTTCTCGATCTGGTCTGGGCCTCGACGCTTGGCTTCATGATTTTCGGTGACGTGCCGGCGCTGGCCACGCTGATTGGCGGTGGCCTGATTGTCGTTGGCACGATCTGGTCGGCCCGCCGTGAGTCGAATCGGCGCCATCCCATACAATCACCGGCTGCAATCAAAAAGCAAACAGGAGAAGCTGAATGAAAGCATTGATGTGCGAGGCGCACGGCCTGCCCGATACGCTCGTGTACAAGGAAGTCCCCGATCCGGTATGTGGGGAAAATGACGTCGTTATCGACATGAAAGCGGCCGGCGTGAACTTCCCGGATGTGCTGATCATCCAGAACAAATACCAGTTCAAGCCCCAATTGCCGTTCTCGCCGGGTGCCGAACTGGCCGGCGTGATCTCGGCAGTTGGCAGCAATGTCAGCCATCTCAAGGTGGGTGACCATGTCATCGGCTCCACCGGCCACGGCGCGTTCGCCGAAAAAGTGCTGGTTGAACCCCGGCGCGTCATTCCGATCCCCAAGGGCATCGATTTCGACGTTGCCGCCGCCTTCACCCTCACCTACGGCACCTCCTGGCATGCGCTGGCCGACCGGGCTGCGCTGCAAAAAGGCGAAACCCTGCTGGTGCTGGGCGCGGCCGGCGGCGTGGGTCTGGCTGCTATCGAGATCGGCAAGGCGCTGGGCGCTAACGTCATCGCGGCAGCTTCCACCGACGAAAAACTGGCAATTTGCAAAGAACACGGTGCCGACAAGCTGATCAACTACAGCAACGAAGATCTGCGTGAAGCGATCAAAGCGGCCACCGACGGCAAGGGACCTGACGTCATTTATGACCCGGTCGGTGGCGATATGGCCGAGCCGGCGTTCCGCAGCATTGGCTGGCGTGGCCGCTATCTGGTCGTGGGTTTTGCACAAGGAGAAATCCCCCGCCTGCCGCTGAACCTGACGCTGCTCAAGGGTGCTTCCATCGTTGGTGTGTTCTGGGGCAGCTACGTCGCCCGGGAGCCCCAGGCGTTTGCCAAAGACCTCGACACCATGTTCCCGATGATCGCCAATGGCACGCTGCGCCCGCACATCTCGGCGCGCTACCCGCTGGCCGATGGCGCTCGGGCCATCGAGGACATGATGAATCGCAAGGTTACGGGCAAGGTCGTCATCACGCCCTGACCCTGCCAAGCGCAAGGCAGCAGTGGCCGGCGCGCCAGCGCCGGCCTGTAAGGGTCGGTTTGGCGCGACAGCTTGTATCCAGCGCGTTAAATACCAGCGTATCCGGCTTGCTTCGCTGCGAGCTAACCCTTACCCTTCAAGCCTTACCGTCAGCGGAAATTCAGTCAATGCCCCAGCTTCAATTCGAGTGTCGCCAGCAATCGCGGATCGAGAACCGTCAGGTTGAGATCAATCAGGTGATTATTGCCGGCTGGACGGGGCGCGACAGCAATTCCGTGCAAAAGCACGTTGAAGAGCTCAAGGCGCTCGGCATTCCGCCACCATCGGCAGTGCCCACCTTCTACCGCGTATCGGCCGAACTGGTCAGCCAGAGCGCGTCGATGCAGGTACTTGGCCCGGCCAGCACCGGTGAAATCGAACCCGTGCTGTTTGCCGCCGAAGACGGCATCTGGCTCACCGTGGGGTCCGATCACACCGATCGCGACATCGAGCGGGCCGGTATCGCGCTGGCCAAGCAGTTGTGTGCCAAACCCGTTGCCCGCACCGCCTGGCGCTGGGATGAAGTCCGCAACCATGCCGATTCCATGCTCCTGAAGAGCTGGATCAGTGATCGCGGCGACCGCGTGGCCTATCAACAAGGCTCATTGGCCGAAATCCTGCCACTCGACACCTTGCTCGAGCAAATGCGGGTCCAGATGGGCTCTGGCTTGGAACCGGGCACGATGCTCTTTTGCGGCACCCTGCCCACCACCGGTGGCGTGCGCCCGTCGGCACGGTTTTCGGGCCTGATTCTCGACCCCTCGGCCGGCCGCACCATCACCCTCGACTACGCGATCGACTTTCTGCGGATCGTTTCCTGATCCGGCACCGCCGCGCTACACTGAAAAGCCCTCCGGGCCGGTAGATTACCGGCCGCTTTTCGTCAGGCAGCCATGTCCACTACTCTCGATCTCGCCACGATTCAAGCCGCGCATGAGCGCATTCGGGGCGAACTCGTAGCCACGCCCTTTCTGCATTCGCGAACCCTGTCCACTATCGCGAAGTGCGAAATCTTCCTGAAGTTTGAAAACCACCAGTTCACCGCGTCCTTCAAGGAGCGCGGGGCCGCCAATCGCCTGCTGACACTGACCGCCGCCGAGGCCGAGCGAGGCGTGATTGCGGTGTCGGCCGGCAACCACGCTCAGGGCGTGGCCTATCACTGCGAGCGCTTAGGCATACCGGCCACCATCGTAATGCCGCGCTTCACGCCCTTCGTGAAGGTAGAAAACACCGAACGTTTCGGCGCCAATGTCGTGCTTGAGGGCGACTCCTTTGCCAGCGCCCGCGAGCACATGCTGGGTCTGGCCGAACGCGATGGCATGACCGTCGTGCACCCCTACGATGACCCGGCCATCATCGCCGGCCAGGGCACGATTGCCCTCGAAATGCTGGCAACCATCAGCGATCTCGACTGCATGGTCGTTGCCGTCGGCGGCGGTGGGCTCATCAGCGGCATGGCCACGGCGGCCAAAGCCATGCGCCCCTCGATACGCATGGTTGGCGTGCAGGCCGATCACTTTCCGGCCGCCGCAATCGCCTGGCACGCCGAACACGGTCACCCCGAACCACTGACCAACACCAGCGCCGGCGGACCGACCCTCGCCGAAGGCATTGCGGTGGAAAACCCCGGTCAGTTGACGATGCCGATCATCAACCGCCTGGTCGACGACATGGTGCTGGTCACCGAATCCCAGATTGAATCGGCAATCCTGCACCTGCTCGATATCGAGAAAACCGTCGTTGAAGGGGCCGGCGCGGCCGGTCTGGCAGCGGTGCTCGCGCATAAACCGCAATTTCAGGGCCAGAAGGTGGGTCTGGTGCTCTGTGGCGGCAATATCGACAGCCTGACCTTGTCCGATATCGTCCAGCGCCAGCTCGCGCTGAGCAGCCGTCTGGTCCGTCTGACGGTCAGCGCCCCTGACTCGCCCGGCTCGCTGGCCCGCATCGCGCGCATCATCGGTGAACTGGGCGCCAACATCGAACAGGTCTCCCATCAGCGCGCCTTCGCCGATCTGCCGGTGCGCTTCGTCAAGGTGGAACTGGTGCTGAGCATCCGCGGTGCCGATCACCTGAACCGGGTCATCACGGCGCTCGAAGCCAATAATCTGCAGACCAGCCGGGGCTGACGGCAGCGGCGCCGCTTCAATCGAAGCTGAGCACCATGCCGCTTGCCGGATCAACCTGACCACCGGCTACCGCCTGCCAGGCCTGGCCAATGGCGGCGCTGCCGGTCACCGATTGCACATTGAGCCACTGCCGGCTCTGGGCGGCAAAATCGCGCCAGCTCTCGAACATCTTTTGCTGTAACTGCTCGGCGCCCCATTCCTGCCGGCGCTTCTTGCTCTGGGCCGGCGCGAAGAAAAACACCGGCTTCGGTCCGGCCGGCATGCGCTCGGCCGGATTGAAGGTATCCCAGTGACTGGTGCCAATCGCGCAGCTGTAACGCAAGCGATCGCCAAAATGCGCATGCACGGCGGCGCGCAATGCAGTATTGCCGGCCAGGTCGACCAGCATCGGCTGGCCATCACCCAGCGCAGCCGGCACCTCGTCATAGGTCACCACCCGGTCATACCAGCCCAGCGACGCCACGAAGTCGGCATTGTTGCGACTGGTCAGGCCGACCACTTGCGGGCGTTGCGCGTGCTGACGGCTCTGGCGCGCCAGACCGATGGCGGTCTTGCTCGACGCGCTGGTAATCATCAGCTCGTCGGCACCGAACCAGCCGGCCTCGGCAAGAAAATCATCGAGCAAAAACGACGTGGCGTAGAGCGGAAACAGCAGACTGAGCCGATCCTGCATGTCCGGCTCCAGCGCGCCCAGTGCGCCGGTCAGACGCAGGTAGCGGTTGTAGATCTCGGGCAGTTCCTGGCGATGGGCCGCGTCATCGATGAAGCTGCCCGCGCTGATGCGCGCCGGTTCGAGGTCGACATGGCTGGCCAACGGC
Organism: uncultured Burkholderiaceae bacterium; assembly: GCA_963976885.1. Taxonomy (GTDB): domain Bacteria; phylum Pseudomonadota; class Gammaproteobacteria; order Burkholderiales; family Burkholderiaceae_E; genus JAUIAI01. The sequence goes on from CAXBNM010000011.1 coordinate 6,097, forward strand.
CAGAAGCCGTAGATCTGCTCCCCGGTTGCCAGGTCGGCAAGCGTCGATTCGAGGATCGTCGCAATCCCCCATACCGGCACCAGACCGACACCGTCGTTGGCACCGGCCGCCGGCGGAAAGAACGACCAGTAGCGCAAGGCATCACCACTGGCCGCATAAGTCACGTTGTTGGCCGTCAGCGCAACGCGCTGGATGGCTACACGGATACAGCCCGCACCAAGCGGCGGCGGCGCAAAAGAGCGCGCTTCGATGGCGCGGATATCGCGCTTCTTGATCTCGTAATGGGTAAACATCGACAACCTCAGGCCACCTCGATACGAGCGGCACAAAACTTGAATTCCGGAATCTTGCCGCTGGGGTCAAGCGCCGGATTGGTCAGCAGGTTCGCCGCCGCCTCGGCATAAGCAAACGGCACGAATACGCTGCCGGCACCGACCCCGTCATCGCGGCGCAGCGCCAGTTCGATTCGACCCCGGCGCGTTGCAATGGCAACCCGATCGGCCGGCGCGAGGCCAAGCGCCGCAATATCCTGGCCATTCATCGCCGCCGTCGGATGCGGTTCGATCGCATCGAGTACCGCCGCCCGGCGCGTCATCGCACCGGTATGCCAGTGTTCGAGCTGGCGGCCGGTAATAAGGACAAACGGGTAGTCGGGGTCGGGGGTCTCGTCGGGCGCGACAATCTGCGTGGCCTTGATACTGGCCTTGCCGCTGGCGGTCGGAAAGCGATCCATGAACACCACGGGCTGGCCCGGATCTGCCGCGCTGTCGCACGGATACGTCACGCTGTCGGCCCGCGACAGGCGCTCCCAGGAGATGCCGGCAATTGAGGGCATCACCGAGCGCATTTCCTCAAACACTTCGTCAACACCCCGGTACTGCCAGTGCAGGCCGAGCTTCTCGGCCATCGCCATGATGATCCAGAGATCCTGCCGCGCCTGGCCCGGCGGCTTGATCGCCGCGCGGCCGCGCTGCACCATCCGATCAGTGTTGGTGAAGCTGCCGTCCTTTTCGGCAAACGCCGAGGCCGGCAGAATCACATCGGCCAGCATGGCAGTTTCGGTCGGGAAGATATCCTGCACGACCAGCATATCGAGCATCGACAAGGCCTTGCGTGCATGTTGCAGGTCGGGGTCGGACATGGCCGGGTTTTCACCCATCACGTACATGCCCTTGATGTCGCCGCGCTCGGTGGCGTGCATGATCTCCACGACAGTCAGGCCCGGTTCAGCCGGCAATTCCTGCCCCCACCGATCGGCGAAACGCGCGCGTACCGCGTCGTCGGCCACCAGTTGATAGTCAGGCAGCATCATCGGAATGAGGCCCGCGTCAGAGGCCCCTTGCACGTTGTTCTGACCACGCAGCGGATGCAGCCCGCGGCCGGGTTGTCCGATCTGCCCGGTAGTCAGTGCCAGCGCGATCAGGCAGCGCACATTATCGGTGCCATGGATATGTTGCGAGACGCCCATGCCCCAGAAAATCAGTGAACCGCTGCTGGTTGCGTAACGGCGTGCCACGGTACGGATGGTGGCCGCATCGATACCGCAGACCGGCGCCATCTTCTCGGGCGAGAACATCGCCACATTGGCGCGCAAGGCTTCAAAGTCGAGCGTGCGTTCGGTCACGAAGCGATGATCGGTGAGATCTTCATCGACGATGACATGCAGCATTGCATTGAGCAGCGCCACATCCGAGCCCGGCCGGAACTGCAACACATGCTCGGCATGGCGGCTCAGATCGGTACGACGTGGATCGGCCACCACCAGGGTTGCGCCGTTCTTCACCGCGTTCTTGATGAAGGTGGCCGCCACCGGATGGTTGGCGGTCGGATTGGCGCCAATCACGAAGATCAGATCGGCCTTGAGGGCATCGCTGACCGGGTTGGATACCGCACCCGAGCCAATGCCTTCGAGCAGTGCCGCCACCGACGAGGCGTGACACAGGCGCGTGCAGTGATCGACATTATTGGTGCCAAAGCCGGTGCGCACCAGTTTCTGAAACAGATAGGCCTCTTCATTGCTGCCCTTGGCCGAACCAAACCCGGCCAGGGCGCCGGGGCCGTGGGTGTCACGAATATCTGCAAGTGCTCCGCCGGCAAACGCCAGCGCTTCTTCCCAGCTTGCCTCTCTGAACTGGTCCTGCCAGTTGTCGGGCACCCGGTCGAAGTCGAGTTGCTTGGGCGCATCGGCGCGGCGAATCAGCGGTACGGTCAGGCGTTGCGCATTGTTGGCATAGTCAAACCCGAAGCGCCCCTTCACGCACAGACGACCACCGTTGGCGGGGCCGTTACGCCCCTCGACGTATTGAATTTTGTTGTCGGTGACGTGATAAGTGAGCTGGCAGCCAACCCCGCAATAAGGACACAGCGAATCGATCTGGTCGGTACTGGCCCGGGCCGCAGCCTCATCCTGCCCCGGCACCCGCGGCATCAGCGCACCGGTCGGACAGGCCTGCACACATTCGCCGCAAGCCACGCAACTGGATTCCCCCATCGGGTCATCGAGGTCGAAGACGATCTTGGCGTGATCGCCTCGCCAGGCATAACCGATCACATCATTGACCTGCTCTTCACGACAGGCACGCACGCAACGACCGCACTGAATACAGGCATCCAGATTGACCGCCATCGCCGGATGGGAGTAGTCGGCAGCCGGTTGCGCACGGGTCTCGAAGCGCTGACCGATCGGGCCACCGCGGTGGCGTGCAAACCAGTCGGCCCAGTGGGTCAGTTCGGAATCTTCGCGATTACGGGCCGCCGGCGCATCGGCCAGCAACAACTCCAGCACCATGCGCTGTGCCTGCACGGCCCGATCACTGTCGGTACGGATGGTCATACCCGCGCTCGGATAACGGCAACACGATGGTGCCAACGTACGCTCGCCGTCGACTTCCACCACGCAGGCCCGGCAATTGCCGTCGGCGCGCAGTTCGGGCGAATAACAAAGATGGGGCACTTCAACGCCGATGCGTTGCGCGGCCTGCAAGATGGTTTCGTCGCCCTGGCTTTGCACCGTCAACCCATTGAGCGTGAATTGCACCGACTCGCTCATGACCGCACCTCATCGGGAAAGAATCGAATTACCGAAAGCACCGGATTGGGCGCCGCCTGACCGAGCCCGCAAATGGACGCATCAATCATGGTCTGCGACAACTCACGCAGCAAGGGGACGTCCCAGGACGGGGCTTCCAGTAATGAGGCGGCCTTGGCGGTGCCCACCCGGCATGGCGTGCACTGACCACAGCTTTCGTGACGAAAGAACTGCATGAGATTGACCGCAGCATCGCGCGCGCCGTCGTGCTGGGACAGCACGATCACGGCGGCCGAACCAATGAAGCAACCGTGTTTTTGCAAGGTATCGAAGTCAAGCGGCTCGTCGGCCAGTGCCGCCGGCAAGATGCCGCCCGAAGCGCCGCCGGGCAAGTAGGCATACAACTCATGGCCGGGCTGCATGCCGCCACAATGTTCGTCGATCAGTTCGCGCAGGCTGATGCCGGCCGGCGCCAGCTTCACGCCGGGCTCGCAGACCCGGCCCGAAACCGAAAAGCTGCGCAAGCCCCGGCGATCGCGGCGACCGTGGTCGGCAAACACTTCCCTGCCGCCGGCCAGAATCGTCGGCACCCAGAGCAGGGTTTCAATGTTGTGGGCCAGCGTTGGCCGGCCAAACAGCCCCACTTCGGCAATATAAGGCGGGCGCAGGCGCGGCATGCCGCGCCGCCCTTCAAGTGATTCAAGCAGTCCGCTCTCTTCGCCACAGATATAAGCGCCGGCCCCGCGCCGCAGATGAATGGCCGGCATTGTCCAGCCATGCAACTCAAACGGCAGGCGACTTTGCAAGGCGATGATTTCGCGCGCCAGCAGGGCCCGCAAACCGGCGTACTCGTCACGCAGATAGATATAACAGGCCTCGCACCCCACTGCCCAGGCGGCGATCAGCATGCCCTCGAGAAAGCGATGCGGCTCGCGCTCAAGATAGACACGGTCCTTGAAGGTTCCTGGCTCGCCCTCATCGGCATTGACGACGAGCATCCGCGGCCCGTCAAAACCGGCCACAATGCGCCATTTACGCCCCGCCGGAAAACCCGCGCCGCCAAGGCCGCGCAAGCCGGCGTCTTCCAGTTGAACATAAAGCGCGCTTTTATCGGGCTGCTCGGCCAGCAAACGGGCCAGGGTCTGGTAGGCACCTTCCTGCAGGCTTTGCTCGATGCTTACCGAGGGCACCGGGCAGCTGCGGCGCTCATCGCGCACCGCCGCCACCACGGCCTCGGCAGTGGCGCCGGCTACCGGGAACTGATCAACGACGGCCACGGGTGCCTGATCACAGCGCCCCACGCAGGGCACCGCCTGCACCCGCACTTCGGCCCCCAGCATCGCCGGCAGGCGAGCCAGCAAATCCTCGGCGCCAGCCAACTGGCAACTGAGCGAATCACACACCCGCACCGTCAGCGCAGGCGGGCCTTGCTCGCCTTCCTTGACCACATCGAAGTGGTGATAGAAGGTGGCGACCTCGAAAACTTCGGCCTGCGCCAATCGGAACTCTTCGGCCAGCGCCGCCAGCATCGCTGCCGACAACTGACGGTCATGGTCCTGAATCAGATGCAAGGCCTCGATCAGCAACTCCCGTTGCCGGGGCATGTCGCCAAGCAATTCACGCAGATGCTCACGAGCCTGCTGCGGTACTTTACGGCCCTTGCCATGCCCGGTTTTGCCCCGCAGCGTTTTGCGCCCTACTTGCTGAATCTCCATGCCGTCTCCGCTTTGCCCCTAAATGTAGCCCAATTGAATGATGCAAGGCCTGCGTACGACACTGACTTCAGGGACTCTGCATTTCATTGGCACGGATCGATTCTGGTATCTTCCAGCCCTGCAGGGTGATGCCGATCCGGCCGACAGCATGCGCCGGTACGGCATGAACAAGCCGTAAGGGCTCGCTCGCGCCATAATTCTCCCCAGGCGCCGAGCGCCACGGCCTCTCTCGCTTTGCCCGCCGCGCGGCCGGGCCCAACCCGCCAACGATCCAGGATCAGGTATGCACTCCATTTTCATCGAAGACCTTGAGGTCGAAACGATCGTCGGCGCCTACGAGCACGAGCGCCTGCAACCCCAGACGCTCACCGTGAATATTGAAATCGGTCTGGTCTCCACGCAGGCCTTCAACAGCGACAAACTCAAGGACACGGTCGACTACGCCGCCGTCGCCACGCTGATCAAGGAAGAGCTGGCCAGCACCTCATTCAAGCTGCTCGAACGCCTGGCCGAACATTTATGCGAGCGCATCGAGGCCCGCTTCGAGATCAGTCATATCCGGTTGCGCATCGCCAAAAGCGGTATCGTCCCCGGCGCCAAACGCGTCGGCGTCAGCCTGTCGCGCGATGTCGGCACGGCCGGCACCATTCGCGCCAGCTGAGCGAAGCCGCCGCGTAGCGGCTTAGGGCCCCTCGTCCCGCGGCCAAACAGCAGCGTTGCGCGGTTGCGAACCAGTAGCCCCCCCCAATGACACGCCCCTGAACGGCGGCGCAAAGATTCAGTCGTCGTCCAGATAGCGAAAGCGCGCGTCATCTTTGGGCGGGCCGGTCAGCGCGGCCGACTCGGCCCCGGGTCGCCACCGGACCACCGCTTCAATCTTGGCGGCGAGTTCAAAATCGCGATCGGTAATCCCCCCGGCATCGTGCGTCTGCAACTTGACGGTAACCGCCGGAAACGAAACATCCAGATCGGGATGATGCCAGGCGGCTTCGGCCAGATGGCCGATGGTATTGACGACCATCAGACTGACCCGCCAGCTCCCGGTGCGATAGGTACGGCACAAAAAGCCCGCTTCATGGCGCCAGTGCGCCAGCTCGCCGACCAGGCGCTCGGCAATGGCCGGGGCCGCGTGAGTTGTCAATGCAGCCATGATTGGTTTCCTCCGCTGAGGGTGCCGCCCCTGTGGCGAAATACCCGCTGACGACCGACTGTACCGGAAGCCGGCGCGGCGTGTCAGTCAGGGGCACCGGCAATTGCCCTGCCCGGTTGATCCCGATACCCTTGCGACGATGAGTCACGACCAGAGCACACCGATACGGCCAGATTGCATGGGCAGCCATTGGCTAGGTTGGCCGAGAGCGGACACCGCATTCGGCCAGAACCGGAAATCAACGCCATGACTGAAACCGCCGGACTGGCTTTAGCAACGTTTTTCGCAACGATCGGCCCCTTGGATGTCGCCGCCATGTTTGCGGCCCTGACCGCGAACCAATCCGATCAGCAAAAGCGGCTTGTCGCGATCCGCGGGACGCTGATCGGCGCCGGCATCCTGCTTGCATTTGCGCTGATTGGCGAGTTTCTGCTGGCCCGGCTTGGCATCTCGCTGGCCGCGCTGCGCGCCGCCGGTGGCATTCTCCTGCTGCTGATCGGCATCGATATGGTCTTCGCCCGACCCTCGGGCGGCACATCGACCACCGACGATGAGGAGCTGGAGGCCATCTCGAAACCGGATATTTCGGTTTTCCCGCTGGGCACGCCGCTGATTGCCGGCCCCGGCGCGATGGGCGCAGCCATCTTGCTGATGGCCAACCAGGAAGGCGATGTGGCCGGCCAGGCAATTGTCCTTGCCTCACTGATCGTGATTCTGCTGCTGACGTTCGTCTCGTTGATGGTGGCCAGCAAGATCCAGAATATGCTCGGCGTGACCGGCATGCATGTGATTACACGCGTGATGGGCGTCTTGTTGACCGCGCTGGCCGTGCAGTTCATTTTTGACGGCATCAGGCAAAGTGGCCTCGTGGCGCTATAGGCGCACGCCGCATCGATCAACCTCACTGAGAGTGCAATGTCCCATCAGCCCGATTCGCCGGCAAACCGGCGCGAGCCAGTGACCGTCACGGCGACTGCCACCCGGCTCGACCAGATTGAACCGGTCGACGCGACTTGCTGCCCGTTGTGTGGCCAGTCCAACCAGTGTGCAATGACCGCCGGCCCCGATAGTCAGATCAGTAACGAGCCGTGCTGGTGCGTGCAGGAGAGCTTCCCGGCGGCGCTGCTGGCCAGTGTTCCGGCTGCGGCTCAGCGCAAGGCCTGTATCTGCCAGCGCTGTCTGCGAAAACACGCCAACGCCACCGCCTGATCAGCGGCCGTTCGGCAAAACCTTGCCGGTGCGCGGTCCGGCGCGGTAATGGCGCCACTGACGATACTGGCGTTATTGGCGCGCCCGCAGCGTCCAGCGCATGCCATCCGGCGCCGCCTGCCAGGCCAGTGTTTTGAGTTGCTGCTGAGCGGCCATCGTGCCGGCCCACAACTCGGCCCAGCAAGTCAGTACCAGTTCGCGCTCGGTGCCCTGCAAGCCGCGCACCACCCGCAGGCCGTGGTGCATCAGGTCTACCTGCCCGGCCGCCACATTGGTCTGAACCGTATCGCCCATGCCGCCGAACATCCGACGCAGATATTCGCCCGCGTCCTGCAAGTCGCCATCGCGACAACCAAGCATCGCGGCGGTTTCGGCAAAGTACTGCAAGCCGATCAGCCGCGCGGCCAGCGCGCCCAGCGACGCAGCCTCGTGCGCACCGATCACCTCGGCCAATTCGCACAAGCCGTTGCGGATGTAGTCGAGCGCGTAATTGCGATTGGCCTTGGCCAGCCGCACCTGATCCCATTGCTGCGGTGGTGGCTGCGGCTGCGCGGCCGCATCGAACGGAGGCGGCAATTCACCCTTCGCAAACTGCAGGCGCTCGTCGGCGGCCAGATCGTGATCAAACTCCCGGAAGTAACCACACAGGCCAATCTCACCGGTCATGTCCTCGGACACACAGACAAAGCCCAGCCGCGGATTACCCAGCGACACCCCGTTATGCGCATACCAGCCGTTGAGAAAACCGCGGCTGACCTCAACCGGCACGCCGCAAATGGTGGCACCGTGATACATCCAGCGCGGATAGCGAAACCGCACCCAGGCCTTGCGATCGGTCTCGGCCATGTACTCGACGCCAACCCCGCCTATGCTGTTCGACAACACATGGTATTGAGCGCAGGCAACCGCATGCGGCAAGCCGGCCAGGCCGAGCTTGTCGAAGCTGGACAGAAATTTTTCGAGATGCTGGCGTCGGAACAAACGAAACATCCAGTCGCCGGTCACCTCCGGCCCCTTGCGGGTGGCCACCATCAACTGCAAGCCAAGCAAATAAGCATGATGCAGATGGGCTTGCGCCTCGATGGCTTGCAGATCGTCGGGCGGGTTGCTCGCAGAATGGTTCATGGTGCTCTCTCCAACCCCGCCGATTCAGCAGCCATTGCGTTGGCTGCGCCAGTCAAGGCATTCATTGTCGTGGGCGCAGCATAACAAAAGGCCCGCGATGCATACATCGCGGGCCTTTTGACTGTTGGCGCCATGGCGCCGGCAGATGGGATCAGTTGAAGAAATTCTTGACCCGGTCGCGCCAGCTTTTCGATTGCGGGCTGTGCTTCATGTCGGACAAGGATTCGTCCAGTTCACGCAGCAACTGCTTCTGACGCTCGTTGAGTCGCACCGGTGTTTCGACCACTACGTGCGAATACAAATCGCCCGGATAACTCGAACGCAAACCCTTGATGCCCTTGCCGCGCAAGCGGAAGGTCTTGCCGGTCTGCGTTCCTTCGGGCAATTCAATTTCAGCACTGCCACCGAGCGTGGGCACTTTGACCGTGCCACCAAGCGCCGCCTTGCTCATCGAGATCGGAATCTCGCAATGCAAGTCGTCGCCGTCGCGCTGGAACACGTCATGAGGCTTCGTGCGCACTTCAACATACAAGTCGCCCGGAGGCCCGCCATTCAGACCCGGCTCGCCATCACCGGCCGAGCGGATCCGCATGCCGTCTTCGATACCAGCCGGAATCTTGACTTCAAGCGTTTTGCTTTTCTTGATGCGACCGTCACCGTGGCATTCATTGCACGGATCGGGAATGGTCTTGCCCGAGCCATCGCAGGTCGGACAGGTCTGCTGGACCGAGAAAAAGCCCTGCTGCATCCGCACCTGACCATGACCTTTACAGGTCTGGCATTCCACCGCCTTGGTACCGGGTTTGGCACCGGTGCCATCACAGGTCGAACAGCCTTCCCAGCTGGGCACCCGGATCTCGGTGCTGTGGCCGTTGGCGGCCTGCTCAAGGGTAATTTCCATCGCGTAGCGCAAGTCGCTGCCGCGATAGACATTACTGCGCCCGCCACCACCGCCACCGCGCTGGTTGCCGAAAATATCGCCAAAAATGTCGCCGAAGACGTCGGAGAAACCACCGGCGCCGGCACCGCCAAAACCGCCCTGCCCGTTCGGATCGACGCCAGCATGACCGTAGCGATCGTAGGCTTCGCGCTTTTGCGGATCGTCCAGCGTTTCGTAGGCTTCTTTGACTTCCTTGAACTTGGCTTCGGCCTCGCTGTCACCCGGATTGCGGTCCGGATGGAACTTCATGGCCAGCTTCCGGTAAGCCTTCTTCAGCTCCTCAGCCGACGCCCCCTGGGCCACCCCCAGTACTTCGTAGAAATCTCGTTTGGCCATGCCGCGCCCTGTTGTCCTGAATCTCTGCACAAACAAAAAAACCCGGCCGCTGCGTAACCGCAACGACCGGTGCGTGTCCTGTCGGACTCGGGCTGACGGCAGACGCCAGCCCGAGTCCGGTCAGACGATCAGCCCTCTTCGCGCTTGACTTCCTTGAAGTCGGCGTCGACGACGTCTTCGTCTGCGCCGGCCGTTGCATCGGCCGTTTCGCCACCTGCATTGGCCTGCGCCTGGGCACCTTCGGCGCCACCAGCATCGGCGTACATCTTCTCGCCCAGTTTCTGCGAGGCGGTAGCCAGCTCAGCAGTCTTGGCTTCGATCGCGTCCTTGTCTTCGCCCTTGAGTGCTTCCTCAACGGCGGCGATAGCGGACTTGATCTCTTCCTTCTCGCCATCTTCGAGCTTGTCGCCATGCTCTTCGAGCGACTTGCTGACCGAGTGCATCAACGAGTCAGCCTGGTTGCGGGCGTTAGCCAGCTCAACGCGCTTCTTGTCATCAGCGGCGTTGATCTCGGCATCCTTGACCATTTTCTCGACCTCGTCCTCGGACAGACCCGAGCTGGCCTTGATCGTGATCTTGTTTTCCTTGTTGGTCGCCTTGTCTTTGGCCGACACATGCAGGATACCGTTGGCGTCGATGTCGAAAGCCACCTCAACCTGCGGCGTGCCGCGCGGTGCCGGCGGAATACCTTCAAGGTTGAACTCGCCAAGCATCTTGTTACCCGAGGCCAGCTCACGCTCGCCCTGGTAAACCTTGATGGTCACGGCAGGCTGGTTGTCTTCGGCGGTCGAGAACACCTGGGCGTATTTGGTCGGGATCGTGGTGTTGCGCTTGATCATCGCAGTCATCACACCGCCAAGGGTTTCGATACCAAGCGACAACGGCGTCACGTCGAGCAGCAGTACGTCCTGACGGTCGCCGGACAACACCGCACCCTGAACCGCAGCACCAACAGCCACAGCTTCGTCGGGGTTCACGTCGCGACGCGGCTCTTTACCGAAGAAGGCCTTGACCTGCTCCTGCACCTTGGGCATACGGGTCATGCCGCCAACCAGAATCACGTCATTGATATCGCTGGCTTTCAGACCGGCATCCTTGAGCGCCAGTTTGCACGGCTCGATACTGCGGGCCACAAGCTCGTCAACCAGTGACTCGAACTTGGCACGGGTGATCTTCATGTTCAGGTGCTTCGGACCGGACGCATCTGCGGTGATGTAGGGCAGATTGAATTCCGTCTGCTGGCTCGAGGACAGCTCGATCTTGGCTTTCTCGGCGGCTTCCTTCAGTCGCTGCAGCGCCAGAATGTCTTTGGACAGATCAACGCCTTGCTCTTTCTTGAACTCGGCAATCACGTAATCGATGATGCGCTGGTCGAAATCTTCACCACCGAGGAAGGTGTCGCCGTTGGTCGAGAGCACTTCAAACTGCTTCTCGCCATCAACGTCGGCGATCTCAATGATCGACACGTCGAAGGTGCCACCACCCAAGTCATAGACGGCAATCTTGCGATCGACCTTGGAGTCTTTGTCCAGACCGAAGGCGAGCGCTGCGGCGGTCGGCTCGTTGATGATGCGCTTGACCTCCAGACCGGCAATCTTGCCGGCATCTTTGGTGGCCTGACGCTGGCTGTCGTTGAAGTAAGCCGGCACCGTAATCACGGCTTCGGTCACTTCTTCGCCCAGATACTCTTCGGCGGTGCGCTTCATTTTGCGCAGCACTTCGGCCGAAATTTGCGGCGGAGCCAACCGGTCTTCACGCACCTGCACCCAGGCGTCGCCGTTTTCGGCCTTGACGATCTTGTAGGGCATCAGGGTGATGTCTTTCTGGACTGCATCTTCCTGGAACTTGCGACCGATGAGTCGCTTGACGGCGTACAGCGTATTGGCCGGGTTGGTGACAGCCTGGCGTTTGGCCGGCGCGCCAACGAGAATTTCACCGTCTTCCATGTACGCAACGATGGACGGCGTGGTGCGAGCACCTTCCGAGTTTTCGATGACCTTGGGGGTGTTGCCCTCCAGAATGGCGACACAGGAGTTCGTGGTGCCGAGGTCAATTCCGATGATTCTGCCCATTGCTTCAATTCCTTTGATATGCCCGTCAGCGGGCTGGTTCATATCTTCTGATGTGGGAATGCTTTACGCCGTTTCAACCCTGTACGACCGTCACCATCGCTGCCCGCAACACACGGTCATTGATGAGATAGCCCTTCTGGAGCACCGCGGCGACGTGATTGGCCGGCACAGGAGGCTGCACCGAGTCGGCCGGTACCATCGAAATGGCCTGATGACGGTTCGGGTCGAACTTCTCGCCGGCCGGATCGATGGGCAGCAACTTGTTCTTTTCGAACGAATTCATCAGCTGGCGCAAGGTGGCTTCAGTCCCTTCGCGCAGGCTCTCGACGGTCGGGTTCTCGACTTTGAGCGCCATCTCGAGGCTGTCCATGACCGGAATCAGACCTTCGGCAAAGCTCTCGATCGAGAACTTGTGCGCCTTGGCCACATCTTCGGTCGCCCGCCGGCGAACGTTTTCCATTTCGGCGGCCTGACGCAGCAGCTTTTCTGACGCTTCCTGCAGCGCGGCCTTCACCTGGGTCAGCTCACCCTGGAGCTGTGCGATCTCGGCGGCCGTTTCGGCGGCCTCCGGCTGGGGTGCGCTGGCACCGCCGTCGTGGGTGACATTTTCCAACTCATCGCCCAGGTGGTGCGAGGTATCGATGGGGTCCCCATCGCTGAAAAATGGCTCAGTCTTTCCGCTGTTCGGATTATTCATAGTCATTAAAAACAATTACTTAGCTTCAGGTCGGCTAATAGCTGGGGGCGTAGATGGGTATTTCAAGCGCATTTGGCAAAAAAATGATTAATCCACCGTGATACCTTCAATCACCAGCACCAATCAAGCCGAGGAGGCACACCAACATGGGACTACTTTCATTCATCCAAGACGCCGGCGAAAAACTGTTCGGCAGCGGCGAAGCGAAGGCCGCTGAGCCGACCAGCGGCAGCGATTCCGCGGCCAATTCTGCCGCCGCCAACGCCATCAAAGACTATATCCACAGCCAGAAACTTGATGCGAAGGACCTTCAGGTGGCGTTCAACCCGACCGATTCAAGCGTCACCGTCGGCGGCGAAGCTGCCGATCAGGAAACCCGCGAAAAAATCGTGTTGTGCTGTGGCAATGTGGCCGGGGTCGGGCAAGTCCATGACGAGCTGACCGTGGCCAGTCCGACCGAAGAATCGAGCTTTCACACGGTCGTCAAAGGTGACACCTTGTCAAAAATTGCCAAAACGGTTTACGGCAACGCAATGAAGTACCCGGTGATCTTCGAAGCGAACAAGCCGATGCTGAAAGATCCGGACAAGATCTACCCCGGTCAGGTCCTGCGGATTCCGCCGTTGCCCAAGGCCTGAAGACCTGCCCCTCGGTCAGGCCTGGCGCTCGGCGCCCATCGCGAGCGCCCTGGCCTGCCGAGCTTGCGCGGCCGCCTCACGAGCGGCCGGACCGCCCGTTGCCGCGGTCACCGGCCAGCCCCCCAGATGCTCGCCAATGAGTCTGGCCAGCGCGGCAATGAAGTCCGGACTGTCATTGAGGCACGCAATGTAATTGAACTGACCACCGCCCGCTTCCTTGAAGGTATCGCGCCCCTCGATGGCAATTTCTTCCAGCGTTTCAAGGCAATCGACGACAAAGCCCGGGCAGACCACATCGATCCGACCGGTGCCGGCAGCACCCAGCTTGCGCAAGGTGGCTTCGGTGTAGGGCTCAAGCCACCTGGCCTTGCCGAACCGGGACTGAAAGCTGAGCTGCCAGCGATCGTCCGGCAGACCAAGAGCGGCGCCCAGCAGCCGCGCGGTGGCATGGCACTCGCAGTGGTAGGGATCACCGGCAAGCAAGGTCTGGCGTGGCACGCCGTGAAAACTCATCAGCAGTTTGTCGGGCGGACCATCATTGCCCCACGATTTGCGAATATGACTGGCCAGCGCGTCGATATAGGGCTGAAAAGTATGAAAGCCCCGGGTAAAGCGCACTTCGGGCAGGTTGCGCCAGGTGCTCAGCACCCGTGTCGTTTCATCGAATACCGAGGCCGTCGTGGAGCCGGCAAACTGCGGATACATCGGCACGACCAGCAAACGGGTTACGTTCTGCTCGCGCAGCGCCTCGAGTTGGCTGCTGATTGACGGCTCGCCATAGCGCATGGCGAAAGCAAGCTTGACATCAAATCCGTCGTTGCCGAGATAGCCCTGAGTCAGTTTGGCCTGAGCCTGGGTGTTGACCAGCAGCGGCGAGCCGGCATCGGTCCAGATCGATGCGTACTTGCGGGCCGATTGGGCCGGCCGGGTTCGCAAGATGATGCCGTTGAGAATTGGCCACCAGAGCGCCGGCGGAATTTCGACCACGCGCGGGTCGGACAGAAACTGCTTCAGATAGCGCCGTACCGGCCCCGCCTCGGCGGCCTCGGGCGTGCCCAGTTGCACCAGCAACACACCGGTGCGTTCGGGTTGGTCATGGCTGAATTGTGCGGACGACGAATAACGACTCATTCACTACTGTCCCGACCGCCAATCCCCTTGGCCAGCATATTGCGCTGATTGAGCGCGGCTGACACCAGTTTGGCAGTGACATCGACGATCGGGATGACGCGGTCATAGGCCATGCGCGTCGGGCCAACCACGCCCAGCGTGCCGACGACCAGGCCATCGATCTGATAAGGCGCGGTGACGATGCTCAGATGCTCGTTGGGCATCAGTTCGGAGTCGCCACCAATGAAAATCTGCACGCCTTTGGCCTGGTTGGAGGCATCGAGCAAGGTGATCAGACGCTTTTTCTGGTCGAACAGATCGAACAGGCTGCGCAGCCGGTCGATGTTCTGCGACAGTTCGCTGACGTCGAGCAGATTGCGCTCACCGGAGATGACGACCGGCTCATCGGGCTCACCGCTCAGCGCATCCTGGCCGGCTTCGACCGCCGACTGCATCAGCACCGTAATGTCTTTTTGCAGATTGCCGATTTCGGAGCGCAAACGGGTACGGATATCTTCCAGGGCCAGACCGGCAAACTCACGATTGATGTAGTTGGCCGCTTCGGTCAGCTCGCTGCTCGAGTAGTCGTGCTCGAGCTGCAGGATCCGGTTCTGCACGTCGCCATCGACCGTGACGATGATCAGCAGAATGCGCCGGTCGGACAGGCGCATGAATTCGATCTGCCGGAAGGTCGAGGCCCGCTTGGGCGTGGTGATGACACCGGCAAAATGCGAGAGCGTCGACAACAACCCGGCTGCACTGGAAATGAGCCGCGTGGGTTGGTCGTCTTTGAGGTGGCCACGAATTTCGTCGGCCTGATCGGTATTGATGGGCGCCACGGTGAGCAAGGTATCGACAAACAGCCGATAACCCTTGGGCGTAGGCACCCGGCCCGCCGAGGTATGCGGGCTTTCAATCATGCCCATCTCTTCGAGGTCGGCCATCACGTTGCGAATGGTGGCCGCCGACAGATCGAGACCGGAGTGGCGCGAAAGCGTGCGCGAACCGACCGGTTGCCCGTCGGTTATGTAGCGCTCGATCAGTACCTTGAGCAGGGTCTGTGCTCGCTCATCCATAGTGGTTAATTGTAGGCCACCTGACCAATTTTGTTGGTGTGTCCCCACAATGCCATGGCAGCAAGTTGATGATGAGCTCAGTGGTCATGGGCGCTCGGGGGTATCGGGCGTTTCGGCGGCATCGCCCGACTCGGCAGCGGCGGCCTCGCCCGCTTCGGCAGCAGCCGCGTCGAGCTCGGCCTGCTCCTTACGAGCGGCCGCAGCCGCCTTCTCCGCCTCGATGGTTTCATGCGGCCACAGCGCCATCATCTGCCAGCCCGGCCGGATCGTGGGGCGGCCCTGGTCGGTAAAGGGCACCAGACGGCCGTTGGGGTCAATGCCCAGCAAGGGCACGGTCGGTCCGGGCAGCGAATCGCGATACTCGCTGAAGCCGAAGGTATCGGTAAAGCGGGTGACGCGAAACTCTCCGCCCTCGGCATGGATGCGCTCGAACTCGCCGTAATGCATGTCCTTGCCGAACAGCCGCGGCACCTTCAGGTTGCCCACCATTTCCTGTGAGCGAGCTGTTGTACCCGGCTCTTTGACATCGAGAATGAAGACGCCATTGCCGCCCAGTTCAGGCCGGAAATGCACGCTGGCGAGCACATTCTTGTAGCTGCGTCCCGACATGCCGAGCAGATAGCCGACATTGCCATGATCGACCACGCCCTCGGCATGATCGGAAACAATCTGCCCGAAGTAAACATTCAAGCCGTCCATGCGCGCCTTGCGCACCTCTCCCCATTCGGTGTCGGACAGCAACACCTGAAAGCCACGCTCGCCGAGCTTTTTGGCAAAGGCGCGATTGGCGGCTGTGGCGCCAAGAATGATGACGCCATTGGGTTCGGGGTTGGACAGATTGAGGGCGCGGGCCAGCGGTCCGGCCGTGGCGCTCTGCACCACGACGGTCGCGATGATGACGGCAAAGACGATCGGAACGATCAGTTCGGCATCGGGCACATTGAGCGCGCCCATCTGAATGGCAAACAAGGCGGCCACCACGGCGGCCACGATGCCGCGCGGTGAGATCCAGCTGATCAGCAGTTTCTCGCGCCAGTCGAGCGTGGAAAACATCGTCGACACATAAACGGCAATCGGGCGAATGACCAGCATGATGGCCGCCAGAAACGCGCCGAGTCGCCAGTTCAAGGTTGAGAAGTCGGCAAAATCGAGGCGCGCGGCCAGCGTGATGAACAGAATGGCAACCAGCAGCAGGGTCAGACTTTCCTTGAATTCGAGAATGTCGTCGACATTGATGTTCTTGACATTGGCCAGCGTAATGCCCATTACGGTCACCGACAGCAAGCCGGCCTCATGGGCGAAGAAGTTGGCACCGGCAAACACCGCCACAACGAAACCGAGGGCGGTCACATCGCGCAAATACCAGGGCACGAGGTGGTAGCGCAGCAACACTGCCAGCAACGCGGCGCCGATCAGACCAATGATCAGACCGGAAGCGATCAGCACCGAGATGGCGGTCCAGACCGTGCTGACATCTTGCGTGCGGATGAATTCGAGCGCCAGCACCGCCAGCATGGCGCCGATCGGATCGATGACAATCCCCTCCCAGCGCAAGGTCTTGGACACGCTGCTGGTCGGGCGAATGGCCCGCAACATGGGCACAACCACGGTCGGCCCGGTGACGGTGCAGATGGCGCCGATCATGAAGGCCACCGGCAATGAAATGCCGATGATCCAGTACGCAGCCAGCGCAATCAGGAAGAACGTGATTGCAGCCCCTACCGAGACCAGGCCCCAGACTGCGGCACCGATGCCACGCAGATCGGACCAGCGCAAGGTCAGACTGCCTTCGAACAGGATGATGGCCACGGCCAGCGAGACCAGGCCGAACAAAGCGTCGCCAAACAGCGCGTCGGGTTCAACCAGACCGAAGGTCGGTCCGATCAGGATGCCGATCAGCAGCAGGAACAGAATGGCCGGCAGTTTGAGCCGCCAGGCCAGCCAGTGGCTGATAACGCCGAGAACGATGATGCCGGCTAGAGCCAGTTGCATTGGAAGTCCGGTTAGAGATTGAGCAGAATTGGGGCGACACCGGCCCAAAGCACCAAACGCATTCTATACTTGCGGCGTCTGGCCATAGGCGGCCTGGAGAAGGTTATATGTACCGGAATATCCTGGTGGCAACTGACGGCTCCGAACTGTCATTCAAGGCTGTGCGTGCGGCGCTCCGAATGGCCCGGGACTTCAATGCCACGGTTACCGCGGTCAATGTACAGCCACCTTATCAGCCCGCGCTGGCCGTTGAGGTGCCGGCGGCGTTTTTACACAACCCCGAACACGTCGAGGCGGAAGCCCTCAGTCATTCCGAAGCAATCCTGAGCGATGTCATCCGCCTGGCCGAATCGCTTGGCCTCACCTGTCAGACCGAAACCGTTTTTGACGTCAGCGTCCATCAAGGGGTCATTGGCGTGGCGCGCAAGGTCCGGGCCGACCTGATCGTGATGGCCTCGCACGGCCGCGGTGGCATCCGCCATCTGCTGCTGGGCAGCGAGACCAGCAAAGTCCTCGAAGAATGCCAGATCCCCGTCCTGGTGCACCGCTGAACCCGACTGCCGCCCCCGCCTGCACGGCTGCGGGCCATGCCGGGCCGGCGTGGCGCCGGACTATGCTCTAATCGGATTCATGACAGCCAAAGCCTTCAGCCGCATAGCCCTGGTGGGCCGCTATCAGTCCGACAAAGTCGCCGATAGCATCGAGGCCATCACCGCATTCCTGACCCAGCGGGGTCATCACGTTCTGATCGAGTCGGAAACCGCTCGCGTACTGCCTCGCATCAAACAGCCCACCGTTGAAACCACCCAGATTGGCGAGCACGCCGATCTGGCAATCGTCATCGGCGGTGACGGCACCATGCTTGGTCTGGCCCGGCAACTGGCCGGCGTTGACGTACCCCTGGTCGGTATCAACCAGGGACGCCTGGGCTTCATCACCGACATCCCGCTTGAAGACTGGCCCGACGCGCTCGACGCGGTTCTCAACGGCCAGTTCATCTCCGAGCACCGCTCGATGCTGACCGCCCGCGCCATGCGTCGCGGCGAGGTCATCTGGCAGGACACGGCGATGAACGATGTGGTGATCAACCGGTCTTCGCGCTCGGGCATGATCGAGGTCGAGGTGCATGTTGACGATACCTATATGTATACGCAACGCGCCGACGGCCTGATCGTCGCCACCCCAACCGGTTCGACCGCTTATGCGCTGTCGGCCAACGGCCCGATTCTGCATCCCCGACTGGCCGGCCTGGTGATGGTGCCGGTTGCCCCGCAGTCGTTGTCCAACCGGCCGATCTGTCTGCCCGACGACGTCAGCATCCGGATTCGGGTGGTTGAGGGCCGCGAGCCTCGCGTCAGTTGCGACATGCAGGTCTTTGAAGATCTGCATCCGGGCGATGACATCATGGTGGTGCGCTCGCCCCTGACGGTCGAATTTCTGCACCCGGCCGGCTACAGTTATTTTTCAACGCTGCGCAACAAGCTGAGCTGGCATGAGTTTCCCAGCTTCCGCGAATCATCCGCCACGCCTGGCGACACCCCGAACCGCGACCCGGCCTGAGACCGGCACACTCCATGCTCTTGTCCCTTTTTCTGCGTGATTTCGTCATTGTGGCAAAGGCCGAGATTGATTTCTCGGCCGGCTTCTGTGCGTTATCCGGTGAAACCGGTGCCGGTAAATCGATCCTGCTCGATGCACTGGGACTGGCGCTGGGCAACCGCAGCGATGCGGGCATGGTGCGCGAAGGCGCCACGCAAACCGAAATCAGTGCCGCGTTCCGCCCGTCCCAACGAGTGCTGAGCTGGCTGGGCGAACACGAACTGGCCGGCGATGCTGACGAACCCGAGTTGCAACTGCGCCGCATAGTTACCAGCGACGGACGCAGCAAAGCCTTCATCAATGGCTCACCGGTCACCGTCACGCAACTGCGCGCCCTCGGTGAGCAACTCATTGAGATTCACGGCCAGCATGCCTCACAGTCGTTGTTACTGGCCGAGGGGCAACGCCGTTTGCTGGACGACTTCGCCCAACCCGGTGAGCTGCCCGAACAAGTGCGCAAGGCCTGGGCGCAGTGGCGCGAGGCTCGCCAGTTGCTCGACAAGGCGCAATCGCGCCAGGATGAAATTCAGACCGAGCGCGAGCAACTGCAATGGCGTCTCGATGAAATCAATGCGGTGGCGCCCACCGACAACGAATGGCTCAACCTGAGTGCCGAGCAAACCCGCCTCGCCAACGCCGCCGGGCTGATTCAGGAAACCCAGTCGGCGGCGGGCACTCTGGCCGAGAATGACGACTCGTTGCGCGACCAGTTGAATCATCTCATCGCCCGGCTGCGACATCAGGCACGGCTCGATCCGGTGCTCGACAATGCTTTGCAAATGCTTGAATCGGCCGAGATTCAGATCACCGAAGCTGCCTCCGAACTGGGCGGCTACGCGCAAGCCATCGATCTGGACCCGGAACGACTGGCCCTGGTTGAAACCCGGGTCAGCGACATGTTCCAGCTTGCCCGCAAGCTGCGTTGCGAACCCGAAGAGCTGCTGACGGCCGCCGCCGAGCTGCAGAGCCGGCTGACCGAACTGGAGCGGGCGCAAGACATCGAAGCGCTGACGGAACGCGTGGCCGAGCTAGCCGCGCAGTTCGACGCGCTGGCCGGCCAGCTATCGACCGTGCGACGCAAGGCGGCCAGCACGCTGACCGAGGCGGTGAACGCTCAGATTACCGGCCTGGGCATGCCGAATGCGCGCTTTGACATCGAGATCGAAACCGGCGAGCCAGGCCCTTTCGGCGTCGATCGAATTGCCTTTCTGTTTGCAGGCCACCAGAGCATGACGCCGCGCTCGTTGGCAAGAGTCGCCTCGGGTGGTGAGTTGTCACGGGTATCGCTGGCCATCGCGGTCAGCGCCGCGCAAGCCAACCCGGTCGATTCGCTGATTTTCGATGAGGCCGATGCCGGTGTTGGCGGCGCGGTAGCCGATGCCATTGGCCACATGATGCGACGCTTGGGCGAAAGCCGGCAGGTGCTCGCGGTTACGCATTTGCCTCAGGTAGCCGCTTGCGCGCACCAGCACTTTCGCATCAGCAAGAGCGACAACGGCGGTGCGCTCAACAGTCAGGTAACCCTGCTGGACGATCAGGCGCGCATCGAAGAACTGGCCAGAATGCTTGGCGGCTCGAGTATTACCGCCACCACGCGCGAGCATGCCGGCGAGCTGATTGCGCTGGCCCGCAGCAACGGCTCGGGCACTGCCACTGGTGCCAGTCAGGCCAGGCCCGCGCCCCGGCGTAAAGCGAACCATTCGCCAAAGGCGACGGGCAAACGCCCGGTTGCGGAACAAGCCCAAGCGCCTGACCAGGCGACATCCCCAACAATGACGGCGGCAGTAACGACATCAAACTCGCCGGCCGAAACTGCGGGGCCAACCACGGCGAAGAAGGCAACGGCTTCAAAGAAGACAACGGCCTCCAGGAAGGCAACGACCGCCAAAAAGACAACGGCCGCAAAGAAGACGACAGGCGCCGCGAAGACGTCGACCGCCAGAAAGAAAGCGCACTCGGAAAAAGCCACGACCGCGAAAAAAGTGCCGAGCGCAAAGAAGGCCGCCGGGGCCACGCCATCGCCGGCTCGGAACACCACGTCCAAAAAAACCGGCACCTCGAAACGCGCTCGCAAGAACCCGGCCAAGGCTTGATGCCTGAAGCTGGAACCGTTCGACACTTCTGTCGGACCGCGCTGCCTGCCCCACCCCACGGACCATGAAAAAAGGGCCTGCAAATGCAGGCCCTTTTGGCGCACGTTGACTACTTGCCGTGCTTACTTGGCGAGATAGCCGTACTTGCCATCCTTCCACTCATAAAACACATAACCCGGCAGGGTTACGTCACCTTTGCCATCAAACGACAAGTCGCCAAGCACGGTCTGGAACTTGCCGCTGTTGAGCGCCTTGACCATCGGCGCGTAGTCGGTCTTGCCAGCCGTTTTAGCCGCTTGAGCCCAGGCCTGAATGGCGGCGTAGGTGTACAACACGTAACCTTCAGGCTCAATACCCTTGGCACGGAACGTCTTGACCAGATTCTCGGCGCCGGGGTTTTTACGCGGATCGGGCGAGAAGGTCATCAGCGTGCCCTCACCGGCGTCACCGGTAATTGACCAGTACTCGTCAGTCACCAGAGCATCACCGGAAACCAGCGTCGTCTTCATGCCCTGATCGCGCATCTGACGCACCATCAGCCCCGCTTCGGTGTGATAGCCGCCAACATACAGAATGTCGATGGAAGACTGCTTCAGCTTGGAAACCAGCGCGGTGTAGTCTTTTTCACCAGCGGTATAGACTTCGTACATGGCGGGTTTGCCGCCAGCCTTTTCGTAGGCGGCCATCGTCGCATCGGCCAGGCCTTTGCCGTAGGCGGTTTTGTCGTGCACGAACGCAACCTTCTTGCCTTTCATTTCATTGGCAAGAAAGGCGCCGGCCACATCACCTTGCTGGTCATCACGACCGCAGACGCGGTAGGTGCCGCCTTGCGGATCGGGGCGCTCGTCGGTGAATTTCGGATTGGTCGAGGCGGGTGAAATCTGCACGACACCTTCGTCTGCGTAAACCGAAGAGGCGGG
>CAXBNM010000012.1:0-27353 GCA_963976885.1 uncultured Burkholderiaceae bacterium
CCTTCGGCGGCATCATTGCCTTCAACCGGCCGGTGGACGAAGCCACCGCGCAGGCCATTTCGAAGCAGTTTGTCGAAGTGCTGATGGCCCCGTCCTTCGAGCCGGGCGCGCTGGCCGTGTTTGCCGGCAAACCCAATGTCCGCCTGCTGGCCATTTCACTGGACGGCATCAACCCCGATGGCGCCACGCCGTTTGAACGTGGCCAGAACGCCATGGACATCAAGCGTATCGGCTCGGGCATCCTGATCCAGAGCGCCGACAATCAGCGCCTCACCGAAGCCGACCTGACCGTCGTTACCGACAAGAAGCCCACGCCAGCCCAGATGGCCGACCTGTTGTTTGCCTGGCGCGTGGCCAAGTACGTGAAAAGCAATGCCATCGTCTTCTGCGCCGGCCAGGCGACCGTCGGCGTCGGAGCCGGCCAGATGAGCCGGCTCGACTCGGCGCGCATCGCGTCCATCAAGGCCGAAGCGGCCGGGCTGAGCCTGAACGGCTCGGTCGTTGCCTCCGATGCGTTCTTCCCGTTCCGCGACGGTCTTGATGTCGTTGCCGACGCGGGCGCGGTTGCCGTCATTCAGCCCGGCGGCTCGATGCGCGACAACGAAGTCATCGACGCTGCCAACGAGCGCGGCATTGCAATGGTCACCACCGGAGTCCGGCATTTCCGGCACTGAGATCATTCTCGGCATCGATCCCGGTCTGCGACGTACCGGGTTCGGCGTCATCGAAAAAAGTGCGGCGGGGTGCCGCTATCTGGCCAGTGGCGTCATTCGCACCGGCCAGGGCGGCGTCCCCGAACGGCTCGGCATCATTCATCGGGGCATCAGCGAACTGGTCACTCAGTACAGCCCCACTGAATCGGCGATCGAGAAAGTCTTTGTCAACGTCAATCCGCAATCCACGCTGCTGCTCGGCCAGGCCCGCGGGGCGGCGATTGCGGCGCTGGTGCTGGGCGGTCTGGCCGTGCACGAATACACCGCACTGCAACTGAAAAAATCAGTAACGGGTCATGGCCATGCCGACAAGACCCAGGTGCAGGCCATGGTGATGCGGCTGCTGAGCCTGCCGGCCGAGCCATCCGAAGATGCCGCCGATGCGCTCGCTTGCGCGCTGTGCCATCTGAACCACCGGACCCTGGCCAACCGCCTCGATGCGGGGCGCAAGAGCCCACTGCGATTGCGAGCCGGCCGGCTGGTGTAAGCTTTTGCCCCATGGCCGTTATCCAGCGCCCCCTCTTTCGATTTTCCCTACAGGTATCTGCATGATCGGCCGACTTCGTGGCACGCTCGTGGACAAACGTCCACCCTCTGTCGTCATCGACGTGGCTGGCGTCGGTTATGAGGTCGATGTGCCGATGAGCACTTATTACGACCTGCCCGCGCTGAGCGAACCGGTGACCTTACTCACCCACATGGTGGTACGTGAAGACGCCCAGTTGCTGTTCGGTTTCCTGAGCGAGGCCGAGCGAACCACCTTCCGGCAACTGATCCGCATTACCGGCGTTGGTGCGCGGATGGCACTGGGCATTCTGTCGGGCCTGTCGGTCACCGAGTTGTCGGTGGCCATTGCCGATCAGGACAGCGCCCGGCTTACCCGCGTGCCGGGCATCGGCCGTAAAACCGCCGATCGCCTGCTGCTCGAACTGAAAGGCAAACTCGATGTCAGCGTGGCCAGCGTCAGCGGTGCCAGCCCGGCCGACGCCGGCGCCGACATTCTCAACGCCTTGCTGGCGCTGGGCTATTCCGAGCGCGAAGCCCGTGCAGCAACCCAGAAACTGCCGGCCGAAACCGGGGTCTCCGATGGCATCCGGCTCGCACTGAAGCAGTTGGCCAAATGATCGAACACGACCCGCTCGAACCGGCGCCGTTTACCCAGGACAGGCTGTTGTCCGGCAAAGCCGGCACGCCCAATGAAGAACAGCTTGAGCGGGCGCTGCGGCCTCGGGCCCTGGCCGACTATGTCGGTCAGCCGAAAATCCGCGAGCAACTCGACATCTTCATCGCCGCCGCCCGCGGCCGCCAGGAGGCGCTCGACCACCTGCTGCTGTTCGGCCCGCCCGGTCTGGGCAAGACCACGCTGGCGCATATCGTGGCCGCCGAGATGGGCGTCAACCTGAAGCAGACCTCGGGGCCGGTCCTCGAAAAGGCCGGCGACCTGGCCGCCATGCTGACCAATCTTGAGCGCAATGATGTGTTGTTCATCGACGAAATTCATCGGCTCTCGCCGGTCGTCGAAGAAATCCTCTACCCGGCGCTCGAGGACTACCAGATCGACATTCTGATCGGCGAAGGCCCGGCAGCCCGCTCGATCAAGCTCGATCTGCAGCCGTTTACGCTCATTGGTGCCACCACCCGCGCCGGCATGCTGAGCAATCCGCTGCGCGACCGATTCGGCATCATTTCGCATCTTGAGTTCTACAACACCGCCGATCTGACCCATATCGTGCTGCGCTCGGCCGGCCTGCTCAATGCCAGCATCGATCAGGAAGGCGCCACCGAAATTGCCCGCCGCTCCCGCGGCACGCCCCGCATTGCCAACCGGCTGCTGCGCCGCGTGCGCGATTACGCACAGGTGCGCAACGACGGACTGATCAACCTGGCCGCCACCGCTGCCGCGCTGAAGATGCTCGATGTGGATCCGGCCGGTCTCGACCTGATGGACCGCAAGCTGCTCGAATCGATCATTCGCCGCTTTGATGGCGGGCCGGTCGGGCTGGATAACCTGGCCGCCGCCATTGGTGAGGAAAAAGACGTGATCGAGCCCTATCTGATTCAGCAAGGCTACATTCAGCGCACCCCGCGCGGGCGCATTGCGAGCGCCATGGCTTACCAGCACTTCAATCTGATACCGCCCGGGCCACTGGCGGCGCAAGACCATCAGTTTGGCGCCGAGCCGGACTGACCACGCGTGCAGGACTTCCTCTATCGCCTGTATCAGGCCACGCCGCGCGTCTGGGTCACCAAGAGCCTGATCGGCCTCAATCTGTTTGTCTTTGCGGCAATGGTGCTGGTCGGCATCAACCCGCTGGAGCCAACGCCCACCGAATTGCTGGCCATTGGCGGTAACTTCAAGCCCTATACCGAGTTGCAGCCCTGGCGCCTGCTCAGTTCGACCGTATTGCATGCCGGCCTGCTGCACGTCGCCTTCAATATGTTTGCGCTCTACCAAATGGGAACCATTGCAGAACGTTTTTACGGTAACACTCAGTTTCTGCTGATCTACCTGACCTCCGGCCTGTTCGGGGCGCTGGCCAGCTTGTTTTTCTCGGCTTCGACCGCGGTATCGGTGGGCGCCTCAGGGGCGGTTTTCGGGGTTGCCGGGGCCATTCTGGCGGCCGTCTTCACCGCGCGCAGCAAATTGCCGCCGCAACTGGTCTCCAGCATGAGCCAGTCGATGCTGTTGTTCGTCGGTTATTCGTTGTTCATGGGATTTACCAGCAGCGTGGTCGACAACTCGGCGCACATCGGCGGGCTGGTCGCGGGCTTTCTGATGGCCGCAATCATGACCGAACGCTTCAACTGGGCGGCCTTTCGCCAGCAAGCCTTTTTACGGGCCTGTCTGGCGCTGGCGGCGGCCGCCATTGCGGCTTTTGCCATGTGGACGATGGCGTTCTGAGACTACTACCCAACACTACAGGGCTTATGCCCTCGCGGAAGCGCTGCGGTTGTTAGAATCGGCGCGGTGACGATACCGACCGATGCCGAATCCTCCGCGACGCCGATTTTTACCTGGCGGGTCCGGGTTTACTACGAAGATACCGATACAGGCGGTATCGTCTATTACGCAAACTATTTGCGGTTTTTTGAACGCGCACGCACCGAATGGTTGCGCGCTCTGGGAATATCTCAGCGACAGCTGCTCAATGAAGATGGCCTGCAGTTCGTTGTGCGAAGTATCGAGCTGCAATATGAAGCCCCTGCCCGGCTGGACGATGAACTGGTGTTGCACATGAGCCTGCTCCGCACAGGCCGGGCTTCGTTGTGGCTCCGCCAAACCGCTCATCTGGCCGACTCGGGGGCCACCCTGGTTTCAGGCAATGTTCGCATTGCCGCCGTCAATCACCTCACGGGGCGCCCTGCCGGGATGCCCGACTGGATACTGGAACGACTACATCCATGAACGCAGATCTTTCAATCCTTTCACTGATCGCCGAGGCGAGCCTGATCGTCAAGGCCGTGATGACGTTGTTGCTGATCGTCTCGATCGCGTCATGGACCATCATCTTCCGCAAATTCTTCGGTCTCAGCGCAGCCCGCAAGGCCACCGCCGCCTTTGAGTCCGATTTCTGGAAAGACCGGGATCTGGGCTCGCTCTACCAGCAGGTGCGCAGCGAACCCAAGCAGAACGGGGCGCTGGCGCGCATTTTCGAATCCGGCATGGGCGAATACCTGAAATCGCGCCAGCAGAAAGACCGGCTCGACCACGGCATCATGGTTGATGGCTCGCGCCGGGCCATGAAGGCCACTTTTCAGCGCGAACTGGACTCCATGGAATCCGGCCTCGGCTTTCTGGCCACCACCGGCTCGGTAAGCCCTTATATCGGCTTGTTCGGCACCGTCTGGGGCATCATGAATGCTTTCCGGGGGCTGGCCAACGTCGAACAGGCCACGCTGGCGTCGGTAGCGCCGGGTATTGCCGAAGCGCTGGTGGCGACCGCCATCGGCTTGTTCGCGGCAATTCCGGCCGTGATCGCCTACAACCGGTTTGCCAACAGCATCGACCGGATTTCAGTGCGCTTCGAGGGCTTCATGGAAGAGTTCTCGAACATTCTGCAGCGCCAGTCGCGCTGAGCACTGCCCGCCCATGACTGCCCACCTCCAGACCACCGCCCGCCCCGCTTTCGGGAGATCTGCATGGCAAATATGAGTCTGCGCAACGGCCGCCGCCGGCGCATGGTCAACGAAATCAACGTCGTCCCGTATATCGATGTAATGCTGGTGTTGCTGGTGATCTTCATGGTCAGCGCACCGTTGCTCTCGCCTGGCGTGATCGATCTGCCCACCGTGGGCAGCAGCAGCGTGCGCAAGGACTTGTTTGTCCAGGTGCGCATCCCCAGCATTGGCGCGATGACCCTCGAAATGAAAGGCGAAGACGGCAGCAAGACCGAACTGACCGTAGCCCCGGAAACGCTCGAAGATTCGCTGCGCAAACTGACGGGCGGCGACCCGCGGGTGCCGGTGGTGATCAGCGCCGACAAGGCGGTGATATACGAAAACGTGATGGGTGTGATGAACCAACTGAAGCAAATGGGCATTCAGAAGGTCGGCCTGCTGGTCAAAAAGGCTAACTGAGTACGTCCGGGCGATGATGAAAGGCGAGATTTTTCAGGTTTTGCGCTCATCGCTGGGAGAGTTGCGCTCGCTGGGTCTGTCGATCCTGATCCACCTCGGCCTGGCTGCCGTGCTGTTCCTTGGTGTGGAGTGGAAAATCGATGAGCCGCCCCCGGCCATCGCCGAACTGTGGACACTCGAAGACCTCGAACAGACGCAGACCGAACCGCCGCCCTCGCCCGATCAGCCCGTCCCCGATCCGATGCAACTGGCGCAACTGGAAACCGAGCGACTGGCCATCGAGGCGCAGGAGCGTCGCAGGCTTGAAGAAGATCTGCGCCAGCAGGCCCAACAGGAAAAGCAGGCGCAAGCCGAGCGTGACGCCGAGATTGCCCGCGAAAAGCGCGAAGCCGAGGAACGCGAGCGACTCGAAGCGCAGCGCCTGGCCGAGCTGGAAGAACAGAAACGCCTTGAAGAAGAGGCCCGCCAGCGCGCCGCCGAACAGGCCCGCCTCGACGCGGAGGAGCTGGCACGCCGGCAAGCCGAAGAGAAAGCCCGCCTGGAGGCCGAAGAACGAGCCCGGCTTGAAGCCGAGGAGCAGGCCCGCCGCCAGGCCGAGGTCGATCGCCTGACCGCCGAGAAAGCACGCCTGGAAGCCGAGCGTCGTGCGCTTGAGCGCGAACGTCAGGCCGCCGAGGCCCGCGCCCGCGAAGAAGCCGAAGCCCGCGCCCGCCTGGCCGAAGAATTGCGTCAGGCCGAACTTGAGAAGCAGCGTCTTGCCGAACAGGCAGCAGCCGAAAAGGCAGCAGCCGAAAAGGCGGCCGCCGAGAAAGCGGCGGCTGAAAAAGCGGCGGCAGAGAAAGCAGCGGCCCAGAAGGCGGCAGCCGAGAAGGCAGCGGCTGAGAAAGCCGCTGCAGAAAAGGCTGCCGCCCAGAAGCGCGCGGCTGAACAAGCCGCCGCCGAGAAGGCCGCTGCCGAGAAGCGTGCCGCCGAAAAGGCTGCCGCCGAAAAAGCAGCCGCTGCAAAGGCCGCAGCCCAGAAAGCGGCGGCCGAAAAACGCGCCGCTGAAGAGCGTGCCGCCGAACAACGCGCCAAGGAGCGGCAGGCCGAAGTCATGCGCAACCTGCTCGCGCAGGCCAGCTCAAGCCAGGGCGCCGCCGGTGGCCAGGCCGCCAATGGTGGCGCCAGCGGCTCCCGCGCCGCCGTCGGTGGCAGTGGTCGCGGCGACGCCGGCTACGCGGCCAAGGTCGGTGCCATCATTCGCGGCAAGACCCGCTACCGGCTGCCAGCCGGCACCAGCGGCAATCCGCAGGCCAGCTTCCGGGTGCAACTGGCCCCCGATGGCAAGATTCTGTCGGTACGCATGGTCAGCCCGAGCGGTTTGAGCGGCTGGGACGAAGCCGCCGAACGCGGCATTCGACGCGCCGAACAACTGCCCTGCCAGGCCAACGGCGTATGCCCACCCGAGTTGCTCATCAATCTGCGCCCGCGCGATCTGAACTGAGTCTCGCCGCACCGCCGATGCGCCTGCAACAAGGGTCGGAGCGCTGCGGCGGCTCCGATATACTTGCCCACACGACTGATCAGGAACTGCCTTGCCCATGAAGAACCGGTTTCAACACCCGAAGCTCAGCGCATTGGCTGCCATCCCCGCGGGCGTCATGCTCGCCACGCTGCTGGGGCTGACTACGCCCGCACACGCACAGATGACGATTGATGTCGTTGGGGTGGGTGCCAATCAATACCCGATTGCGGTGGCCAGCTTTGCCAATCCAGGCAATCTGCCCGTCGATGTGGTGTCAACCGTGCGCGCCAATCTGTCGCGCAGTGGCGTGTTCCGACTGGTTGAACTGAACAGCACGCTGACCGACACCGCCCCCATCGATTACGCCGGCTTGCGTACGCGCGGCGCCGATGCGGTGGTCGGCGGCTCCATCACGAAACTGGCCGACGGACGCTACGACATCCGCTACCGGCTTACCGATGCGGTCCGCCAACTCAGTCTTGGCGGCGAGTCGATCATCTCGAGCGGTGAAAACCTGCGTTATGCCGCGCACCGGATGAGCGACTTCATCTACGAAAAGCTCACCGGCGAAAAAGGCGTTTTTACCACCCGCATCGCGTTCGTAACCCGCCAGGGCACCAGCTACAAGCTCAACATCTCTGACTGGGATGGTCAGAACGCGCAGGCATCGCTGCGCTCGACCGAGCCGATCATGTCGCCTTCCTGGTCGCCTGATGGCCGGCAAATCGCCTATGTTTCGTTCGAAACGCGCAAACCCGTGGTGTATGTGCACACGCTGGCCACCGGCAAGCGCATCGCCGTGGCCAACTTCCGTGGCAGCAACAGCGCCCCGGCCTGGGCGCCCGACAGCAAATCGCTGGCGGTTGCGCTGACCCGCGACGGCAGTTCGCAAATCTATCTGGTCAGCGCCGACGGCTCCTTGCCACCGCGCCGCCTGGTCAATTCGAGTGGCATCGATACCGAGCCTGATTTTTCACCCGATGGCGAGTATCTGTACTTCAGTTCCGATCGCGGCGGCTCACCGCAAATCTATCGCGTGAAGGTATCGGGCGGCTCGGCCGAGCGCATCACCTTCGGATCGGCCTACAACGTCAGCCCGAAAATCAGCCCCGATGGCCGCATCATGGCCTTCGTCACCCGACGCCAGAACAAGTACTTCATTGCCATCAAGAACCTTGAAACCGGCACCGAAAACATCTTGTCCGATGGCGGCGTCGAAGAATCGCCCAGCTTCGCCCCCAATGGCCGCTGGCTGATGTACGCCACCCGCGAAGGCAATCGTGATCTCTTGATGGCCGCCTCCATTGACGGCCGCATCAAGCAGCGCCTGACCGCCGACTCGGGCGATATCCGTGAACCTACCTGGGGGCCATTTGACGGCTCCTGATGCCCTGACAAACAGCGATAACAACAGAGGGAAACACTTATGAAAAAGAACCTGCTCCTGGCCTTGTTCGTGTCCGCCGCCCTGGTCGGCTGCGGCTCTCAAGTCCGTCTCGACGATCGAGCTGCGTCCATCGAGAACCGCAGCGACGGCACCGGAACTGACGGCACGGCCGGCGGCGCCACCGGCACCGGCATCAACGACCGCAGCGTCGATGCCGCCGGCACCGACCGCGAGATCGCGCCCGTCGTTGTCGAAGACCAGACGCCTGTCGATCCGCTCCAGGATCCGGACAGCCTGCTGGCCCAGCGCAGCATCTTCTTCGATTACGACAGCTTCACGATCGACGAGCAATACCGCGCCATGGTTGAAGCACACGCCCGTTATCTGGTCGAAAACCCGGAGCGCAAGCTGGTCCTGCAAGGCAACACCGACGAGCGCGGCAGCCGCGAGTACAACCTGGCGCTGGGCCAGAAGCGTGCCGAAGCGGTCCGCCGGGCACTGGCCGTGCTGGGCGTAAGCGAAGCCCAGGTTGAAGCGGTCAGTTTCGGTGAAGAGCGGCCGCGCAACGTGTCAGAAACCGAAGATGCGTATGCCGAGAACCGCCGCACCGATATGGTCTATCAGTAAATAAGGACCGCCCGGCCTGCCAGGGCCACGGTAGCAGCAACCGATGGCCCCAGTATCGTTATCATAGGGTGTGTGTTTTCCGACCCGGAACTGACCTGTGATGAACAAACTGCTGATTGCCTCCCTGCTGACGCTGATGATGGCGCCCGCTCACGCACTGTTCGAAGACAACGACGCACGTCGCGCCATTCTCGATCTGCGCTCGCGAGTCGATCGGCTCGACACCGATATCTCCAACCGGCTGAGCGCGATGGAATCGCGCATCAACTCGTTGCAGGCCACCGCCGGCGGCCAACTTGCGCTGCAGCAGGAAATTGAACTGCTGCGCGGGGAACTGGCCCGGCTGCGCGGTCAGGTCGAAGAGCAAGCCAATGCGCTGGCTCAGACCCGCCAGCAGCAAAGCGCGCAGTTTGCCCAGGTTGACTCGCGCATCAAGACGGTCGAACCCATCGAGGTCGAAATCAACGGCCAGACCGTGCTCGTCGATCGCAAGGAACAAGGCGTCTTCGATGCCGCGCTGAACCAGTTCCGCAGCGGCAATTTCGCCGCCGCCGAGGGCGCGTTCGAACAATTCAACGTGCTCTTTCCCGAGAGCCCGTATGCCGTTGAGGCCCGGTTCTGGCTGGGCTCGAGCCAGTATGCGCTGGGCAAGTACAAAGAAGCGGTGGCCACCCAGGCCGCCGTCGTCGACACCTTCCCTGACAACCCACGCGCCGCCGACGCCTTGCTCAACAAGGGCTTTGCCGAGATCGAACTGGGCCGCAAACAGTCGGCCAAGCGCAGTTTCGAGATCGTGCAGCAGCGATATCCCGGCACCACCGCCGCGCAAAGTGCGGCGCAGCGCTTAAGTCAGCTCTGATCATGCTCGACGACGCCGGCGTCCGAGTCCTGCAAGACACCGTCGTCTGGAGTACCTTCGCCATTGCCTTCGTGCTGGGTGCGATCATGAATCGCACCCATTTCTGCACCATGGGCGCCGTATCCGACATCGTCAATCTGCACGACTGGACCCGCATGCGGATGTGGATCTGCGCCATCGGCGTCGCCATTGTGTCGACCCAGAGCCTGCACGCCGCCGGCATCGTCGATTTGTCGCGCACCCTCTACACCGGCTCCAGCCTGACCATTGCCTCGTATCTGCTGGGCGGCTTTCTGTTCGGCTTCGGCATGGTGCTGGCCTCGGGCTGTGGCAGCAAAACCCTGATCCGCATGGGCAGCGGCTCCCTGAAGAGCCTGGTCGTATTCATCATGATCGGTCTGGCCGCCTACATGACCTTGCGCGGCGTGTTTGCGCCGTTGCGGGCCAATGTCATCGATCAGACCTGGCGCGTTGAACTGGCGGCCGGTCAGGACCTGCCCCGCCTGCTGGGGGGTATCGAGGTCGGCCCGATCCTGCGCATGGGACTGGCCTTGCTCATTGGCGGCGCGCTGATCGCCTTCGCCTTTGCCGACCGGCAGTTCCGCCGGCTCGACCCCATCCTGGCTGGCGTGGGGGTCGGGCTGGCCATTACCGCGCTGTGGTGGGTGTCAGGCGCACTGGGCCATGTGGCCGAGCACCCGCAAACCCTTGAAGAAGCCTTCCTGGCAACCAACAGCGGCCAGGCCGAATCGTTCAGCTTCGTCGCCCCACTGGCCTACTCCCTCGAGTTGCTGCTGTTCTGGACGGATGCGAGCCGCTTCGTGAGCATCGGCATCGCCGCCGTGCTGGGCATGGTGGCCGGCTCGGCGGCCTATGCACTGGCCACGCGCAGTTTCCGCTTTGAGGGTTTCAGCGGCCCCGAAGACACCGGCAATCACCTGCTTGGCGGCGCCCTGATGGGCATTGGCGGCGTGACGGCACTGGGCTGCACGGTTGGCCAGGGGCTGTCCGGTCTGTCGACGCTGGCGGTGGGTTCGCTGCTTGTTTTTGTCAGTATCATCCTCGGCGCGGTGGCCGCTTTGCACTATCAAATCTGGCGAGTTGAACGGATGGTTTGACCAAGAGCGCAAGGCTGGTTAGAATCTACGGCTTGCTACCGGAAATTACTTCTTTCGGGATAATATTCGGTAATCAAGAAGCAATACAGGAAGCACTAAGGCAGCACCAAAGCAGCACCAAGATGTAAAGCGCGGAGGGTCGTTAGCTCAGCTGGTAGAGCACCGGACTTTTAATCCGATGGTCGCAGGTTCGAACCCTGCACGGCCTACCATCCCCATACATCTGGTCAGTCTGCGGGCAGATCGCAAAAGCAGATCGCCGCCCGGTTGGCGCACAAAGCAAGCTTTGCCGCAACAACACCTGCAACAACACCTTCGTTGCCAATCATTCATTGCCAAACACCTGCATCGGCAACAACTGTCCGGTCAGCCGGCAGTGAGTTTTCCTTTTGTAGCCATTGGCGGCCGCGATTTTTCAGCGCCGGCGCCAGCGTGCGCGATGCCGGGCCGCCGATCGTCGTATAGTTGCCGCCCGGGCCAGCAAGTCAGAAGCGCCCGACGCAACATTCAGAACAACCCAGGGAGACCTACTGATGAAAAACCTTACGATCAGCCGTTTCTTGCAGGTGAGCGCGGTGGCACTGAGCTGCGCCATCGGCACCAGCCAGGCCAGCGCCGAAACGCGTATCACCTATAAATCGGCCAAAAGCTCATCGTCGTACTACCAGATGGCGGTTGAAATCGCGCAGGCCGTCAAGGCCGGCTCCGACGGAGGCATGATCGTTACCGTCGAGGAAAGCCAGGGCTCGGTGCAGAACGTGATGGAAGCGGCGCGACGCGATGGCAACTACGTGTTCACCACCCCGCCCGCGCTGGTCGGTCTGGCCCAGGACGGCAAGGCCATGTTCAAGGACAAGGCCAATCCGAAATTTGCGCAAATCCGGGCGCTGTTTCCGATTCCCTCGCTGACCATGCACTTCGTCACGCGTGCCGATGCCGGCGTGCAGAGCTTTGCCGATCTGGCGGGCAAGACCATGCTGGTTGGCAAGGGCAGCTTCGGTGCGAAAGAAGGCGCCAAATACCTCGAACTGTTCGGCGTCAAGGATCAGGTCAAGCTGGCCGATGTCGAGCTCAGCAACGCCGGGCCAGCACTCAAGAACGGCCAGATCGATGGCTTCGTGACCGCCGGCTCCTATCCGGCCCCCAACGTGATCGAGGCGGCGGCAGGCACCGGCGTGCACCTGTTGTCGATGACCGACGAACAGATCGCCCAGACCAAGCGCACCCGGCTGATCATTCCGGCGGGCACCTATACCGGTCAGGACAGCCCGGTCGCCACCACCTCCTTGCCGGTGGTCGCCTACACGACAACCGCAATGGATGACGAAACGGCTTATCAGCTGACCCGCACCTACTGGACCCAGCGCGACGCGATGGCGGCCCAGTCGGCCTGGTGGCGTGGCGTGGATACCGCCATGCTGGCCAATATCGAGCGCAAGATTCACCCCGGCGCACTGCGCTACTACCGCGAAATCAACGCCCCGCTCACCGCCGACCAGCAATAAGCTGCGGGCCTGCTGCCGCCCCGACCTGCCACGCTATGCCCGCATTCATCTGGCCCCTGCTGGGGGCGCTCAGTATTGGCTTTCACCTCTGGCTGATCTTTGCCGGCCTCGTCCCGAATCTGGTCAGCCGCCCCCTGCACATGGCGCTCGCGCTGCCCTGGGTTCTTTTGTACCGGCCGGCCGGC
The DNA here is from genome assembly GCA_963976885.1 of uncultured Burkholderiaceae bacterium. GTDB lineage: Bacteria > Pseudomonadota > Gammaproteobacteria > Burkholderiales > Burkholderiaceae_E > JAUIAI01. The sequence continues at coordinate 12,477 of CAXBNM010000012.1, forward strand.
GGCCGGGTCAGCCGCGTGGCGGCCGTCATCTGCGCGCTCGGCGTAGCCGCCTGCTGCTGGGTGGCATGGAATCAATCGGCACTGGGCGATCAATACGGCGCGCTGGAAGGCCATGTCCAGACGGCGATTGCCGCGCTGTTGCTGCTGGTCGTGCTTGAGATGGCACGCCGCGCCGTCGGCTGGCCACTGCCGGTACTGGCGGCCATCGCCCTGCTCTACGGCTTGCTCGGGCATCTGCTGCCGGGCGAGTTCGGTCACGGTGGCATCCCGGTCGCCAGCTTTCTGGGCTCGATGACCATCACCGAAGCCGGCTTGTGGGGCAGCCTGACCGGCGTATCGGTCAGCATCGTCGCCATCTTCGTGATTTTCGGGGCCATGCTCAATGCCGGCGAAGCCGGGGCCGGCTTCATGAATGTTGCGGCCGCAGCGGCCGGTCGCCTGACCGGCGGCGCAGCCAAGGTTTCGGTACTCTCATCGGCCTTGTTCGGCTCGATTTCGGGCTCCGCGTCGGCCAATGTCGCCTCCACCGGCGCCATCACGCTGCCGGCCATGACCCGGCTGCGCTATCCACCGGCGCTGGCCGCCGCCGTCGAAGCGGTGGCCTCATCGGGCGGCCAGATCATGCCGCCGCTGATGGGTGCCGGCGCCTTCGTAATGGTTGAACTGACCGGCGTGCCCTATGAGCAGATCATGGTGGCCGCGATGCTGCCCGCGGTCTTGTACTTCATGGCCGTGTGGGTCGGTATCAATGCCTTTGCGCGGCGCTATGAACTGCCGGGCGTGCCGGCCGAAGACCAGCCCGCGGCCCGCCAGGTGCTGATTACGGCAGGCTTTTTCATGCTGCCCTTCACGGTGCTGCTGTGGGGCATGTTCGGTGCCGGTCATACGCCGCAGTACGCAGCCTGCCTGGCCATTGTGGTGGCGGCCGCGCTGCTGATCACGGACGCCGCCCTGAGTTTCTCGTGGCGGGCCACACTCACCCGCCTCAGCAACGCCACGATCAATGCCGGCCGCCAGATCGGCATGATTGCCGCCATCATCCTGTGCGCCTCGATCATCATTGGTGTGCTCGGCATGACTGGCCTGGGGGTCAAGATCACCTCGATCATTCTGTCCGGCTCGGGCGGCCAGCTCTGGCCGGCCATATTGCTGACCGCCTTGGCCTGCCTGCTGCTCGGCATGGAAGTGCCGACCACCGCCGCTTACGTGATCTGCGTGGCCGTCGCCGCGCCGGCCCTGACCGGGCTGGGTCTGGGTCTGCTGCAAACGCATCTGTTCGTGTTCTGGTTTGCGCTGCTCTCGACCATCACCCCGCCCGTCTGCGGCGCCGTATTCATCGCCGCCGGCATGGTCCAGGAGAACTGGCTGAAAGTAGCCACCAAGGCGATGGCTCTTGGCGTCGGCCTGTACCTGATTCCGTTGTCGATGATCGCCAACCCGGCGCTGATCGAATTGAGCAACGCGCCGGCGAGCGCCCTGCTGGCTGCGGCGCAGACCGCACTTGGCGTGGCAATGGTTTCGTTCGGCCTAATTGCACCGGGCCGCTGGTGGCATCGCGTGCTGCTGACCCTGGGCGGTTTGCTCGTCTTGCTGTTTCGAATCTGGATCTGAGGCGCCGCCGCAGCCGGGCGGTTACGGATCAGCGCCTGCAGCCGCCAACGTCCCTCAGTTGGCCCGGGCGAAGGCAATGAAATCTTCGCAAGGCAGTGCGCGCGCGTAATGAAACCCCTGAAAGGCGTCGCACCCGAGTTGCGTCATCAGCAGCAACTGCTCACGCGTCTCGACCCCTTCGGCTACAACTTCCATCTCCAGCGTGTGCGCCAACGCCACGATGCCGCGCACGAGATTACGACTGCGGACATTGTTGCTGGCCCGACGCACAAATTGCGGATCGATTTTCAGCACATCGACCGCATAGTCGGTGAGATAGGCCAGACTGGAGTATCCGGTGCCGAAGTCGTCCACGCAGACTCGCACGCCAACGGCATTGAGCGCCTCAAGCGTCTCGGCACTGACCGCGGTGTTCTGCATCAGACAGCTTTCGGTGATTTCGATCTCAAGCATTTCAGGCCGAACTTCATAGCCGGCCAGCAATTCAAGAATCTGCTCCGCCAGTCCGGGGCGCTCAAAGCTGGCCGCGGTCACATTGACCGCAATGCGCATCTCAAGTTTTTCACGTCGAAAGCGGGCCAGCATCGCAATGGCATTCCTGAGCACCCAGCGATCCACGTCGACCAGCAAACCACAACCTTGCGCCACTTCCAGCAGTTCGGTCGGTTCAACCAAACCGCGCTGCGGGTGATGCCAGCGCAACAAGGCCTCTGCGCCGGTCATCTTGAGCGCCGGCAATGTCGCCTTCGGCTGCAGATGCAATTCAAGATGATCGCCCGCCAATGCCTGGCGTAACGCCTGTTCAATGGTCAACTTGCGAACGGTGATGGCCTCCAGGCGCGCGTCATATCGCCGCAAGGTGCCGACCGCGTCGCGCTTGGCCGCATACATCGCCATGTCGGCGCGCCGGATCAGGGTCGTATAAGAATCACCATCGCGGGGCGACGAAGCGGCGCCGGCAGTGGCGCCCAGCGTAAATTCAACCCCGGCAATCAGAATCGGTTGCTTGGCCAGGGTCAACATCTCGCCAACCTTGGCATCGATCCGGTGGTCAACGGCCGGTGTCAACAAAACGAACTCATCGCCGCCGATCCGAAACAAGCGATCCCCATCGGCAAGCAACTGCGACAGGCGGCCCGACATTTCCATCAACACCCGGTCACCGGTAACGTGCCCGGCCGACTCGTTGACATTCTTGAACCGGTCCAGATCAAGAAAAACCACCGTGAACGGCTTGCCCGCGATAATGGTCTCATCGATTTCCTGCTGCAGCGCGAGCCGGTTCGGCAAGGCCGTGAGGGAGTCATGCATGGCCAGATACGTCAGGCGCTGCTGCTCATCGCCCAACTCGGAAATGTCGTGGACCATCACCGCAATGCCATCTTCAAACGGATAAGCACGCAACATCAGCCAATGCCCCGTGCGCACCGAGTATCCGGTCCGAAAGCCCGGCGTGCGTTTTTGCATGGAGTCGCGCAGCACCGGATAGAACACCGATTGCTTGAGTTTTGGATTCAACTCGAAGGTATTGACGCCAACCAGGCTGTCCGCATCGAAGCCGAAGTAGCGGGCCAGCGGTGCATTGCATTGCACGATCCGCCATTCACTGTCGACAATGCAGTAGGCCTCGCCGGCCACGGACATCATTCGCTCAAGCCGGGATGGAAATTTGTCCGCCGGTGCGCCAACAGACGCGGTTGCGTCTTTGGACACAGGTGCGCCGGTATTTACCCGCTGGCGGCTGGATGGCGGCTGGTCTGATTGGACAGTGGGCTGCCCGCGGACCTTGGAATGCCGGCTCATCACTCTGCTGCGCCTTCGAAAACCCGAAAGCGCGTGATCACGCCCCAAGCTTGTGTGCGCATAAAGATCACCTCCGACAACTCAGGCGGACGCGAAACCGCCTCTGTCAGTAGAGCATAAACGAGGGTGTCGCAAAAGTTAACGTTGTGAAAACCATACGCAAACCACCCTGCCACATCGGGTGGAAACCGGCTCGATCTGCCGTTCATCCCCCATGGTGTCGCCGTTTTGAGACGCTGGAATACCGGCTATCGACACGGCGCAACGCCGGTCATCAACCGCTGAAACCTCTGCCAGGGCATCGACATCATCAGTCCTACCCGACAAACACCGCAGAGACCTTGGCATGGACTTCAAACAATTCTCCCAACGCATCAATCACCACTACAGCGAACGTCTGGCCCTGCGGCCGATTGCGCTGTCCGATGCATGGCCGCTTTTCGAGGCCACCCAGGCCGATGGCTTTAATGAACATCTTCTGTGGAAGCGCCCCGAACATCATTTACCCGTCTTTGAACGGATCGAATCGATCATGGCGCAGGGAGAAACCGGTCAGGTCGCGGCAATTGCCGCAGTCGTCCGGAAAACCGGTCAATTCGCAGCCCTCTACCGCTTTGCCCCGTTTGCCGATGGCGTTGAAATGAGCCTGTGGACGCACCCCGCGTTCTGGGGCGGCGGTTTCGGCACCGAAACGACGCGCCTGGCGGTCCATGCGGCCATGGCCGAGAGCGGTGCGAATCGACTCTACGCCCGCTCGATGAATGAAAACAAGCCGGCCCAACGAGTGCTTGAAAAGGTCGGCCTCAAGCCGAACGATATCGGCACCATCCGTGATGAAACCGGACTGCTGCGGCACTACCTGGTCTATTGCATGGACCGATCAGAATGGTCATTGCCGGACACCCGCGCCGGGTTGCAGAAAATTGCCACATCGAACCGGCTCGCCAATCTGCAAATGCCCGCCAAGCGCCCTGTCATGGACGAGCAGACCTGGCATCATCAACACGGCTGTGAACTGCCGCTTGATGGTCACCGATCGGCAGAGCTCGCGCCGCGCGCAAGCTGAGCCCTCGCTGAACCCGCACTGAGCGCGCGCCGGACCGGGTCAGCCGCAGCGCCAGATCAGCGTTCCTGCCGTCCCTTACCAGCCAGAATCTTCGCTCGGCATTGCTCGATGCGTCTACGGCGGGTGGTGGCTTGCCGGGCATCTGAGAAGTAAAGAACATACCCTCGCTGGCGTCCGGGCGTCAGCTCACCAAAGGCCCGGGCAAGCTCGGCATCGCCGGCCAGAGCCAGCTGCAACTCCTCGGGATAGACAAGCTGGTCTTTGGCATGGAACGCCACCTCGAGGCCGTCCTTCTCGGCGCGAATGGCTTTGGCCAGCATGTCGTTGATGTGTGCTTCAGCGGCAATGATTTCGTCGATGCTGGCGAAACGTAACTGGCGCATGGCCTGGGAGTGCTTGCCCGGCGCGACCAGAATTTTCGCGTCGTCCTCAAGAACAGCGCCCTTGAAAAAGCCCAGCGCGCAGTAGTCTTTCAGACCGTAAATAATGACTACGTTGCGGCCCGCATGCGCGTAGCAAAGCTTGCCCCATTTAACGCTTTCATCAAGACCGCAGTCCAGAATCAGGGAGCGGAGTTTCTGCCGTTCCCGCTGCCACTTCGTTTGCGCGAGAAGCGCTTTGACGGTGATGTCTTTGCTCACTTCGCTCACCTCCGGGCGGCCTGGCGCTTTGGCCGTGTGTAGCGACATAAGGCTCGATCTCATCGAGAGGCTCGGGTTTGTGCAATCCGTACCCTTGCAGATAGTGAACGCCGATGTGCGTCATTTTCTCGCGAATGCGATCGTTTTCCACAAATTCGGCCACTGTTCTCACATTCAGAATTTCTGCGATGCGCTGGATGGCCTCCACAAACGCCAGATCGAGCGGATTCTCACACACACTCCTCACGTAACTGCCGTCAATCTTGATCTGATCAATCGGCAGCTGGCGCAGGTTGTCGAACGAATTGAATCCGCTGCCCACATCATCGAGCGCCACCCGGCAACCCAGATCTTTCAAGCCCCGGAAAAACACCCGCGCCTGATCCAGATCGAAGATGGCTGCGGTCTCGGTCAGCTCAAACGTCAACTGCTCGCCCGGCACCCGGGACTCCCGGAGCTTCTGACCGATATAAACCAGCAACTTGCCATCACGCAAGCTTGAGGGCGACAGATTGATCGCAAACCGCGGCAATCGCTGGCCGGCCTTCATCATCTTCTCCAGTGCCGACACGGCCAGGCGAATCACCTCCCGGTCGAGCGCATTGATCAGATTGAAGCGCTCGGCTGCCGGCAGAAATACGCCCGGCTCAATTACCGCACCGTCGGTCTCAATCAGCCGGACCAGCACTTCAAAGTGGTCTTCATCATCCGGGCCCGGCACCGTTGGCGTAATCCGCTGCGCGAACAACACAAACCAGCGCTGCTGCAAGGCTTCGCTGATCCGCGTCGCCCAGCTCATGTCGCGCTGATGCCGCGACACCTCGGCGTCGCCCAGGGTATACACCTGCACACAACTGCGACCCCGTTGCTTGGCCAGATAACACGCCGAATCGGCCCGCGAGAGCAAGGACTGCGCCTGCAGGCAATCAACCGAGTGCTGCGCCACGCCAAGACTTGCCCCGATTCTGAAACTGCGCTCCTGACGAACAAAACGCAGTTCGGCAAACTCACGCAACAACCGGTTGGCAATCAGTTCAACCTGAGTGAGGTGCATGTCGCGCAGGATGACGCCGAACTCATCGCCGCCAAGACGGGCCAGGCGCGCGCCGGCCGGCACCGTCCGGCGCATCATGGCGGCAACAACCCGCAGGAGATCATCGCCCGCATCGTGGCCGCACGAGTCGTTCACCATCTTGAACTGGTCCAGATCAATCGCCAGCACACTCACCGGCTGTTCATCCGCCTCGGCCTCGTGCAGCGTTTGCTGCAAGCGCTCGATGAATCCGCGCCGGTTCAACAAACCCGTCAACACATCGTGCGTAGCCGCATGTTCCAACTCTTTCATCAGGCGCTGCGTATCCGACACATCGCGCACCACCAGGACAAAGCCTTCGACCTCTGCAGCGCGGCCCAACAAGGGCGAAACCGACAAACGAACGAAACAAGTCGAACCATCCCGTTTGAGAATCGTGCCGCCAATCGTCTCCGGTGTAATCAGTGCGCCATCACCGTCAACCAGCCGATGATCACCGCGCAACCGGAGTTGCTGCAGGGTTTCACCGATCGGTTGCTGATCAACAAACGGGCAAAGCTCATCAATCGGCATCTCGTATTCGGTATCGTTCTCAACACTGAATAACGAGCGCGCCGCCGCGTTGGAAAATCGAACCATGCCCGCGGTATCGACGGTGACGACAGCCTCGGTCAACTGCGCCATGGCCACATGCGAGATTGCCCGCTCGGCGCGGTTGCGCCGGCGCATGTCATTGAACTGCCCGCCAACCATTGCAAACGTCAACAGCGCGGTGGCAAGCGAGGCCAGATGCACCCACCCGATCCCGGCATCCGGATCGGCGCCAAAATCGAATTTGAACAAGGTTTCCAGAACCGCCAGCGCGAACATCACGCCGCCCAGTCGGAGCAGCGGCCAGAAACCGAAGCGGAAGCTGGCAAACACGAAAATCATCGGGATGGTCAGGATGGCCACGCCATGCCCGACGGGGGTCGCCATATAGGCGATGACAAGCATGGTCAGCGTGGCCGATATCGTTTGCAGACCGGTCATGCTCGGATCCGCAAACGAGCGGTTGATACGGGAGACGAGCAGAAAGTTCATCACCAGCGCCACCAGCGCGACCGCGCCAATGGCGATCAGCGCGGCGCGGGATGTCAGCATCCCGTAGAAATACATCAGCCACGTAAGACAGGCGACACCGGCAGCCGACGCGGACGCGATAAGCGTGCGCCGGGCGCGCAATCTGTTGACATCAACAGGCGCCAGGAAGGAAGACAGCTTGCCGGACTGGAAAGGTTTACAAGTCAATTATTGTTACCGAATAGCCTGTTCGCGATTTTCCATCGAATTGACCATTCTGCCCATTAACTGTTGTCATCTACCCCGAAGAATCAACAGCATATCGCCTGATCTTGCAATTCAGGGCAGATTTCTCCGTTTTTTACCCAATTTGGGTTAAGAAGCGGATTCATCGGTGAGCACGCACAAGATCATCATCTGCACAGGAGCGAACCGACCAGACGCGGCGCGCTCCACTCGCCTGGCACTGCTTGTGCGCAGCGGTGTCAGTGTTCGTTCAGAGGATTCACAAAGGCCAGGACGCCGTTCGTGAAAGCCTCGGCCGTGATCACCGGGGCAAAGTGACCACCACCGCAGAGCGCCAATTGGCTGGCGCCGGGTAGCAGCCGGGCCAGTCCGGTTGACATATGAGGCGGCACCACCTGATCACCTTCGCAATGGACAACCAGCGTCGGGCATTGAATCCGGCCAAGATCGGCACTGCGATCGAACGCCAGCAAAGCGTCTATCCGCTGGGCCACAACCTGTGGGTTGCGAAAGCTGGCCGCGGCGCGTTGTTCCTGCTCATCGGTGGCCTGCGGGTTGGCCGCAATCCATTCGGGCGGCAGCACACCCAGTGTCTGAGCGCGGGCATAGGCCAGGGCCCCACATTGCTCAAGCAACAGTTTTCGTTGCGCGAATGCCTTTTGAAAGTAATGGTCAGGGCGAGCCCACGTTGAACTGAGGACCAGGGTGCTTACCCGCTGCGGGTTTTCGAGCGCGACGGTTTGCGCGATGGCCCCGCCCATGGAATGGCCGATGATCACCGCGCGCTCGACACCGATTTCATCCAGCAAGGCAACCGCCAGATCAGCCAGGCGCTCGACGCTGGGCGGCTCGCCGGGGTCGGCGCTGGCCCCCATGCCGGGGTGATCGAACGAGATCAGGCGATGTTGCTCGGCCAGCAAGGGCCATGCTGTGTTCCAGAACGCCATCGTGCCGCCCAGCCCCGGAATCAACAACAGCGTCTGGCCATGTGCCGAGGTTGCGCCCGCCGGGTCGCCGGCGCGAAAGGCCACATCGTGCCCCGCGAACTTGAATGAACTCATCATGGCTGCCGTTGCTCAGAGAAGGTCGAAAGCCATCGCCCGGCCTGGGCGATCCAGAACGACATTATGCGCGTAGCGCACGGCGGTGAGCAGACTCTGCAAAGTCATTTGATCGGACAGGTCTTGATACCCAGCACCGCGTACAGCGGGCAGAAACCCAGCGCACCGGTGACAAGCGGAATGACACCCAGATAGCCCCAGACACCTATCTGTCCGCTCACGGCCAGCGCGATCAGTACAAGACCTGCAAGCACCCGTACTGAACGGTCAACACCACCTTCGTTTGCCTTCATCGTTGCAACTCCTTTAACGGTTAACATTGTCTGAAAGCAACTTTGCCTTGCGTTTGGATTTGCATCAGTAACTTTGTCACCAAGCCCGCTCATGAACCGGTAGAGCAGCCGGGCTGTGCGGTGACATAGTCACTGACAGCAACGCCCACACGATCGATACTCAAACATTCAGCCTGCAGCAATGAATTCCCCCGACCTCACCCACCGCAAGATTACCGGCGATGCCGCCGCAACCGCACGACTGCAACATCTTCCCGTCTCGTTATTCTCGGTGGTGATGGGTTTGTCCGGCCTGACTATCGCCTGGCGTAAGGCGCTGACCATCGGCGAGCTGAACACAGGTCCGGCCACCGCAATGGCCGCGCTGACAATCGGCATTTTCATCACGATTGCGGCGCTGTATCTGACCAAAGTCGTGCGCCATCGCGACAGCGTGCTGGCCGAGTTGCATCATCCGATCAAGCTGAATTTCTTCGGCACCATTCCGGTGAGCCTGGTATTGCTGTCAATCATCAGCATGCCGATGAGCCATACGCTGGCACAAGGCTTCTGGCTGACCGGCGTAGTCATGCAGTTCACGGTGCTGATGGTGGTCATGAATGCCTGGATGCATCAGAAGCAATTCAAAACCGATCATTTGAACCCCGCCTGGTTCATCCCGGCAGTGGGCAATATTCTGGTACCCCTCAGCGGCATCGATCTGGGCTTCGTCGAAACCTCATGGTTTTTCTTCAGCGTTGGGCTGCTGTTCTGGCTGGTACTGCTGACGATTGTCTTCAATCGCATCCTGTTTCATGAGCCCATACCCATCAAGTTGATGCCCACGCTGTTCATTCTGATCGCGCCACCGGCCATTGGCTTCATGTCCTACCTGAAGTTGACCGACAGCTACGACTCTTTTGCGCACGTGCTCTATTACAATGCGCTGTTCTTCACGGCCCTGCTGGCGGTGCAGTTCAGACACTTCCTGCGCCTGCCATTCTTTCTGTCGTCGTGGGCGTATTCCTTTCCGCTTGCCGCGGTGACAACCGCAAGCTGGCGGATGTTCGAAATCACCGCAAAGCCCGGCGTGCAATCGATTGCGCTGGCGCTGTTGGCGATCACCTCAACCGTCATCCTGACGCTTTTCGTCAAAACGGCGCTGGCGGTGAGCCGCGACCAGATCTGCGTGCCTGATTGAACACGCGGGCCGGTCAGGCTCTCGCGGCAACCGCCGGGACTGACCGGGTCAATACACAACCGGGCAGCGCTGTCAGGCGGTGGCCGCAGTTGAGGCAAGGAACATTCGAACAATCAATACAAACCCGAGCCCGAACAGAAGCATCCATAACCATCGCTTGAACACGGTGGCATCTACGCGGTCGGTCACCCGGTAACCAAGCATCGTTGCCAGCACGGCCAAGGGCAGGATCACCAGGTAAAAGCCAACAATGCGCGGCGTAATCAGTCCGGCGCCAAAGTAAGTGATGGGAATCAGGATGCCGCTGACCACATAGAACGCATTGATGGTGCCCTTGAATTTTTTCGGCCCCCAGCCACGCAGAGCTCCGTACACGCTGAACACGGTGCCCCGCAACGCATAGGCCGAGCCCAGCACCCCGGCAGCGGTGCCGAAGATGTAACTCCAGCCCGACCACTCGAGCCGTGTCTGCGCCGGCGTGCGCAACTGCCACCAGGCAAGCGCGATCAACAGGGCACCCAGAGCCCCCTTCATGAGACTGTCATTGCCCCACCCGAGCAAGACAACGCCCAGCGGAATACCGACAAAAGCCGCAATCGATGTTCGGCCCAGCGAGCCGAGCTGAATATGACTGCGATCCTTCCAGAGCGGATACAACGACATCGTCGTCGAAAGAAACAGGATGGTGGGCACGGCTTCACTGACGTCGACAATCAGTGACAGCAGCGGCACCGCTATCAGCCCGTCGCCAAAGCCGATGGCGGCGCGCAGCACCAATGCTGCTGAGACGATCGCGCAGACCCAGATGAATCCATCAGTTGCCAGCGCCTGCGATACCGCCTCGCCGATGTAGCCAGTCATCGTCGTGCCTCTGTCCGGTTGGAATGCGGGCGGAGGTCGCTGCTGCCGGCCCCCTGCCCCTCAAAGAGTTCGCGTGGGGGTTCCGCCAATCGGGCTGAAACTGGTCGGGATCAGAATCTTGTTCTCGATATGACTCACCAGCGGGCGCATCTGTTTGGCATACGCCTGCCACTGCTCACTTTCCTGCAACTCGGCGCGCCGTCGGAAGCGGTCGTCCATGGAGTCATACCCCCACATGTGCACGACCTGATTCAAGGGGCCGATGTCGGTGTAGAAGTAGCCGATCATGTTGCCAAGGATACGGATTTGAACGTCCTTGCCCTCGGCCTCGTACAAAGCCAGGAATGGCTTCACGTTGCCGTTCTTGAGTGTGTAGATTCGCTCATCGATAAACATCCCGATACCCTCTCAGTTCATTGTCGGCATTACGACACCGCCCCCTCTGCACAGCGCGCATCAGGGTTTGCAGATCATGACGCGGTCAGAAACAAAAAACCCAAACAGAAGGCCTGCTTCAAAGCCTTCAAATCAGTTCGTCGTTGCGGTCGTCGGTCTCGCCGTAGCGCTTCAGCGCCGGAGCCTTCAGGCCCGCATACATCTCGGCAAGATTCGCCTGAGCCAGCTTTCCTTGTTGTTCAAACAAGCTGTTGCCCTGCAGGTCGCTGTCAACGATGAAAGGGCCGAAATTCTCGACTTCGAACACCCACATCGCCTGAGCATTGCCAAGCTCCTTGAACCACTCGACCTGTCTGACCGCCTTGATTCCGCGGCCCAGAAGCGCACCGGTGCCGTAGCCGACCGTGGTCAGATAAATGGCGCCGGCCGGTACGAACAACTCCTTGTAGTCCTTGCTGCTCATCCCGCCCTTGCCGATAATGATCCTGGCCCCCGAGAGTTGGAACCAGGCTTCCATCCATTTGGCAAACCGGAAACTTGCCGTAGCCGTCACACCACCGACGTGGAAGCTGCCGTCCGGTTCGATCGCCGCAGCAGGAGAACAATGAAAATTCACGTTGCTCAGCGCGGGCAGATCCAGCGGAATAGCGACGCCTTCTTCAAGGACTCGCTTGTAGACGCCTTCGCGGCCGGTATAGATCACGCCATCCAGGTAGACGATGGTGCCGATTTCGAGGTTCTCGATATCCTCATGCCGGACCGGCACCTTGAGACGCACCACCTTGAAATCACTACTCAGTTCGGCCATGAGATTGTCTCCCGTCGCATGTAAGGGGTGAACCATTGTGGGTCGGTTCGATATTCGGCCGAACCATCGGCATGCAAGCGCACGGTCGCGCGACGCGATGACAGGCAGAACATGTGCACGCTCATCGGCATGCCCCCCGTGTGGGTGTAGCCAACCTCGATATGGCAATCCGCGACCATTGAGGTTCCCATGAAGCCCATCGCCCCCATGCCGATCTTGTTGCCCATGTCCTTGAGCTCCAGCTCGAGCTCGGCGACCTTGGGATCAGGGTTGCGATCACCGACGGTGCGCAGGCACGCCGCCTGCTTGCCCAGCACCATCGTCGTGTCTTTGGATCCGCCCAGGCCGATGCCGACAATAGCTGGCTGACAGGCCAGACCGCGTTTGCCGAATGACACCAGGGTATCGAGGAAGAAGCGTTTGATTCCGTCGATCCCGTCGCCAGGGAACAGCATCCGATAGTCGGTTCCGAACAAGCCCCCCTTGTGAACGGTGGTGATGTCGATCCAGTCCGCATCCGGCTCGAAACTCCAATCGATCTCCGGGGCATTGATGCCGACATTGTTGTTGTTATCGGTTCGCCACAGCGGGTGCACACGATTGGGGCGCAGCGGGATGTCGTGCGTTGCCCGCGCGGTGGCCTCGCGCAAGGCCTGCTCAATGCCAATGAAGCCTTTTTCAATCCGGGCTTCATTGCCGATCTTCACGTAGTAGCGCGGCAGGCCCGAATCGGCGCACATCGGGCGGCGGTCTTCGGTGGCCGCATCCCAGTTGCTCATCATGGTCACGAGCACGAACTTGGACAGTTTGCCCTGTTCCTCTTCGGCCAGCTTGTCGACGCTCTGGCGGTAGTCGGTGGGGATGTCGATTGCCGCCTTGCCCATGATGGCATAGGCGGCGTCATTAATCGCTTGATGGGAAATTACAGACATTGGTCAGCTCCTAGACGCTTTACTTGCGGCGCCTTCTCTTCGTAGTCTTCAATCAGCGACTGACCAGGCTTGACGATCGAGAACTCGACAGGTTCGCGCGTGACGTTCAGGCCGTCGGCCAGGCCGCGGACAACGGTGAAATCTGAGTCCTCCATCGTGCCCGCCTCTGGAAAGTCTTCCCGGAAATGGGCGCCACGCGAGTTCTCCCGGGCCAGCGCCGCCTCGGCAATCACCTCGGAGATATCGATCAGGTTATAAAGGTTGAGCCAGTCGTGCCAGGTCACATTGAACATCAGTTGCTGATCCCCGATGCCGGTCGCAAGCAATTCCGCCTTCAGTTCGGCAAGTCGCGACAAGCCATTGCGGATGCCGGTTGCCGTGCGCAACACACCGACGTCTTCCCACATGATGTCCATGAGCTTTTCGCGCAAATAATTGACATTGTGAGTCCCGCCATCGGCGGCGAAGGGCAGCATGGCACGGGCAATTTCCGACTCGATCCTGGCCTCGTCGGGAGCATGAAGCACGCCGGCCTCCTGTACATAGGTGGCCATCACTTCGCCGGCAATCCCCCCGAACACGGTGGAGTTGGCAACCCCGTTGCCGCCCAGCCGGTTCGCCCCATGCACGCCGCCGGCGTCCTCGCCAGCCACGAACAGCCCCGGCAACTCGGTCTTGGTATCGATGTCGCAGATCAGGCCGCCCATGAAGTAGTGGGCGGTTGGCACCACCTCGACACGTCCACCGGCAAGGTCGAAGCCACAATCTGCGCACCGTTTGACCATCCCGCTGAACTTCTTGCGCACATCCTCCACCCCGAGGTGACTCATGGCGATGTAGACGCCACCGTTCGGCGTGGTCTTGCCTTCGCGCATTTCGGCGTAGATGGCGCGGCTGACGATATCGCGCGTGGCTCGCTCACCGCGCTCGTCGTAATCGAACATGAAGCGATGGCCTTCCCCATTGAGCAAGTGCCCGCCTGCCCCGCGCAGGCCTTCTTCAAGCACGGTGCCGGTCATGCGGGTGTCCTTGCCCGCCAGCAGGCCCGTTGGATGGAACTGCACCATTTCCATATCTCGCAGCGGCAGACCAAGCCGCAAGGCCATGGCCAGACCGTCCATGCTCTTCTCGCCCGAGGGCGTGTAGTAGCGGTACATGGTCGGGCCGCCACCGGTAGCCAGCAAAACGGCCTGAGCACGCACGAAGCGCATCACACCCGTGCGCATGTCAACCATCAGCACGCCGGCGAGTGCATCGCCCGTGGCGTTCGGAATCAACGCCAGCGCGCGATGTTCTTCGAGGCGATCGACCGACAGAGCCAGAACCTGTTCCATCAGGCGGCTGATGATCTCGATCCCGGTCAGGTCGCCCTTGTGTACGGTACGGTCGGCCGTCTGCCCAGCGAACGCTTTGTGGTGCAGCGAGCCGTCTGCTTCGCGATCAAAATAGCAGCCAAGCTCGTTCTCGAGCTCCTGCACGCGGGTGACCGCGGTCTCACACAGCCGCCAGGCAAGGTCCTGGTTGGGTAACCATTTGCCGCCAACGATCGTATCCATGAAATGACGTTCGACCGAATCGTCGGCACTCATCGCCACGTTGTAGCCGCCCTGCACCATCCGGGTACAACCACATTTACCCATCAGGCCTTTGACCGCAATCGTGATCTTCAGCTCGGGATCTGCCTTGTGCGCATGGAGAGCCGCAAGCAGACCGGCCCCGCCGCTGCCAAGAATCAGGATGTCAGTATCGAGTCTTTCCAGCATGATCAGAACGCCCGTAGAAGAAAGCCAAAGGCCACCAGAAATGCGACTGCGCCGGCGGCCGCTGCAAAAGTCTTCTGCTTGGGTTGCCAGGGCATGAACTCGAGCACCAACAGGCGCAGCT
>CAXBNM010000013.1:0-26946 GCA_963976885.1 uncultured Burkholderiaceae bacterium
CGATCATGTTGGTGATGATGCGGCTCTTGTCGCGCGCAACCGGGCTGCTGTTGTGGCGCTGCTGCCGGCCGAACCGCTCTGGCTCGAGCAAGTGCATGGCGTGACGGTGGTGGATGCCGACGCGCAACCGCCACGCAGTGCGTCGCCCGACGCTGCGGCAGTGACGGCCGATGCGGCCGTCAGTTCACAAGCTGCTCGCCCGCTGGTCATCATGACCGCCGATTGCCTGCCGGTCTTGTTCGTCGATGCGCAGGCCGGCGTGATAGGTGCTGCACACGCGGGTTGGCGCGGCCTGGCCGCTGGCGTTCTTGAAAACACCGTTGCGGCCATGCAGGGCAAAGGCGCGCAGACGCCACGTATCCATGTCTGGTTGGGCGCGGCGATCGGGCCGCAGGCGTTTGAAACCGGCGCCGAGGTGCGAGACGCATTTGCCGCAATCCATGCCGCTGATGCTGCGGCCTTTCAGCCTGTGGCGACGCGACCAGGTAAATGGATGGGCAATTTGTATCAGCTCGCCCGTTGGCGCCTGCAACGGATTGGCGTCGAACAAGTCGGTGGGGGGCCGTGGTGCACGGTGCAGGACCGGCGCTTTTATTCATACCGCCGCGATGGCGTGACCGGTCGGATGGGGAGCTTCATCTGGCTGCGCTGAAGCGCAAGTGGCTCGCCGTCACCGTGGCTTCGAAAGCAGCCGCAATGTATTGAATCGTGGGCTGTTCAACCTGTCGCCCGCACAGGTGGAACCGAAAAAAAACAGGCACGCGAGCACCGCGCTGTAATGTTTCTGTCAGTCTGATTGGTCAAGCTATGACCTGTGGTGTGAGGGCGCTGGTGCGGTTGTTTCGGCAGCAGCTTGGGCTTGGGCTTCAGCATTGCTTTCGGTCTGAGCATTGCCTTTGGTCTGAGCACCGGCTTTGGTCTGAGCATCGGCTTCGGCCTGAGCATTGGCCTGGGCCCGGCGCCGCTCTGCAACGCGTCTTCGGGCCGGGGTGGCCATCAGATACAGTACGACAGACAGCGGCAGCAGTCCATAGCCCAGTACCGTCAACACGCCGGCCAGAATGGTTTCCTGAGTAAACGCCATCAGGATCACGACATACATCCAGGCAATGGCAACGATAAGCATCAGATTCCTTGGCAAGCACCTGGTTATTGGACCGCATGGGCCGCTTCGGTAAAACGGTACAGGCGCATGATTGACAAATGAAGATTGCAGGGCAGAATGGGCATACACAGGCGTGGCCCCTGTTCGCTTCGACGACCCGTACAGTTGTGCGGTCCGGCGCGGAAAAGTACCACATGGGCGCAAGCTCAGTAATAACCTTTACAGGCCCGTTTCGATCATCCAAGGCACGCAGGTAATCAGTGAAAAAGACGACAGAGGCAAAGGCACGAGGCTCCGCCGCCAAGGCACGCTCGAGCGGCAGGAAAGCCGTCGACAGCGCGGCCGGTAAATCAGCGACGAGCAGCAAACGCAAAGCGTCGACTGCGGCGCCCAAAGCGGCTCCCGCTGGCGCTGCGAAGCCGCGCGTCGCGCGTAAAGCTGCTGGCACCACGGCGGATGCAAAAAACGCGCCCGGAAAAGCGGCGAAAGCGCGCACGCAGGGAGCCGCCAAGGGGCCAGCAAAGAGCGGGGCTGCACGCGGCACCAATACAGGGCGCAGCACCTCGAACCAGGCCAGCGCCGATGCTTTCGATCCTCGGAATAATCCGGCCGTACAGGCCATTGATGCGATGAGCAAGGCCGCCCAGGCCGCCGCGCACGACGGTAATCAGCAGTTGGCGCTCAATCTGATGGGAGAAATGGCCCGTCAGATCAACCAGCAGATGCATTCGGCCGCGGCCGGTGCGGTAGCGGCTGATGCGGCTCCCAACGGTGCCGCATCGTCCAACAATGCCGCCGCCGGACTGCCGGAGCTGCCCACGCTGACCGTTGACCCGGTGCGCTTGTCGAGCTTGCAACAAGACTATCTGACCCGGGCCGCCGAGCTCCTGGCCGCCGGCCCGCAGAATGTCCAGCCCAAAGACCGGCGTTTTCAGGCCGAATCATGGCGCGAGGGCATGTTCGGCTGGAATGCCGCACTGTACGAACTCAATGCCGAATTCATGGGCCGGATGGCCGATGCCTTCACGGGCGATCACAAGGCTGTGGAGCGGGTCCGCTTTGCAACCCAGCAATGGATCGATGCGACCTCACCGACCAACTTCCTGGTGAGCAACCCCGAAGCCCAGAAACAATTGCTCGAAACCGGTGGCATGAGCCTTGTCAAAGGTCTCGAAAATCTGTTGACCGATATGCGCCAGGGCCGCATCAGCCAGAGTGATGAGTCGGCGTTCGAGGTTGGCAAACATCTTGCCCTGACCCCGGGTTCGGTGGTGTTCCAGAATGATCTGATCCAGCTCATTCAGTACACGCCCGAAACGCCCACGGTCGGCGTCACACCAATGTTGATGGTGCCGCCATGCATCAACAAGTTCTACATCATGGATTTGCAGCCGCAAAATTCGCTGGTTGCGTATCTGGTCTCGCAAGGCCATACCGTATTCATGGTGTCCTGGAAAAACCCGCAGGCCGATCAAGGCCATCTGGGCTGGGACGACTATCTGGCCACCGGTGTGGTCGAGGCCATTGGCGTGGTGCAGGAGATCTGCGCCGTCGATCAGATCAATACGCTTGGCTTTTGCGTCGGGGGCACGATCTTGTCGACCGCGTTGGCCGCGCTGGCAGCCCGCGGTGAGCGACCGGCAGCCAGCGTCACCTTGCTGACCACTTTGCTCGATTTCGAAGACCCCGGTGTGTTGAATATCTTCGTCGATGAGGCTCATGTCGCATTGCGTGAGGCAACCATTGGCAGCGGCGGCATCATGGCGGGCGCCGATCTGGCGCAGACGTTTTCGTCGCTGCGCCCGAACGACCTGATCTGGAACTACGTGGTCAAGAATTACCTGCAGGGCCAGGCGCCACCGGCCTTCGATCTGCTTTACTGGAATGCTGACAGTACCAATCTGCCGGGGCCCATGTTCGCCTGGTATCTGCGCCATATGTATTTGCAGAATGACTTGTGCGTGCCCGGTCGACTCACCTGCATGGGGGAATCCATAGATCTGAGCGCCATCAACGCGCCGACCTACATCTATGGCTCCCGCGACGATCACATCGTGCCCTGGAAAGCGGCCTATGCATCCACCCGCCTGTTGACCGGTGATTTGCGCTTTGTGCTGGGGGCCAGCGGTCACATCGCCGGGGTAATCAACCCGCCGGCCAAAAATCGTCGCAATTACTGGACCAACAATGCAATAGTGCCGGAGGCGGACGACTGGTTTGACGGCGCTACCGAACTGCCCGGCAGCTGGTGGACCGATTGGGCGCAATGGCTTGATCAGTTCCGGGCCGGCACGCTTGAGGCCCGTGACCCCGGCAATGCGGGCTACCCGGTGATCGAAGCGGCCCCCGGAAGCTATGTTCGGGAAAAAGCAGCTTAAATGGGTGCACAATGGGGCCAGTGGTCAGCCTGACCGAGTGCCGATAGACTTTCTACAAGGAACTGAACATGACACAGAGAATTGCGTATGTGACAGGCGGCATGGGAGGCATAGGAACCTCAATTTGCCGTAAATTGCATGATTTAGGCCATACCGTCGTAGCCGGTTGCGGCCCGAGTCGCGATTTCGACAAATGGCTGGCTGAGCAAAAAGCCGATGGCTATACCTTCTACGCGTCGGTCGGCAATGTTGGCGACTGGGATTCCACCAAGGCAGCCTTCGACAAGGTTCGCGAAGAACACGGAAATCCGGACATTCTCGTCAATAATGCGGGTATTACCCGTGACGGACTGTTTCGCAAAATGTCGCTCGAAGACTGGAATGGCGTGATCAACACCAATCTGAACTCGCTGTTCTGCGTGACCAAGCAGGTCATCGACGGCATGCTCGAGAAGGGTTGGGGACGAGTCATCAACATTTCGTCCGTCAACGGCCAGAAAGGGCAGTTTGGCCAAACCAACTACTCTACCGCCAAGGCGGGTATTCATGGCTTCACCATGGCGCTGGCGCAGGAAGTGGCTGCCAAAGGTGTTACCGTCAACACAGTTTCTCCGGGCTACATCGGCACCGATATGGTTCGCGCCATTCGCGAAGATGTCCTGGAAAAAATCGTTGCCACCATCCCAGTCAAACGTCTCGGCACCCCCGAGGAAATTGGCGCGATGATTGGCTGGATCGCGTCCGAGGACGCCGGCTTTGCCACTGGAGCGGATTTCTCGCTCAACGGTGGTCTGCATATGGGCTAATTCGTTAATGAGTGCAACTCCCCGGCTTATCAAGAAGTATCCGAATCGAAGGCTGTACGACACCCAGACCAGCACTTACATCACGCTGTCTGATGTCAAACAACTCGTCCTCGAGGCAGAGAATTTTCAGGTTGTCGATGCCAAGGCAGGGACGGATCTGACGCGCAGCATCCTGCTGCAGATCATCCTCGAGGAGGAGGCCGGGGGCGCGCCGCTGTTCACCGCGCCCATGCTCTCGCACATCATTCGCTTCTATGGCCATGCCATGCAGGGGATGATGGGTGCCTATCTGGAAAAGACGATGTCTGCTTTCGTTGAAATCCAGAACACCATGCAGGATCAGGCCGGCGGTCTGTATGACGACAAGAAGAGTCCATCGCCCGAGATGTGGACGCAGTTCATGTCGATGCAGACCCCTATGATCCAGTCCATGATGAGCAACTACATCGAGCAGAGTAAAAATCTGTTCGTGCAGATGCAGGATCAGGTTGAGCAGAACACCCGGTCCATGTTCGACAACTTCAATCTCAAGCAGCCACCACCACCGCCGTCGTCGGACAAGGAATAATCATGAGTCAACAAGTAGTGGCGGAGGGCGGTCACGTCATTCCGCGGGTTGGCTTTGTCTCGCTTGGCTGCCCCAAGGCGACAGTCGACAGTGAGCGCATCGTCACGCAGTTGCGTGCCGAAGGCTATGCCATTGCGCCCAGTTACAACGACGCCGATCTGGTCATCGTCAACACCTGCGGCTTCATCGACGAAGCCGTGCAGGAGTCGCTCGATACCATTGGTGAAGCACTCGAAGAAAACGGCAAGGTCATTGTCACCGGTTGCCTGGGCGCCAAGTCCAGCGGCACAGGGTCCAACCTGGTAGCCGACATTCATCCGCGCGTGCTGGCCGTTACCGGTCCTCATGCCACCGAAGAGGTGTTGGCGGCGGTGCATCAGCATTTGCCGCGGCCGCATGAGCCGTTTGGCGATCTGGTCCCTGAGGCCGGCGTCAAGCTGACGCCGCGTCATTACGCCTATCTGAAAATTTCCGAAGGCTGCAATCATCGTTGCAGCTTCTGCATCATCCCGTCCATGCGTGGCGACCTCGTCAGCCGTCCGGTCGGTGAAGTGCTGCGTGAAGCCGAAGCGCTGGTTCGGGACGGCGTGCGTGAATTGCTGGTGGTCTCGCAAGACACCAGCGCCTACGGCGTCGATATGCGCTATCGCACCGGCTTCGTCAACGGCCGGCCCGTGCGTACCCGAATGCTCGAACTGGCGCGTGAACTGGGCCAGCTCGGCGCCTGGGTGCGTATGCACTATGTGTATCCGTATCCCCATGTTGATGAGGTCATCGACCTGATGGCGCAGGGCAGCATCCTGCCGTATCTCGATGTTCCGTTTCAGCATGCCTCGCCGCGTATTCTCAAGCTGATGAAGCGGCCCGCCAGCAGTGAGCGCAATCTTGAGCGTATTCAGGCCTGGCGCGCGCGCTGTCCTGATCTGACCATTCGCAGCACCTTCATTGTCGGCTTTCCGGGGGAAACCGAAGCCGAGTTTGAGGGTTTGCTCGAGTTTCTCGAAGAAGCAGAACTCGATCGGGTCGGTTGCTTTGCCTATTCGCCAGTAGACGGTGCCACCGCCAACGCATTGCCCGATGCCGTGCCCGACGAAGTTCGTCAGGAACGACTTGAGCGCTTCATGCAAGTGCAGTCGGCGATCAGCGCGCGTCGTCTGGAGCGCTTTGTCGGGCGCACGATGCCGGTACTGATCGATGCGATGGGCCGCGACTCCGATGGGCAGAATATCGCCATTGGCCGCTCGGCCGCAGATGCCCCCGAGATCGACGGCATCGTCGCCTTGCCGGCCGACCCGTCGCTGCGCATCGGCGAGTTCGCCCAGGTGACCATTGTCGACAGCAGCGATCATGATCTGATCGGCGAACTGGCAACCGACACTCCGGAGCAGCCGGGCTGACAGAAACCGGCCCCGGTCAGGGCCAATCAAGCGGTGACAACAAGGAGAGACAACAATGACCGGACAGACCAAGTACTTGCTCGAAGAGAGTGCCATGCCCCGCCACTGGTACAACATTCAGGCTGATCTGCCCACTCCGCTGCCGCCACCGTTACATCCGGTGAGCGGCCAACCGCTTGGCCCCGATGATCTGGCGCCGCTGTTTCCGATGGAACTGATCCTGCAAGAGGTCAGCCAGGAGCGCGAGATCGAAATTCCCGAACCCGTCCGGGACATCTACAGACTCTGGCGGCCGTGTCCGCTGTACCGGGCCCATGCGCTGGAAAAAGCGCTCGGCACCAGCGCAAAAATCTTCTACAAATACGAAGGCGTCAGCCCGGCTGGCAGCCACAAACCCAATACCGCCGTGCCGCAGGCGTTTTTCAACAAGCAGGCCGGCGTGCGCCGGCTGACCACCGAAACCGGTGCCGGGCAATGGGGCACCTCGCTGGCCTTTGCCGGGGCGTTGTTCGGCATTGATGTCGATGTCTTTCAGGTGCGGGTGTCATACGACCAGAAGCCTTATCGCCGCGCCGTGATGGAAACCTACGGCGCCTCCTGTGTGGCCTCACCCTCCGATCGCACCGCATACGGCCGCGCGGTTCTGGCCGAACGGCCTGACCATCCCGGCAGTCTGGGCATCGCCATTTCCGAGGCGGTTGAAATTGCCGTCCAGAACGATGACACCAAGTACGCGCTGGGGTCGGTGTTGAATCATGTGTTGATGCACCAGAGCGTTATCGGGCTGGAGTGCTTCGAGCAAATGCAGATGGCCGACGCCTGGCCGGATGTCGTGGTCGGGTGCACGGGCGGCGGCTCCAACTTTGCCGGCATTGCGTTTCCCTTCATCGGCCAGGGTTTGCGCGGCGGTACCAGTCCGCGCATTGTCGCGGTCGAGCCGGCGGCATGCCCGTCACTGACGCGCGGTCGGTACGCCTACGACTACGGTGATACTGCCAAGATGGCACCGATGACCAAGATGCATACCCTTGGCTCCAGTTTCACGCCACCGGGTTTCCATGCCGGCGGCTTGCGCTATCACGGCATGGCGCCGCTGGTCTCGCATCTGCGGGAACTCGATCTTATCGAGGCGCGGGCTTACCACCAGACCGAGTGTTTCGCCGCCGGGGTGCTGTTCGCACGCTCGGAAGGGATCGTGCCGGCGCCCGAGGCCAATCATGCGGTCAAGGGCGCCATCGACGAAGCGCTGCGCTGCAAGCGCGAGGGCACGAGCGAAACCATTCTGTTCAATCTTTGCGGGCACGGCCATTTCGATATGGCGGCCTATACCGCTTATGCGGCCGGGGAACTCACCGACAACAGCTACGACGAAGCGGAGCTGGCCATGGCGCTGGCTGGCCTGCCCAGCGTTTCGTCCTGAGTCTGCCAGGCCGTTCTGCGCCCCGAGGCCTGCCGGCGACTGTAGAGTTTCCTGCCGGGTGACCCGGCAGGCTTACGACACCGTGCTGAAAAAATTCAGTACGGCGTCCAGACCACCGTAATTGATCTGGTGCGTGGTCTCGGAGCGCACGATGGGTTTGGCGTGGTAGGCAACCGAGACGCCGGCAATCGACATCATCGGCAGATCATTCGAGCCATCGCCAATGACGATCGATTCGCGTGGCTCGCAGCCAATGCTGGCGCAGCGCTGCAAGACGGTGGCGCGTTTCATGTCGCCATCGATGATCGGACCGACGACCTTGCCGGTCAGACGCCCGTCCATGATTTCCAGTTCGTTGGCGCGATGCCAGTCGAAGGCCAGGCGCTGGGCCAGACGGCTGGTGAAATACGTGAAGCCACCCGATACCAGCAAGGTCTTGAGGCCGGCGCGCTGCGCCGTGGTGATCAGTTCGGTGACCCCCGGCGTCAACTCGACCCGTTCACGGTAAACCGACTCGAGGACTGCTTCAGGCAAACCCGCCAGTAAGGCCACGCGCTGTCGCAAACTCTCGGCAAAGTCGGCAATTTCACCGCGCATGGTCGCCTCGGTGATGGCGGCAACCTCCGCCTTGCAGCCGGCAAAATCGGCAATTTCATCGATGCACTCGACGGTGATGAGCGTGGAGTCCATATCGAAGGCAATCAGCCGGTAGTCGCTCAGGCGATCGATCACGGGGACGATTTCCGCGTCGACATGATGATGCTCGGCGAGGTAGGTGACTTGCTCGCCATCGACTTGTACGTCTTCCCAGATCGCAGCCCCGGGTTTGCGCAGATGCGGTTCGGCGCCGACGGCAGCGGCAAAGACTTGCACCGTCATGTCGGTCAGGGCCGGGTGTTGCAGAACCAGCCGACTCATGATGCCAGCGCCGTTTGCTTTTCATGTTGCTTGTTCAGCGCAGCGATGATCTCGCGAATCCGCTGAACCCGTTGCTCGACGTTTTCGGTGGCCACCTTGATGCGCAGACGGTCGCTGCCGGCCAGGGTGGTGTCGCGGCGGCTCTGCATGAAGGCAATGATGGCGGCCGGCTCGATGGGCGGTTTGCTCACGAATTGAATCAGGATCTGCTCTTCGGCCGCATCGATCTTGGTGATGCCGAGCGGACGGGACGAAAAACGCAGACGATGCGTGTCAACCAGTGCGCGGGCTTGCTCAGGCAGTTTGCCGAACCGGTCGATCAGTTCTTCCTGCATCCGGATCAAGGTGTCCGGGTCAGTGGTGTTGGCCATGCGCTTGTACAGACTCAGTCGCTCCCGTACGTCGGGGCAGTAATCATTGGGCAGCAAGGCCGGCACATGCAGCTTGATCTCGGTAGTTGTCGACAACGGTGATTCGAGATCGGGCTCCTGACCACGGCGCAGCGCCGCTACTGCTTCGTCGAGCATCTCGGTATAGAGTGAGAAACCGACCTCTTGCATGTCACCCGACTGGGATTCACCCAGCACTTCACCGGCGCCACGAATCTCAAGATCGTGCATGGCCAGAAAGAAACCACTGCCCAGCTCTTCCATGGCTTGAATCGCTTCGAGGCGCTTCTTGGCGTCGCGAGTCATGGCCTCTTCTTCCGGGGTCAGCAGATAAGCATAGGCCTGGTGGTGGGACCGACCGACCCGGCCGCGCAATTGATGCAACTGCGCCAGGCCGAAGCGGTCGGCGCGGTGAATGACGATGGTGTTGGCAGTCGGCACATCGATACCGGTTTCGATGATCGTCGTGCACAGCAACACATTGAAGCGTTGCTGATGAAAGTCGCGCATGACTCTTTCAAGGTCGCGCTCGCCCATCTGGCCATGGGCCACCGCGATTCTGGCCTCGGGCAGCAATTCGGCGAGTTTGGCGTGCCGGTTTTCGATGGTGCGCACTTCATTGTGCAGAAAGTACACCTGACCGCCACGCTTGATTTCGCGCAGCATGGCTTCGCGCAGCACCGCATCGTTCTCGGGGCGCACGAAGGTCTTGATGGCCAGGCGGCGCTGCGGTGCGGTGGCAATGACCGAGAAATCGCGAATCCCCTCCATGCTCATGGCCAAGGTGCGCGGGATCGGTGTTGCGGTCAGCGTCAACACATCAACCTCGGCGCGCATCGATTTGAGACGCTCTTTCTGGCGCACGCCAAAGCGATGTTCCTCGTCGATGATCACCAGGCCAAGTCGCTTCAGGTCCAGCGTGGGCGACAGCAGTTTGTGCGTGCCAATCGCAATGTCGACGGTGCCGGTACTCAGCCCTTCGAGGGCGGCGTTGGTTTCCTTGGTCGAGCGAAAGCGCGACAACTGCGCAATGCGCACCGGCCAGTCGGCAAAGCGATCGCGGAAGGTTTCGTAGTGTTGTTCGGCAAGCAAGGTGGTGGGGGCCAGCAATACCACTTGCTTGCCGCCTGATACCGCCATGAA
This sequence comes from uncultured Burkholderiaceae bacterium, assembly GCA_963976885.1. Lineage (GTDB taxonomy): Bacteria > Pseudomonadota > Gammaproteobacteria > Burkholderiales > Burkholderiaceae_E > JAUIAI01. Next base: position 10,125 of record CAXBNM010000013.1, read on the forward strand.
GGCCGCGCGCAGCGCTACCTCGGTTTTGCCGAAGCCGACGTCGCCACAAACCAGGCGGTCCATCGGTTGTTCGGAAACCATGTCCTGAACCACCGCATGAATGGCGGCGAGCTGGTCGGGGGTTTCCTCAAAGCCGAAGCCTTCACAGAAGGCTTCGTAGTCGTGCGCTTCAAACGAGAACGCATGGCCCTGACGGGCGGCACGACGGGCGTACAGATTGAGCAATTCGGCCGCGGTGTCACGTGCCTGTTTGGCGGCCCGGCGCTTGGCCTTGTCCCATTGTCCGGAGCCCAGCTGATGCAACGGGGCTTCATCGGCACTGGCGCCGCTGTAGCGGGAGATCAGGTGTAGTTGCGAAACCGGTACGTAGAGCGTCGCGTCCTTGGCATAGACGAGATGCAGGAACTCGGTCACGCCTTCGCCCATGTCCAGATCGATCAGGCCCTGATAGCGACCAATGCCATGATCGGTATGAACCACCGGATCACCCGCTTTCAGCTCGGACAAATCCTTGATGATCGCGTTGACATCGGTCGCGCTCTCGCGTTTGCCGCTGCGGGCTCGCCTGGCGGTGCCGACAAAAAGCTCGGCCTCGGTGATCAGGCTCAGATTCAGTTCGTGACAGAAAAAGCCGTCATGGAGTGGGCCGGCAATCAGTGCGACGGTTTCGTCACTCTCGGTCCACTCGGCCCAGTCGGCAACGACCGGCAAACGCACGCCGTTCTCGGTCAGCAGTTCGGTCACGGTTTCGAGTCGGCCCGCCGACTCGGCCATCAGCAGCACGCGCGGCGGCAAGTTGCTGGCGGCCGCTTGCGGGGGCGAGCTCAGCACGGCGCGCAAATGGCTCAGCGGATCGGTCTGGCGGCGCTCGATGCTGACGGTTGGCAGCGCGCTGGCGAAGGCATCGTTGCCGGTGGCCGCGCCCTCCGTATTGCGTTGCATGGTGAGCCGCGCAAACGCACGGGTGCCCTTGAAAAAGGACTCGGTATCGAGAAACAGTTCGTCGATCGACAAGACCGGGCGCTCGGGGTCGTGCGACAGAAAGCGGTAGCGCTGCGTGGCATCGTCCAGAAAATGGCGGGCCGCATCTTCGGCATTGCCGTGCAGCACGATGCTCGCATCGGCGGGCAGGTAATCGAACAGCGTGGCCATTGTGTCGTGGAACAACGGCAGGTAATACTCGATGCCGGCCCCCAGAACACCGTCGGCAATATCGCGATACAGCGGGGCCCGACTTGGATCGCCTTCAAAGCGTTCGCGCCAGCGGCCGCGAAACGCCTGGCGACTGGGTTCATCGGTGGGCAATTCACGCGCCGGCAGCAAGCGCACAGAGTCAACCGGGTACAGACTGCGCTGCGTATCAGGGTCAAAGGTCTTGATCGATTCAATCTCGTCGCCGAACAAGTCCAGTCGGTAGGGCAAGCGGGCGCCCATCGGAAACAAGTCGAGCAATCCGCCGCGCACCGAGTATTCGCCCGGTTTGACCACTTGCGAGACGTGCTCGTAACCGGCCTGCGTCAGTTGGGCGCGCAAGCCTTGTTCATCGAGGGCGGCGCCCTTGTCAAAAAAGAAGGTGTAGGAGGCCAGATAAGACGGCGGTGCAAGCCGGTGCAGCGTGGTGCTGACGGCGGCCACCAGCACATCGACCTCCTGGCGCTGCATGGCATAGAGCGCGGCCAGGCGTTCACTGATCAGATCCTGATGCGGGGAGATGGCATCGAAGGGCAGCGTTTCCCAGTCGGGCAGATGCGTAACGCGCAGATCGGGCGCGAAATAGGCAATTTCATCGACCAGGCGCTGGGCATCATTGGCCGATGCGGTCAGGATGGCAATACAGCCGGGGCGATCAGAGCGGCGTGCCAATTCGGCCAACTGCAGCGCATCGGACGAACCATGATTGGTTGGCATTGCAAAGCTGGCACCGGGGGCTGGCCAGCGGCTCAGTGCCGATACCGCGCGACTGGACTCGGTGGCGGGGCGGGCTTCAGCGGGCATGAGGCAGCCGGGAAGGGGTGCTCAGGCGCGATGCAATGCTCGGCACCGGGTAGACTTTCAACATTGACAGCATATCGATCGGGGTCGCTCGTGGTTGATGCGGCGCGGGTTAACGAAGGCCTGCTGAGTGCGATGATTCGGCACTCAGGGGGAATAGGAATGCAGTGGCCACAGGCCGGCAATGCGGTGCGCCCAGGGCGCAATGCTTGGCCGGGAGGATGCCGCGCCAGACTTTTCAGGAATACATTTTAGATGACCGGACAGGATTTGCCTGAATTCATCGCTCTGGTGCCAGCCGGAGGATCCGGCTCGCGCATGGGGGCCGGGCCTCCCAAGCAATATCGACAGCTTGCCGGCGACTCAATGATCATGCAGACCGTGCAGGCGTTGCTGGCCGTGCCCTGGATGCAGCATGTCTACATTGTGGTGGCACAGGCCGAACTCAAGCGGGCCCGCGCGGCCGGGCTCGATACGGCCCGCAGTACCTGCCTGCCCTTGGGTGGTGCCAGTCGACGCGACAGCGTGCTGGCCGGCTTGCAGCATATTGCGGCCGAGCGCCGCGCAGACCCCGCAGCTCGTCAGCCCTGGGTCATGGTGCATGATGCGGCCCGGCCTGGTTTGAGCCCGGCTATCCTGGCGGCCTTGCAGGCCGAGGCGCAGGCTCAGGTGGCGTCCGGGTCGGTCTGTCATGGGGCGCTGGTGGCGCTGCCGGTGGTTGACACGGTCAAACGGGCGCAATCGGGCAGCAAGCCCGCTCAGGTTGCCCAGACGGTCGAGCGGGATGGTTTGTGGCTGGCGCAGACGCCACAGGTATTTCCGTTGCTGCCGCTTATTGCGGGCCTGCAAGCGTGTCCGCAAGCCACCGATGAGGCCAGCGCGATGGAGCAACAAGGCCTGGCCCCGGTGCTGGTCCCCGGTCACTGGCACAACATGAAAATTACGCTCGAACAAGATCTTGAACTGATGGCGCAGGTGCTCACCCTGCGTCAGGCGCTGGCGGCCACGGCACCAGACGCCGCAACCGGATAACACGATGAATCAAGCCGTCAACTCATGCCCTTTCCGCGTTGGTCAGGGTTTCGATATTCATGCTCTGGTTCCGGGGCGACCGCTGGTGCTTGGCGGCGTTACGATCGACCACGAGATGGGGCTGCTCGGTCATTCCGATGCTGATGCGCTTTTGCATGCGGTCACCGATGCCGTGCTGGGTGCGGCGTGTCTGGGCGACATCGGCACCTTGTTTCCAGACACCGATGCACGCTTTGCGGACGCCGACAGCGGCAAGTTGCTCGCTCACGCGGTGGCCCAGGCCCTGGACGCCGGCTGGCAACTGGTCAACATCGATTCGACCGTCATTGCGCAGGCGCCGCGACTGGCCGCCCATGTGCCGCAAATGCGCGCCAATCTGGCTGCCGCCTGCTCGATTGATCCGGCGGCTGTCAACGTCAAGGCCAAAACCGCCGAGCGTCTTGGCGCGCTGGGCCGACGCGAGGGCATTTCCGCCCAGGCCGTCGTGCTGATGAATCGCGTTGCCTAGTGCCCAATAGCGTTGCCTGGTGCCTGATTGCGCAGGTGCTCAGCTGAGGTCTTTGATGAGCGCCTGGCGCAACTCGGTCGGCACCGGCGCAACCGATACGTCGTACTGCGGATGATCAACGCCCATATTCAATGAGACGCCGTACTTGAGCGAGGCGGCCATGTCTTCAGTGAGCGGAAAACGCATGAAGTGCACCGCCGATGTTTTTTCCTCGTTTTCGCGGGGCAGATCTTCGTCGGCAATCGCAAAGACCTTGTCGGCGCCTTCTACCTGGAGCCAGACCTGACGCTCAATGCCGCGCAGCCGGCGCAGGGCTTCACGGCGCTCCGCTTCATCGTCGTATTCGATCATCATCGTCGCCTTGAACTCGCGGCCGGTGGGCACCAGCGGGTTGTAGGCATCGAGTTCTTCCTGAATGCCGGCTTCTTCGAAGGTTTTTTCGATACGCAGCATTTCCTGGATCTGGTAGCGGATGGTCATCTCATCTTCGAAAAGCAAGGTGACATGGGCGCCCAGGGCCAGTTGGCGGGTTTTCTTGTGCTCCATGACCTGGCGACGAAAGGCCGGCCTTTCGCGGGCGTAGGCCTCGAGCGTCCAGAGTGATTCGCGGGTAATGAGGGGCATGAGCAAGGTGTCCTGATTCGGGGTCAATAGAGAGGCGGTCAGAGACCGTAGGCCATGCGCAGCAGGGTCAATGGGTGAGCGATCTTGTCGGCAGCCTTGCCCTGCATGCCTTCTTCAATGTGGTGGCCGGCCAGTTGGCAGTCGGAGGCGATCCAGTCGACCTCGCCCTCGGGATGCTCGCAGGCCTGGCGAAAGACGGGGCGGCCGATCTTGAGCGCGGTGGCATGAAACTCCTTTTTGACCCCCCAGGTGCCGGCATGACCCGAGCAGCGCTCGATGGTGTTGACGGCGGTACCGGGAATCATTTGCAGGAGTTCGCGGGTTTTCTGGCCAACGTTCTGCACGCGCAGATGGCAGGCCACGTGGTAGGAAACATTGCCAAGGTTGTGGTTGAAATCGGTCTTGAGCAAGCCGTCTTTGTTGCGCGCCACCAGATACTCAAAGGGGTCAAACATCGCCGCTTTGACGGCGGCGGTGTCCTCGTCGTCCGGGAACATCAGCGGCAATTCCTGCTTGAACATCAGCCCGCACGAGGGAATCGGGGCCAGAATGGCGTAGCCGTCGCGCGCCAGTGCGGCCAGCGCCGGCATGTTGCGCGCCTTGAGTGCAGCCACCGATTGCAGATCGCCCAATTCCAGCTTGGGCATGCCGCAGCAGGCCTCCTTGTCGACAATCACGTACGGTATCTGGTTGTGCTCAAGAATTTTCGTCAGGTCGTGACCGATGTCCGGCTCGTTGTAGTTGACGTAACAGGTTGAGAAGATCGCAACTTTGCCAGGCGTGCGCTTGCCGTCGGTAACCGGGTGGGCGGTTGCTGCGCGCGCATGACTGCGAAACGGCTTGCTGGTAAATGGTGGCAGCCACGCGGTTTTGTCGACCCCCATCACTTTTTCACCCAAGGCGCGGGCGGCCGGAATTTTGCTTGCAGCGTTGACCGCTTGCGTGACGACAGGAATGGACGCCAGTTTGCCGTTGCGGTCGGTTGCACTGAGTTGCTTGTCGCGAAACGCCGTCGGCGTCCCTTGCTTGAACTGTATCGCCTTGGCCCGGAGCATCAGGTGCGGAAAGTCCACATTCCATTCATGCGGGGGCACATACGGGCACTTGGTCATGTAGCAGACATCGCACAAATAGCACTGGTCTACGACTTTGGCGTAGTCCTTGCGACTGACGCCATCGATCTCAAAGGTTTCGCTTTCGTCGATCAGGTCAAACAGGGTCGGAAAGGCATTGCACAGGCTGACGCAGCGCCGACATCCATGGCAGATGTCGAAGACGCGCTCCATTTCATCCTGACACAAAGCTTCATTGTAGAAATCCGGGTTCACCCAGTCGAGCGGGTGACGGGTAGGGGCTTCGAGAGAGCCTTCGCGCTGGGTTGCCATGAGCGTTTCCGTCCAAGGGTCTAGAAAGTTTTCGGGTTGGCGAATTCTGGGCGCCAGGCACCAGCGCGCAAGGCACCGGCCGGGTCTGCGGGCAGACACGACAAGAGCAAATCAAACGGGGAGCCTGAGCTCCCCGTTTGTTCAGCGCATCGCTGGTGAGACGGGCGGAGCCGACTCAGGCGTCGATGCCTTCCAGGGCCTTGGCGAACTTGTTGGCATGCGAGCGCTCGGCCTTGGCCAGCGTTTCGAACCAATCGGCGATCTCATCGAAGCCTTCATCACGAGCGGCCTTGGCCATGCCCGGGTACATGTCGGTGTACTCGTGCGTTTCGCCGGCAACGGCCGATTTCAGGTTGTCTTCGGAGGAACCGATAGGCATATCGGTGGCCGGGTCACCAACGGCCGCGAGGTAATCGAGGTGGCCGTGAGCGTGTCCGGTTTCACCTTCGGCGGTCGAACGGAACAAGGCTGCCACTTCGGTATGGCCTTCAACGTCGGCCTTGTTGGCGAAGTACAGATAGCGGCGGTTAGCCTGGCTTTCACCGGCAAACGCGGCCTTGAGGTTTTCGTGAGTTTTCGAGCCTTTGAGATTGGCCATTATTGAGCTCCTGTAGTTAGAGTACCAGTCGAGAGATAGGACAATACCGTAAAGCGATGGCCGGGCTCATAGGATTTTTGTATGCCGTCGATAACACAGACCAATCGACAGGTCACGCCGGTCGGCTCCTGCCTTGAGACCCATCCGCGTTACATTACGCCGCTATGAATGATTTAATCCTTATTCGTGGCCTGACCAAGGTCTATGACGGTGGCTTTCGAGCGCTCGACGGCATTGATCTGACCATCCGGCGCGGCGAAATTCTGGCCTTGCTGGGGCCTAACGGCGCCGGCAAAACGACGCTCATCAGCATTGTCTGCGGCCTATCGCGGGCTACCGAGGGCACGGTGACTGTTGACGGGCACGATGTGGTGCGCGATTACCGCAAAACCCGAACCATGATTGGCCTGGTGCCCCAGGAACTGACCACCGATGCGTTTGAATCGGTGCGCAATGCGGTTTCATTTACCCGCGGCCTGTTTGGGCTCAAGCCCAACCCAGCGCTGATCGAAAAGGTGTTGCGCGATCTGAGCCTGTGGGACAAGCGCAATAACCAGATCATCACCTTGTCGGGCGGCATGAAGCGCCGTCTTCTCATTGCCAAGGCGCTGGCCCATGAGCCCAGAGTGCTGTTCCTTGACGAACCGACTGCCGGTGTCGATGTGGAGTTGCGGCGCGATATGTGGGCCCTCATTCATCAGCTGCGCCAGACCGGGGTGACCGTCATTCTTACGACGCACTACATCGAAGAGGCCGAGGAAATGGCCGATCGGGTGGGCGTGATCAACAAAGGCAAGCTGATGCTGGTCGAGGACAAGGTGGCGCTGATGGGCAAACTCGGCCGCAAACGACTGACCCTGACCGTCAGTGAGCCTATTGCGAAATTGCCGGCGGCGCTCGAGCCTTACGATCTGGAGTTGTCCGAGGATCAGCGCGAATTGATTTATACCTACGATACGCAGGCGAGCAACACCGGCATCGAACGCTTGCTTAATGATTTGAAAGCGGCCGGGCTGGTGCTCAAAGACCTCAAAACGACTGAAAGCTCGCTTGAGGATATTTTCGTGTCTTTGGTGACGGACAAATGAATCTGGAAGCAGTCAAGGCAATCTACCTGTTCGAGATGGCGCGCACGCGCCGTACCTTGTTTCAGAGCGTCGTGTCGCCGGTGATCTCAACGGCGCTGTACTTTGTGGTCTTTGGGTCGGCGATTGGCTCCCGCATCAATGAAATCGAGGGGGTGCCCTACGGCGCGTTCATCGTCCCCGGCCTGATCATGTTGTCGCTGCTGAACCAGAGTATTTCCAATGCATCGTTCGCCATCTACTTTCCGAAGTTCACGGGCACGATCTACGAGTTGCTGTCCGCGCCGGTATCGGCCTTCGAGATCGTGCTCGGCTATGTGGGCGCGGCGGCCTCCAAGGCTGTCATCCTCGGCTTGATCATTCTGGCAACCGCGGCGTTACTCGTCCCGTTGCAGATTGCCCATCCGTTTGTGATGCTCGGCTTTTTGGTGGCGACCGCGTTGACCTTCAGCATGCTCGGTTTCATCATCGGGATCTGGGCCGACAACTTTGAAAAGTTGCAGATCGTGCCGCTGCTGGTGGTGACCCCGCTTGCATTTCTGGGCGGCAGTTTCTATGCCATCGATATGCTGCCGCCGTTCTGGCAGACGGTTTCGCTGATCAATCCGGTGGTGTATCTGATCAGCGGCTTTCGCTGGAGTTTCTATGAAATTGCCGACGTGAACCTTGCTGTCAGTGTGGCGATGATTGCGTTGTTCATGAGTGCGGCCATGCTGGTGATCTGGCGTATCTTCAAATCCGGTTATCAAATCCGGCGGTAATTGCAGCGAACCAATCGGCTCGATCAAGAGGCACTGCCTTTGGTCCGAGCCATTCTGTGCCGGTTAAGCCTGACTAAGCTTCAAGGGTATTGCCTGCGTTATGGGCCAGCGGGCCCGGTTGGCGGCGGCAATCTGTATTGCCGGGCGAGTCCCCCGAACTCAGACTCACTGTAGCCATGGCTCATTAAACCGGCCGTGCTGCCTGATCCCTCCGGTCCGGCAGATCTATTGATGCGTTTGCAAGTAGTTCGGGCTTGCCTTTGCATTGGTTTACGAAAACCACGCTTCTGAGGTTGTTTTGATGCATTCTGTACCGGGTTTCCGGCTTCGAGCCGCATGCTGTTGCCGGCCTGACCCGACCTGATCGCTACATTGAAAAAAGGCATGACCGTGCGTCATCGGTTTTCGGGAAACGCGTGCGCAGCTTCAAGCGCCTGGGTTTCGAGTGCCTATAACCTGAATCTGCGTCAGTGATGTATTCAGGCTGATCTGCCTTGAAACGCTTGTGATCGCTGGAAATGGCAGGCAACATCATTGAGACGACCGAACGGGCCACATATAAGAATTCGGCGTCGCTCGCCCAACCTGTGTTCAAAAAAAAAAGACTCATGTTGCAGCGATTTTTTAACTATCGGGGTTGAGGAGCAATGATTGTGTTGAATCATCCAATACCTGTAGCCGTTGTTGCAGTCGCCGGAACTTCGTCTTCCGCCGTGCTTGCAATGATCGAGCTTTTGTCCGCTGTTGGCCGTCCATGGCAATTTGGCCAGCAGCAATCTCGTGCGATTTTTGCCCCCTATGTGATAGCCACTGCCGATACGCAAGTGGCTGTGCCGGTAGGCATTGATCGATTCAGCCTGGACAACGTCAATGGGCCGGAACCGGCAATTGTTTTCATTCCCGAGATTCGTCTCGATCTGAATCCGCAATTGCCGACACCGGACTGGAATGTCTGGCGTGAACCTTTGCGTAGCTGGCACCGGCACGGTGCCGTCATGTGCAGTGCCAGTTCCGGCGTTGCACTGCTGGCGCAAAGCGGTTTGCTCGATGACAGGCCTGCCAACAGCCATTGGGCACTGACGCGCGAGTTGCAACGTCGCTATCCCGCTGTGCAATTCAGTGGGCGGGAGGCGTTGGTGGCGGGCGATGCCGGCGGTTCCATCCTGACGGCCGGCGCCGGCTCGGCCTGGGCCGATCTTGCCTTGCACCTGATCGCCCGGTTCGTCGGGCGCGATATGGCGTTGCAAATGGCTCGCATCGAAATGTTGCAATGGCATGAGTTTGGTCAGCGCCCGTATCGGGAGCCGATCAACACGGCCGAGTTCGCGGACGGTGCGATCGGGCAAGCCTTGAACTGGTTGCATGAAAATTTTGCCCGAGCCGCGCCGGTCGGGGCCGCCGTGGAACACGCCGGTCTGCCTGAGCGCACGTTCACCCGTCGTTTTCATGTGGCTACCGGTGCTTCGCCATTGGAGTACGTGCATCACCTGCGTCTCAATCAGGCGCGTCGATTGCTCGAAAGTACGTCGCTCAATATTCAGTCGGTCGCGGCTGAACTTGGTTACGAAGATCCGAGTTTTTTCAGTCGGTTGTTCAAGCGAGAGGTCGGTCTGACGCCGGCGCAATACCGGAAGCGTTTCAGTCCGATGCGCGATGCTCTGCCGGTTGGTCCGGAGCGCGCGCCCGCTTAGTCAGTTCAAGTCCGGTGAGCGCCGTGGCGCCCCGTAACGCCCGATCGAGTTGACTCCCGACTCGTTCGGGCGTCGGGCAAAACCAGCAGGGCGCGCAAGCCGGTTGGCACCACATGGTTCAGGGTGAAATTGCCGTCATAACGCCGTGCAAACCGATCAACAATGGCCAGGCCCAAACCTGTGCCGTCAGCGCCGCCACGTGACGAGTCGCCCCGCGCAAACGGATGGAGCAGGCTTTCAAGCTGCTCTGGCTGCACACCAGGACCAAGGTCCGACACTTCGATCGTTACCCGTGCCCCTTGCCGATAGGCGCGCACCGTCACCTGAGCGGCTTCCGGGGTGTCGTCGTCGCTCGATCGCGTGCGTCCGTAGCGCACCGCGTTATCAATCAGATTGCTCAATGCCCGCTCAAGATCGGTGCGGTCGCCAATCCAGCTGACGCTGCTTTGAACGTCGATGTTGAGCTCAAGTTCGCGGGCGACGATTTGCGGACGATATACCTGCGGCAGTTGCTGCAAGACCTCTGCTACCGGGACCTGGGCGGCCGGGCTGGCGCCGCCGATACGTGCGAAGTCAACGAAGCGGCCGACAATCGTGTCAATGCGCCCGATATCCTCGACCATCGAGTCGCGAGTGTCGGGATCGAGCAAGGCCATTTCCGCTTCCATGCGCAGGCGGGCCAAGGGGCTGCGAATGTCGTGGGAGATACCGGCCAGAGCGATCGCGCGATCCTGCTCGAGCGCGGCCAGATCCGCTGCCATCCCGTTGAAGCGCTGGTTCACCTCGGCAATCTCGCTGGCAACGTCTTCCTTGAGCCGCTCCGGCGTTTCGCCGCGGCGCATGGCGTTGATCGCGCCGGTGAGGTCGGCCAGCGGTCGGTTGACCAGACGACTGAGCAGAAAGGATCCCACCAGTGCCAGGGTGCCGGCGATGGCCAGCACCAGGGTCAGGTCAGGCCCGAAATGCCGGTCAATGCGCCGGCCCTGCATTTGCAGCCAGTATTTGTCTTTGTCGATGTCGAAACTGACCCACAGCCCTTCTTCGCCATTGACCCGAGAGACGACCGTCGTTTCCGGGCCGAGCAGGTTCTGCAAGCGCGGCGCCAGCAAGGCAATGCGTCCGGTGAGTGCAGTGAGTTCGATTTCGTCGCCGGGCTCAAGCGGCAAGACCCGGATGCCTTCCTCATTGGCCAGTTCGCGCAACAAGGTGATGCGCCGTTCCGGTTGCGAAGACACCAGCGCCGAGCGGGTGAGGTTGACGGCCGAGGCGACTTCCCAGGCCACGCGTTGCTCGGGCGGGGCGCTGTCGAACACGCTGAGCACGAGCAGCAATGCAGCCTGGCTCGACAACACCAGGCCGGCCATCAGCACGAAGGTTCGCCAGAACAGGCTTAAGCGAAACATTCAGATTGCCGCTTTGCCGCGAATGAAGAAGCGATACTGATTATTCGTCGTCCGGTACGAAAACATAGCCCACGCCCCAGACGGTCTGGATGTACCGTGGCTGTTGGGGGTCGGTCTCCAGAAGCTTGCGCAATCGGGAAATCTGCACATCGAGGCTGCGATCGTAGGCGCCGTATTCGCGACCACGGGCCAGAGCCATCAGCTTTTCTCGTGACATTGGCACGCGCGGATGCTGGGCCAGTACCTTGAGCACACTGAACTCGCCGGTGGTCAGCGGTTGCGCATTGCCGTCGCAGGTCAGTTGGCGCGTTGCCAGGTTCAGCACGAACGGACCAAACCGAACTTCACCCGCGCCGGCCGATGGTGCGCCGGGGGCTTCGGTGGCCGGACGTCTGCGCAGGACCGCATGAATGCGTGCCAGCAGTTCGCGCGGATTGAACGGTTTGGGCAGATAGTCATCGGCGCCAACCTCAAGGCCGACGATCCGATCGACGTCGTCGCCCTTGGCGGTCAGCATGATGACAGGGGTGCGGTCATTGGAGGCGCGCAAGCGACGCAGAATCGACAAGCCATCTTCGCCGGGGAGCATCAGGTCGAGCACGACGATATCGAACGGCTCGCGCAGCATGATGCGGCCCATGGCGGCGCCGTCAGGCGCGACACTGACTTCGAACTGGTTTTCCGTGAGATAACGGCGCAACAATTCACGCAGTTTCGGGTCGTCATCGACGACCAGCAATCGGTATGTTTTTGAGTTCATGGCCAAATGATAGCGAGTAGACCAAATAGCGGAGGAGATTGAAGGTTTCCACTTTACGGAAAGTTACATCGCTTACTGTGCAACCGGTCGCATCGAATGGATCTCCTCCGTACTATACAGCGCTGAAGTCCTTGATTATTCAGTTAAAATGTCAAATGCAATAGCAAAAGTCTGGATAGGCGCAGCGCTCATAACGGGCTTTCTGGCTGGGTCGCTGGTTCAGCACGAAACAGCCACCGTCCGATATGCCCAGTTGAGTCTGCAAGAGCGCGAGGACTTGCGAAGCCAGTTGCGCATGCGCCAGAGTTGGCGCGCCGGTCAACTGTCGCTCGGCGATCAGGTTACCGCGACCGAATCAGGTTTGGTTGAAACCCATTCCGGGCTCAGTGCCAGAGAGCGGATCGAGTTGCGTGAGCAACTCCGGTTGATGGCGGGCGACGGGGAAGCCGTACCGGTCAGCAATCGCTACCAGGGCGGTATCGTGGCGCGCGATGACGATCGAATCAGCCCCCAGACCCTTATTGAAGTATCCGGGCCCGCCCGGTAAGTGCCGGTGGCGCACCATCGGGCGCCGCCAATCACGCACAATCTACCGATGCCCAGTTCCTTGATTAATACCGCCAATCCCGCCTCTCTCTCATCCGGCTTTGATCCGGCCAGCGGGTGCCTGCTCAGCATTTGTCTGGAGCAGGAGCTGGCGCTGATCGGGCTGCTGCGCACCGATACCGGTGGCGCGCAGCTCGAAGATATTGCTGCCAACCCTGAGAACAGCCGTGATGGTCAACACCTGATTGCCCATATCGCCGATTTGCTCGAGGCCGGCGCAGTGAGCCTCGACGAGATTCGCGCGATTGCCTTCAGTGCCGGTCCGGGCGGCTTTACCCGGGTCCGGGTCGCTTGTGCGGTAGCGCAAGGCTTGGCGCTTGGTCGGGGCATTGGCTTGATTCCGATCGACACGATGCAGGCCCGCGCCCTGGCCATCCGGCGCACGATCGAAGCCGACGAATCGTCGGCATTGCCTGCCGATGCCGATATCGACGTGGTGATTCTGGTTGATGCCCGCATGGGGGAAGCTTTTGTCGGCCATTATCGGGTGCGTGCGGCCGGCGCCTGGGCTGCGGGCGGCTCGCCGGTGCAACCGCTGTCGCCGCCGGTTCTGGTCGGGTTGGCGGCATTGCCGCAGTGGCTCACCGCTGCGCTCGCCGATCAGCGTGGTGGGCAGCGCAGGGTTCTGTTGGCAGCCGAGCCCGGCTTGCTTGATGAACCGGCATGCGCGGCTCTGGTGACGGCGCAACCACCCTGGTTTGAGCACGTACCGGTCCCTGCCGGGGTGACAACTGTGCGGGCCATTCACGAACTGGCGCGCTCAGTGCCCGTCGTGCCGGCGGCGCAAGCCGCGCCCATCTACCTGCGCGACAAGATTGCCCTCAATATCGATGAGCAGGCTGCCTTGCGGGCCGCTGGTCATCGCAAAGGCGCGGGCTGAAGGTTTCGGCAGGCCGAACGGCCGAGCAAGCCTGAGCGGCCGAGTAGGCCTGTATCAACCGCATGTGCGAACATTACGGGATGAAACAGCATACCGACGAAGCATCCGTCGCGGCAGCGCCGCCGTCGAGGCCAGCCAATGAATGGCTGGACGGTGCCGGTCGTGCGTTGCAAGTGCGGCCAATGGTGCAGATTGATGTCGGTCGCATCATGCCAATCGAGAGTGAAATTTATCCATTCCCCTGGAGTGCCGGCAATTTTCGTGACTCTCTCAGCGCCGGTTATGCCGCCTGGATTCTGCAGGATCGGGTCGAGCATCAAGCGCCACCCGGTCCGCCGCTCGGTTATGCGGTGATGATGCATGTTCTCGATGAGGCGCATTTGATGAATCTGAGTATTGCCGCGCCCCTGCAAGGTCAGGGACTGGGGCGCAGGCTGTTGGGCTGGTTGACCGTGAACGCGCAGGAGCGCGGCGCGGTCGGCATGTTCCTGGAGGTTCGACCGTCGAATCAGGTTGCTTTGCAGTTGTATGAGTCGGTGGGTTTTCAACGCATCGGTCTGCGCCGCAACTATTACCCCAATGGGGCTGATGGTCGGGAAGATGCGATTGTGATGCGCTGCGCTCTGCAAGATCAGGTGTCGGTTTGAATGCCGATCAGCAGAGGGCTTGGCGCGCCCTGGATCTGGGGCCGACGTTGTTGGTGCGCCGACCCGGCGCTGCCGCGGTGTCCGACGCCTCGCCCGCGGTAGCAGGGACAACGCCACCGGCCGATCAGGCGGCTCAGATTGCTTCGCCCGTGCCGCTCGAAGCTGTCGCTGTGCCGGTCAATCTGCCAGTCAATGAGTCGGCCGTGTTTGCAGCGCCTGCGTCGCCCGTCGCGCACGCTGGCGCGGCGACGCAAGGGCAGAACGCGCCGGCCGCTGACGACCCGCCCGTTGATGCCGCTGCCGCCGGCGCTGGTCAACGTCGCCGCGGCGCGCCGGGCCAATTGCTGGCCGCGGCTGCCGCTTTGCAGAACAAGGCCGCAGACGATGAACTGGCCGCGGTTGCCAGCATGGACTGGCCCGCCCTGAGCCGCACGATCGCTTCCTGTCAGCGCTGTGGCCTGTGCCGGTCGCGCAAGCAGGTGGTGGCCGGCCGTGGCACAACCCCGGCGCGCTGGGTGCTCATCGGCGCAGCGCCGGGGGCGTCTGAAGAAGCGGCTGGCGAGCCGGTAGCGGGTAAGGCCGGTCGTTTGCTCGACGCGATGCTGACGGCGGCCGGCGGCGGCAAGCAAGAGGTCTTCGTGCTCAATGCGGTGCAATGCCGGCCACCGGATCAGCGCGACCCCTCAGCTCAGGAGCTGGCCGCTTGTCGCCCGTTGGTGCAACGTCAGCTTGAATTGCTGGCACCGGCCCTGGTTCTGACAATGGGGCAGATATCGGCCCGTACGATGCTCGGCAACGACGAGACGCTTGAGCAGTTGCGCGGCAAGGTGCATCAGCTGTCTGTGGCGCAACGCACCGTGCCTCTTGTGGCCACTTACCACCCTGAGCACTTGTTGCGCGAATCGGCCGACAAGCTCAAGAGCTGGCAAGACCTTTGCCTGGCCCGCTCCGTTGCGTCGCCGCAAAGCGACGACAACGCGGCCTGACGACTGCCTGACCGACACGGATGGTTGACCCTGGAGGTTGTCCCCGGAGGCTGCTCGGCTCTGTTGAGCGCCGACCCTAGTGACCTACTGTCGACTCGGCGCGATGTTCGCCAATGGCCGCTTCGCTGTCAAAGTGGCGCTGATTGTATTTGTGCCACTGAATGACGAGCAAGGTCAGCACGGCGATGGAACCGCCAAAGAGGATGGTCACCAGATTGATGCTGACGCCGTAGCGCAGCAACAGCGCGTAGGCACCCAGCATGAAAAGAATGTTCAGATTCTCGTTGAAATTCTGCACCGCAATCGAATGGCCGGCGCTCAACCGGACATAACCACGATGCTGGAGCAGCGCATTCATCGGCACGACGAAATAGCCCGATAACGCGCCAACCACGATCAGCAACGGGTACGCGATGGCCACGGAATCAACCAGCGTCATTGCCGGAATCAGCATCCCCAGCGCGACGCCGTAGGGCAGCACGCGCAATGATTGGCTCAGGCCGATCAGTTGCGCGGCAGCAATGGCGCCGCCCGCCACCCCGACCGCAACAATGCCTTGCAGCAGTGCTGCTTCGCTCAGTGGCATCGACAGCGACTCGCGGGCCCAGTCCAGCACAATGAATTGCAAGGTTGCGCCGGCGCCCCAGAAGAGCGTCGTGATGGCCAGCGAAATCTGGCCGAGTTTGTCTTGCCAGAGAATGACATTGGATCGGGCAAACGCCCGAATCAGCTTGATCGGGTGACGCAGCTGGCGCGGATAGCGGGCACCGGTATCGGGAACCCAGAGGTTGATGACGGCGGCCACCAGATACAGGACGGCGATGACGACCAGCGCGGCTTCGGCAGGGCTGTCGATGCCGGTGTCAATGACCGGGAAATCGAAGGCCAGCAGAAAGTCTGCCACCGCCGGGCTGATCAATGCGCCGCCAACGAGCGCGCCAAGAATGATCGAGCCGACCGTCGTCCCTTCGATCCAGCCATTGGCCTTGACCAGCTTTTCAGGCGGCAGCAATTCGGTCAGGATGCCGTACTTGGCGGGCGAATAGGCGGCGGCACCAAAACCGACGACGGCATAGGCCAGCAACGGATGCAGCGTCGAAAACATCATCAGACAGCCGCCAATCTTGATGAAATTGGCAATGATCATGACCCGGCCCTTGGGCATCGAGTCGGCCAGCGCGCCCACGAAGGGCGCCAGCATGACGTAGGAGACCGTAAAGAAGAGCTTCAGGAGCGGGGTGTTCCAGGCCGGCGCGAGCATTTCGATCAGCATCGCAATGGCGGCAATCAGGAGCGCGTTGTCTGCCAGTGACGACGTGAACTGAGCCGCCATGATGGTGTAAAAACCACGCTTCATTCGGTTCGTCCGCCCTGTGTGCTTGCACGGTGGCAGGCGGAAAAAACGGGGGGCAATGGCTGGCGGCCTGGCGGCGGTGCAGGCGGCATGGGCATACGGGCTGGGTTCAAAGTTGAGAATGGCTGTAGACAGCCCGGGCGTCACTGATCCGATCAGTTATAACATGGCACCCTTAAGGCCGAGGGTCATTCGCCGGGCCGGTATCGACGGCGGTCTCATTTGGCCCCCATATGACCTTACCGTGTGTAAAGTAAGCAACATGCTCCGACCTCTCTACGCCCGTATCGATCCCGCTGCCATGGCGCATAATTTGCGCCAGGTGCGCGAACTTGCCCCCCAGGCCCGCGTCTGGGCGGTGGTCAAGGCTAACGCTTATGGCCACGGCCTGAACAATGCCATTGAAGGCCTGCGCGAGGCCGATGGTTTTGCGCTGCTGGAGTTCGACAATGCCATTGCGCTGCGCGAGCAAATGCCGCAGCAGCGCATCTTGTTGCTCGAAGGCGCCTT
>CAXBNM010000014.1:0-26619 GCA_963976885.1 uncultured Burkholderiaceae bacterium
CCGTTGCAGCGCTGTTGCGCTGCGGGGCGCAACGATCAGGTGATTTTGCCCGACCGTTTGTTGCGGGTGAGGGTGCTGGCGCGAACTTTCACGTCCAGTTTGTCACCCAACTGAATCTTGCTGCCACGGATCGAATTCCAGCGCTTCAGATCCTTGATGGACACCCCGTAACGGGAGGCGATGCCGCTGAGCGTATCGCCCCGGGCAACCTTGTGACTGACGGTGCGCAGGCTGGAGGCGGGCTGAATGCTGGAGTCGGCGGCGGCAATCTTCTTGCTGCGCTTGCCTGCCGGTACCGGCGCCACCTTGAGGGTCTGGCCAATCATGACCATGCTTGAGCGCAGGCCGTTCCAGCGCTTCAGATCGGTCACGGAGGCCCGGTAACGCTTGGCAATGCCGCTCAGGGTTTCCCCGCGCCGAACCTTGTGCACGGCGCTCGATTCGGTGGTCACGCTCGCCACCTTGGTGGCGGGTTTGTCGCCAACGCGCAGCCGCTGACCGACCAGAATACGGCTGCCCTTAAGCTGGTTCCATTGGCGCAAGGAGGCCAGCGATACGTTGTAGCGACTGGCAATCCGGCCCAGGGTTTCGCCACGACGCACCTTGTGGATGGCGGCGTCGGAACTGCCGCTGCTGGCTGCCGTGCGGGTGATGGTCTTGGCCGGTGCGACGCTCAGCCGTTGACCGATGCGAATCCGGTCGCGGGAGACGCTGTTCCATTTGCGCAGCGCATTGATCGAAACGTTGTAGCGCTGGGCGATGCCGCTGAGGGTCTCGCCGCGCTTGACCGTATGCGTTTTGGAGCTGACGTGAATCAGTGTCTTGGTACGGGCGGCGGCCAGCACCTTGGTGCCACCGTTGGCCGCGGTCTGGACGGTTTGACGCGTCGGTTGACGAACGAGCAAACGCTGGCCGCTGCGAATCGTATTGGACTTCAGGCCGTTCCAGGCGCGCAGGGTCTTGGTTGAAACGCCCCAGCGTTTGCCGATGCGTGAGAGCGACTCATTGCGGCGCACGCGGTGATAACGAGCCGGCAGATTGACGATTTCAACGATGGTCGGCGCGGCAAATGCGGCGATCTGTTCGTCTTTGGCGCCGCGCGTGTCGGGCACCAGAATCCGGGTGCCGGCAATCAGGTGACGCTTGCTGGACAGGCCGTTGGCCTTGAGCAGATCTTCGGTGCTCAGGCCGGCGCGTTTGGCGACCTGGGCAAGGCTTTCATTCTTGCGCAGCGTATAGGGGCGCCACGTGGCAAACGACTGACCCGACGCCTCATGCTTTTCAATCGCGGTCAGAAAGCTCTCGAGATTGGCGGCCGGAATCTTGATCTGATTGTTACGGCTGGCGGAAATGACGGGCCGGTTGTGGGCCGGGTTCAGGGCCACAAATTCGGCAACCGACAGACCCGCAAACCTGGCGGCCAGTTCAAGATCGATGGGCCGCGTCTTCTCAATGACAACGAAGTAGGGCTGATCGAGCAACTCGGGCAGCGCCACGCCGAGCGAATCGGCATTTTCGATGATGTTCTTGAGAGCAATCAGCTTGGGCACGTAATGACGCGTTTCACGCGGCATGCGCAAGCTCAGGTAATCGGTCGGTTTGCCTTGTCGCTTGTTGCGGGCAATGGCCTTGCCGACCGAGCCTTCGCCCCAGTTGTACGAGGCCAGCGCGAGGAACCAGTCGCCGTTATGCATCTCGTGCAGCATTTCGAGGTAATCGAGTGCGGCGCGGGTGGACTGAACAACGTCACGACGGTTATCGACCCACCAGTTTTGCTTCAGATCGTAGGCGCGGCCGGTTGACGGAATGAACTGCCACAGGCCAGCAGCCTTGGCATGAGACATTGCCACCGGGTTCATCGCGCTTTCAACAAACGGCAGCAGCGCGATTTCGGTGGGCATGCCGCGCCGCTCGATTTCCTCAACGATGTGATAGAGATAGCGACTGCCGCGGGCCATCATCCGGTTCATGTAGTCCGGACGCTTCAGGTACATCTGCTCTTTTTGCTGCACGAGCTTGGTCGGCAGCTCGGGCATGGCAAAGCCGTCGCGAATGCGTTGCCACAAGTCGCCCGGCGGTTCCGGTTCCTGGGCGGTGATGTAGCCGCTGATCGAAGCGTCGTCGGGTTCGGGCGGATAGGCGTCCGGCCCCATTGATCGCAGCAGACCGGCAACGTTGTCCGGCTGGGGCGGCGAGGCGTTGACGGCACCGGCCTCCGGCGTGCGGGCCAGCGTGGGCCTGACTACCGGTGTGGTGACGCCATCGGCCGCCGGCATCTGGTCGGGAATGTGGGCAATATCGCGCCGGTCTACTACCGGGCCGCGGGTGGCCGATTGATCATTACCGCCAGTGGGGCCAAGGGCCACGGTAGAGCAACCTGCGGCGACAATGATCGTCATCGCAATGGCGCTGTAGCGGGCCCAGCGAGTCCCGGTCTTGATGAGTCCGGTTCCGATCAATTTGGTCTGATCGGCCAGATCGGGCAGCTTAGCCCCGCCGTTGTTTGCAAGCGACTTCAATATAATCGTCCAAGTGTATGAAATTTATACAACTCGTCGCGATGCTACTGAGTCGTCCCCCATTGGTCAAGTGCGCTTTTCACGGAAAAGCAGCGTTGAATCCGTGCAAACGTGATAAAAAATCGCCTATGAGAATTCCGCCGCAAAGGCAGCAGCCCCTCAGCGGGCCTGATCGCTCCGATTTGCCCCCCGGGCCGACCGTTGGTCGGGGCGCGCCGATGGCGGCTGCCCCTCCCGAACGGCCGGTATCTGAGGACGGCGCCAGCAAGCCATCGGAGATGGCCGGGCCCACGCCGGTCGGTGCCCCGCAAGGGCCGCGCCCACCTGGCCAGCCACCACGCCCGAGCCCGTTGGTTCGCGATTATCAGGGCCACTGGCGCCAGTGGTTGGCCTCACCGGCCGGGCGCTATGTGCTCGACTGGGAGCAGGCTCATCTCGATAGTGCGGTAGCCAATCTGTTTGGCTTTGTGGCCGTGCAATGCGGGCTGCGCGAACTCGATTCATTGCGCCAGAGTCGGATGCGTGGTCGTTTTCTGGTTTCCCGCAGCGATCTGGACGCCAGTTACGGCCCGCAGCATCGCACCCCCAACGTGGTCATCGAGCGCTACGAAGAGTTGCCACTGGCCACCGAGAGTGCCGATCTGATCGTGCTGCCTCATGTGCTTGAGTTTGCGCGCGACCCTCACCAGGTGCTGCGCGAGATCGATCGGGTCCTGCGTCCGGACGGGCGGGCCATCATCATCGGCTTCAATCCAATCAGCCTGTGGGGCATTGGCCAGTCGGTGGGCCGCTTGCTCAGTCGGCCCCCGTTGCCACCCGATGAGCATTTCATCGGCCTGCCGCGGTTGCGCGATTGGTGCAAGTTGCTGAGTTTCGAGTTTCAGGCCGGCAGTTACGGCTGTTACCGACCGTTGGTCGCCAGCGATCGCTGGCTCGACCGGACCCGGTTCATGGAAAAGGCCGGCGACCGTTGGTGGCCGATATGCGGCGCCGTCTATTCGGTCACTGTCGTAAAACGGGTACGCGGGATGCGTTTGCTGGGCCCGGCCTGGAAGAAACCGGCCCGTCGGGTTGCCGCCATCGGCATGCCGGCGCAGCAAGTCAAGACTCGTCATCTGCGCAACAAGTGAGGGTTGCTGCCTGCTAGCATGGCGGGCTGTCTCACTTATTCAGCGCGGAGTAAAACAAGTTCATGGGCGAATCCATTGAAATCTTCACCGACGGTGCCTGCAAGGGCAATCCTGGCCCTGGCGGCTGGGGCGCACTGATCGTTGATCAAGAGGGCACCGAGCGCGAGTTGTTCGGCGGTGAGGCCCACACGACGAACAACCGCATGGAGCTTCTGGCCGTCATCAAGGCCCTGGAGGCCATGCCGGTCGAGCAGCCGCTGCGGATCTACACCGACTCGCAGTACGTGCAGAAAGGCATTACCGAATGGATGAAGAACTGGGTGCGCCGGGGTTGGAAAACCGCTGATCGCAAACCGGTTAAAAATGCCGATTTGTGGCAAACCCTGTCCGCACTGGCCGAGCAACGCAAGGTAGACTGGCGTTGGGTAAGGGGACATAACGGGCATCCCGGGAATGAACGCGCCGATCAACTGGCCAACCGGGGTGTTCCAGCGCGTTAATAACCATAAGTTGGGGCGCAATTGAACAAAGCTATTTTCTACTCGCTGTTGTTACTTGCGCTGGTTGGCGCCAGCTGGCTCGGCTGGCAATGGTCGCAACCGGCACCGGCTATTGCCCAGAACGGGGCGATCAAAAACAAGATCCAGGACGACCCGGTGCCGGCGCCGTCGGCCGGCGGCAGAAAGCCCGGTGCCGGCCGGGCCGTCACAGTCAATGCCCAGGCAGCAATTGCTCGACGTATTGAAGATCGCATTGTTGCGGTCGGCACCTTGCTGGCCGCGCAGTCCGTGCAACTGGCGCCGGAAGTCGATGGGCGCCTGGTCAAGATTGCCGTCAGCGATGGTGCGTGGGTCAATCAAGACGACGTCTTGTTCGAACTCGATGGTGCGGTAACCGAGGCCGAACTGGCGCAGTCGCAGGCCGAGCTTGGTCTGGCGCGCGCCGATCTGGCCCGGGCGCGCAATCTGGCCAAGAACAATTTCGTCAGTGAGCGATCCCGCGAGGAAGCACAGGCCAACGTCAAAGTACTTGAGGCCAAGTTGCAGGTGGTGCGCGCGCGGCTCTCCAAGACCCGGATTCGCGCGCCCTTTGATGGTCGGGTGGGGCTGCTCGAGGTCGACCTGGGGGCTTACGTCAAGGCCGGTACCTCACTGGTGCGCCTGGACGATTTATCCACGCTCAAACTGGATCTGCGTGTCCCCGAGCGCTTGCTGTCACGTCTTGCGGTCGGCCAGTCGATTCGCGTCGGTTTCGACGCCTGGCCCGGGCGCGAGTTTGAAGCGCGTGTAGAAACCATCGATACCGCTATTGATGATGCGGGCCGCTCGGTCGTGGTTCGCGGCCGTCTGGACAACGCCGAAAACCTGTTGCGTCCGGGCATGTTTGCACGGGCGCGACTGGTGCTGGCGGCGCGCGAGGCGGCCGTGATGGTGCCCGAAGAAAGTATTCTGGCGTCGGCCGAAGGCGAGTACCTGTTTGTGGTGCGCGCCGACAAGGCGGAGCGGCAGCCGATTGAAGCGGGGGCGCGCTACCAGGGTGAGGTCGAAATTCTCAGTGGCGTGCAAGCCGGTGATCTTGTTGTGACGGCCGGGCAGGGCAAATTGCGGGGTGATCAGGTGGCGGTCAAGGTGATCGCGCCGGTTACTGGTACCGGGCCCATGCAGGATGCCGATGCTGCCGCCAACAACGCAGCCCAAAGCTGAGGCTGCGCGATGAAACTTTCCGAAACCTGTATCAGGCGGCCGGTACTGGCCTCGGTGCTCGCCATCATTCTGGTGTTGCTGGGCGTGGTCAGTTATGACCGACTGCAGATTCGCGAATACCCGAACATCGATGAGCCGGTCGTTACGGTGCGCACCGATTATCGTGGTGCGGCCGCCGAAATCATCGAGTCGCAAGTCACCAAGCCCATCGAAGACTCAGTAGCGGGCATTGAGGGCGTCGACGTTCTGACCTCAACCTCGCGGGCTGAGCGCAGTCAGGTTACCGTGCGCTTCCGGCTCGACCGTGACCCCGACAGTGCGGCGGCCGATGTGCGCGATCGCGTGGCGCGAGTGCGCGGCCGTTTGCCGGACGACATCGAGGAGCCGGTCATCTCAGCTGTTGAAGCTGATGCCCGAGCCGTCGTCTGGTTGGCGTTTTCTTCCGATACGCGCACGCCGCTCGAAGTCTCCGATCTGGCTAACCGCCTGGTCAAGCCACGCTTGCAAACCTTGCCCGGCGCGGCCGATGTGCAGATTTTCGGTGATCGCAAATACGCGATGCGTATCTGGCTCGACCCGGACCGACTTGCCGCCTTCGGACTGACGCCGGTCGATGTCGAGCAAGCGCTGCGCAATCAGAACGTCGAATTGCCGAGCGGGCGCATCGAAAGTGATACCCGGGAATTCAACGTCATTTCGCGCACCGATCTGAATACCGTTGAAGAGTTTCAGGCAGTGGTGGTCAAGGTTGTGCAGGGCTATCCGGTACGCATCCAGGATGTGGCCAGAGTTGGCATTGCGCCCGAAAGTGAGCGCAGCATTGTGCGGTTCAACGGCAGCAATGCAGTGGCGATGGGCTTGATCAAACAGGCCACCGCCAATCCGCTCATTCTGTCGGCCGCACTGCGCGAGCGTCTGCCCCTGTTGCAACGTGAGTTGCCCCCGGACGTCAAGGTGACGGTGGCTTACGATTCGACGATTTTCATCGATCGCTCCATTGGGGCGGTGTTCAAGACCATTGCCGAAGCGGTCGTGCTGGTGGCGCTTGTCATCTTCCTGTTTCTTGGGCGGATGCGCGCCTCGATCATTCCCCTGATCACCATTCCGATCAGTCTGGTGGCTTCGTTCACCATTATCGATACGCTGGGCTATTCCATCAACACGCTGACTCTGTTGTCACTGGTGGTTGCCATTGGTCTGGTCGTTGACGATGCCATTGTCGTGCTCGAAAACGTCTATCGCCATATCGAAAAAGGGCTGGACCCGATTGCGGCGGCCTTTGCCGGCATCCGTGAAGTCGGCTTTGCCGTGGTGGCCATGACGCTGACGCTGGCGGCGGTGTTTGCGCCGGTCGCGTTTCAGACCGGTCGCACCGGGCGTTTGTTTACCGAGTTCGCACTCACCCTGGCCGGCACGGTGATGATCTCCGGCTTTCTTGCGCTGACCTTGTCGCCCATGATGTGTTCGCGCTTGCTGCGTCGCGAGGAGCCGCCACGCTGGTTTGCACGCACGGTTGATCGCTGGCTAC
Source organism: uncultured Burkholderiaceae bacterium (assembly GCA_963976885.1). Classification (GTDB taxonomy): domain Bacteria; phylum Pseudomonadota; class Gammaproteobacteria; order Burkholderiales; family Burkholderiaceae_E; genus JAUIAI01. The sequence continues at coordinate 6,881 of CAXBNM010000014.1, forward strand.
GCGCGATCACCCGCAAGTATCAGAGCGTGCTGGCCACCATCATCAGTGGCCGCTGGTTCATGCTGGTAGTGGCGGCCGGATTTGCCACGCTTACCTGGTGGCTCTGGACGAACACCCCCAGCGAGCTGGCGCCCAAGGAAGACCGCGGCGTGTTTGCCACCATCATCAGCGCGCCCGAGGGCTCGTCCATCGGCTATACCGCGGCTAACGCCATGGCAATCGAACAGATCGCGCTCAATACGCCCGATGTCTGGCGCATCTTCCTGATTGCCGGGCGACCGACGCCCTCGGGGGGACTCGCCTTTACCGGACTGAACGACTGGAGCGAACGTGATCGGTCGGTCGGCGACGTCATCAAGGAGTTACGTCCCAAGCTGGCCAATGTGCCCGGCGTCAACGCCTTTCCTATCCAGCCCAGTTCGCTGGGCGGCTCGTCGCGGGCGCGGGCCGTGCAGTTCGTCGTGATGAGCCCTGATACCTATCAGGAAACAGCCGCCGCAATCGAGCCCTTGCTTGAAGATCTGCGCAACAGCGGTTTGGTTACCGGCGTCGATACCGATCTGACCTTGAACAAACCCGAGTTCCGGGTGTCGGTCGACCGGGCGCTGGCTGCCGATGCGGGGGTGCCGATCAATACGGTTGGCCTCACCCTGGAAACAATGCTCGGCGGCCGCACCGTCACCACGTTCAAACAGAACAATGAGGAATACAACGTAGTCGTGCAGCTCGATGCGAGCGATCGCGCCACCCCCGACGCCATCGACCGCTTGTTCGTGCGCGGTCGCGATGATCTGATGGTGCCGTTGTCATCGCTGGTGTCGGTGAAATCTGCCATTGGCGCGCGTGAGTTGAATCACTTCGGGCAACGCCGGGCAATCACTATTCAGGCCGACCTGGCCGAAGGGGTGACGCTCGGGCAGGCCGTGAGCTACTTTGAGCAGGTCGCACCCAATTATTTGCGTACCGGCTATGCCACCGACTACAGCGGCCCGACGCGCGAGTTCATGGAGGCCAGCAGCACCTTGCTGATGACCTTTACTCTGGCGTTGGTGTTCATCTATCTGGTGCTGGCCGCGCAGTTTGAAAGCTTTGTCGATCCGTTTACGATTCTGTTTACCGTGCCGTTGTCGCTGGCCGGTGGGCTGGGCTTGTTGTATCTGACTGGCGGCACTGTCAACGTGTATACGCAGATCGGGCTGATCACGCTGGTCGGGCTCATCACCAAACACGGTATCCTGATCGTCGAGTTTGCCAACCAGCTGCGCGATGCCGGCCAGACCTTGCGCGCCGCCATCATCGAATCGGCCAGTCTGCGCTTGCGGCCGATTCTGATGACTACCTTTGCGACAATATGCGGCGCCCTGCCGCTTTGGGCGGCCGTTGGCGCAGGGTCGGAGTCGCGGGCCCAGATCGGCCAGGTCATCGTCGGCGGCATGGCTCTGGGCACCGTGATGACCTTGTTTGTGGTGCCCGCCATATATTATCTGTTTGCCCGCGAGCGCCATCTGCTCGTTGAGCCGGCACCGGCCGAAGCCGGCCGGCCCGAAAATCCGGCGCCGCCGGCCAGCCCGGCCGCGCAAGCCGGCCCAGCCAACATCAGTCCCGTCCTTGATACCGAAACCACCGGCCTGTCCCCGGCCGACGGACACCGCATCATTGAGGTCGGTTGTGTCGAGATGGTCAACCGTCGTCTGACGGGCAATACCTTGCATCACTACATCAATCCGCAACGCGACATCGACGAGGGCGCGATGCAGGTGCACGGGCTGACCCTGGAGATGCTGGCGGACAAACCCTTGTTCGAGCACATTGCCGACGAGTTTCTGGCCTTCATCGACGGCGCCGAACTGCTGATTCACAACGCGCCCTTTGACGTCGGCTTTCTCGACGCCGAGTTCAAACGCCTCAAGCGCGATCCGGTCGTAAAGTGCTGCGCCGCGGTGACCGATACGCTGGCGATGGCCCGCGAGTTGCACCCCGGCCGGCGCAACTCCCTCGATGTGCTTTGCGACCGCTACGGCGTGTCCAATGCGCACCGAAAACTGCACGGCGCACTGCTTGATGCCGAGTTGCTCGCCGATGTCTACCTGGCCATGACACGAGGTCAGGACAGCCTGGAAATCGTCTCCACCGCCTCGTCCAATGCTGCGCAGGTGACGCTCAGTGGCGACTGGCCGCCGCGGGGCCTGCGGGTCATGCAAGCCAGCGAAGACGAACGGCTGGCCCACGATACGTTGCTGGCCGATATCGGCAAAGAGATCGGCCAACCGGCGCTGTGGGCGGCCCCGGCAGCGCCGGCTGCTGCCGATTCGGCCGATTAGCCCACCCGTTTACCAAAGATTGGTCAGTTGGCTCAGGCCGGTTGGCGCTCCCGTCAACTCGCTGAGTGTGCGCGTATCGCGCTGCGCCTTCAGGGCCGCGGCACCGCCGGGGCAGGCGCCGGTTTCCAGAAAGCTCAGCGCCGTCGCGGTAAGCGGCTCGTCGCGCGAACCAAGCTGGCCGGTGCCGTCATCGCTGACCGGGCAATCGGGCGCCAGGCCGTCGAAGTAATCGGTCGTATCGACCGCATTGCGCAGCCGGAAGCTGACAATGCTGTAGACCTTGTCTTCAAACTGGGGCGGCGTGAAACCAACCGGTTTGCCGCAGGTGGTTTCACCAATGCGCGTTGCCGAGCGGTGCGCATCCAGGCCGACGATGAGGGCCTCGGTAGCCGAACAACTCGAGCGGCTGGTCAGCCAGACCAGTTTGTCGAAGCGGCCCGAGCGGGCGTCGGCGGCAAAGCTGTAGGTACGGTTTGACGGCAGATGGTCGTCATTGAAGGTCAGACGGGTGAGCACCTTGCCCTCCAGAGAGTTGCCACCGAGCGCGGCGCCGATCTGGGCCGTCGTTGCCAGTAAACCGCCGCCGTTGCTGCGCATATCGACGATGAGATCCTGGGCGCCGGCCGCCAGCAGGCGGTCGAGCGTGTCACGCCAGGGTTGCACGCCCTTGTCCGCAAACGAAAAGAAATTCAGGTAGCCAACCTTGCGCCCATTGCTCAGCTCGAAAACCGCATCGGCCAGCACATAGCTGATGTCGTAGAGGTCTTTGGTGATGGTCAGGTTCAGGTTCTGCGCATCGCGCACTATGGCAAAGCGCCGGCTCACGCCGGCTTCGGCAGCGCCGAAGGCCGCCGACAGCCGCTGCTCCGCGACGAGGGTTGCGACCGGCTCATCATCAATGGCGGTGATCAGGTCGCCACGGCGTAGCCCGGCGGCATTGGCCGGAGCGGCTGGCTGCACCAGAACAACGCGCACCGATTGCTCGTCCGTCTCCAGCCGATAGGTCAGCCCGAAACCGATGGTCTGGCCTTCGTTGAAGAAGCGGTTGTAGTCGAGCGCCGGTGAAATATTGCTGTAGCGGTCCTCGGGCACCTTGAGCGCATCGAGGGCGGCCTGGCCGGAGGCATAATCGCCCTCGTCGATGTCGGCCGGCAGCCGGTCATTCCACAGATACCAGTCTTTCATGTAACGCACGACAAATTCGCGGTCAGTGCCGGCGTCGTAGTCGTCGTCGTTGTCGAACAGCCGATCGGACAGGCAACCGGTCAGGCCAGCCAGCACGGCGGCCGCCAGCGCCAGCCGCAGCGAGCGCCAGTTGGCCAGTCGGTGGGCGGGCAGCATGCCGCAGCGGCGGGCCGTCGCGGGGCTTGGGGCGGCCGCGGGGGCTGCCTGGGGCGCTTGTTTGGAGTTCATACCGGCAATTTAACAGCCTGCGATGAATCCGATGCCATGCGACACTCGATGGATTGGTTCAGCGCGGTTCTGTGAGGTTGCTACACTTGCCTGTCACCCACTCACAATCAGTGCTCGGAGTACGCATGAAGGAAACCCGTCAGACGCGCGGCAGTCGTGAACGCAAGGCGCATTTGTCGGCAGGATCCGAGCGACTGGTGGCCACTGCCCGTGGCATGGCCAGTTCAGGAAGCCGGGTCGAAGACCGCTTCTGGGACGCCGAATTGAGCGGTCAGCTCCAGAAGTTGCTCGAATCGAACCAGTCCGAGGTGCTCTATGACGCCCTGGATCGCTTGCACCAGACCGACCTCGAAGCCTATGGCGCCCTGATCGAAGCGGTCGAGGAAAACGCCGAGGCCGTGGTGCTTGAGGTCGACGGCAGGCGTTGGCAGGTGTTGCTGGTGGTGGCGCCGGTGGTGGCCTGGACCCGCTTCAATATCCCCGCCGGCCCGGTGGCGGCGACGCTGCGCGATGAAATGGCGGCCTTGTTCGCCGAGCATGTGCTGATGCCCGGCGCGCGCTTTCATCTCAATCCGGCGGTCTACAGCATCGACCAGTTGCCACGCGACTACGCGCAACTGCGCAAGCTGACCGGCGAACTCGGCGCCCAGGCCATCAGTGCCCGCCGCGAAAAAGCGCTTGGCAAATTTGCCGAAAGCGCAATGATGCTCGCGGATGCCCGCTTTTTTGTCGGCGCGGTTGCCGTTCCAGAAGGCTCGCCGGTGTTTCGCTGGCAAGACAGCGCAGCCGGCGGACGCGCTGCATTCGTCGATGACTGGGTCGATAACGCACGCCTGCTGGTCGAGCAGGTATTGCCGGGCTGTGGCTTCGAGTGTCTGCTGCCCGACGCCTATCACCTGAATCTGCGTGAGGCCGATCGTTGCATCCGGCCTCTGGGGGTCAAGGCCGCCGTGCACTTCCTGACCCATGCGCTGGCCATTGATGCCAGCCGCCTGCATGCCACGATTGCCGCCTTTGGCAGCGAGCGGGTCGATGAATACCGGATTGGCCTGGCCGTAGACAGCGATGGCGAAGACATCGCCCACGGCGTGGTCTGGCCGCTGCTCGGACCCGAAAGCGATGAGGACGATCCGCCCCCGCTGGCGCGTATTCGCGAGCAACTCGAAGAGGCCGGGGTGCGCCAGATTCACGTCTGGCCGGTCATGACCGAGCCCGAATTCTGCGACGATTGCGGCGCGCCGCTGTACCCGAACACCCGTTCGGAGCTGATGCACGCCGAATTGCCCGCCGACGTCGCGCCGGAGTCTCTGCACTTCCACTAGCACGCGCCCTGCGGCGATGTTGCCCACGCGAAGTGTTGGGGGCCAAGGGGCGGGCGCGGTAGAATGCGCGGCTGCCAGAATGCATCTGCCACTATCTCTGAGGCCTCATGAGTGACCCAACCATCGCCGAGCAAGTCAATCGGCGGCGTACCTTTGCCATCATTTCGCACCCGGATGCGGGTAAAACCACGCTGACGGAAAAGCTGCTGTTGTTCGGCGGCGCGATTCAAATGGCCGGTACGGTCAAGGCCCGTAAAAGCGCCCGGCATGCCACCAGTGACTGGATGGAGGTTGAGAAGCAGCGCGGCATCTCGGTCGCCAGCTCGGTGATGCAGTTCGAGTACAACGACTGCGTGTTCAACCTGCTCGATACGCCGGGTCACCAGGACTTCTCCGAAGATACCTATCGGGTGCTGACGGCGGTCGACGCCGCGGTCATGGTGATTGACGCGGCCAAGGGTGTCGAAACCCAGACCATCAAGCTGCTTGAAGTCTGCCGCTTGCGCAACACGCCGATCATCACCTTCATCACCGCGAAGTGCGCGAGCCGATCGAGTTGCTGGACGAAATCGAGCAAGTGCTCGGGATTGCCTGCGCGCCGGTGACCTGGCCGATTGGCATGGGCAAACGCTTTCGTGGCGTCTACCACCTGCTCAATGACCGCGTCATGTTGTTTGCACCGGGCGAAGAAAAGCGCAGTGATGAGTTTGAGCTGATCAACGGGCTTGCCGATGAGCAGTTGACGACGCGCTTCCCTGATGAAGTGCCCACGCTGCGCGACGAAATCGAACTGGTGCAAGGTGCTGGCGAGCCGTTCAACGAGCAGGCTTTTCTGGCTGGTACGCAGTCGCCGGTGCTGTTCGGCTCGGCCATCAACAACTTCGGCGTGCGTGAAATTCTTGCCGCCTTGTCGGCCTGGGCGCCGCCGCCGCAGCCGCGCGAAGCCGTGCAACGCACGGTGCAGTCCGATGAACCCAAATTCACCGGCTTCGTGTTCAAGATTCAGGCCAATATGGATCCGAATCATCGCGACCGGATCGCCTTCATGCGCGTGTGCTCGGGGCGCTATGAGCCCGGCATCAAGACCCAGCATGTGCGTCTCAAGCGGCAGATGAAAATCGTCAACGCGGTGACATTCATGGCCAATGAACGCGCGCTGACCGAATCAGCGGTAGCCGGCGACATTCTCGGTATTCACAACCACGGCCAATTGCAGATCGGCGATACGCTCACCGAAGGCGAACAGCTCTCGTTCAAGGGGATTCCGTACTTTGCCCCTGAATTGTTCCAGCGTCCGCGGCTCAAAGATCCGCTCAAGGCCAAGCAGCTGAACAAGGGGTTGCGTGAACTGGGCGAGGAGGGCGCGATCCAGGTCTTCGAATCGATGGTTGATTCGTCCTTGTTGCTTGGCGCCGTGGGTCAGTTGCAGTTTGAAGTGGTCAGCCAGCGTCTGGCCACCGAATACAGCGTGACGGCCGGCTTCGAAACCGCCAATGTCCAGGCCGCGCGCTGGGTGACATGTGCCGATGCGCAGATGCTGGCTGATTTCACGCGCGCCAATGTGGCCCGCCTGGGCCATGATGTTGACGGAAATCTGGTCTATTTGGCCGATACAAGAGTCAATATGCAGTTCACCCAGGAACGCTGGCCCAAGGTGACCTTCCATAGCACCCGGGAACACGGGGAATCCTTGTCCTAGACACCGAGGCAGGCTCATACCCATGCGCCCGCCTGGTGCGTTCCAAAAAAGCGCTGGTCAAGCGGCCTTCAGTATGGTAAAATCACAACAGTCAGGTGAGAAGATTGTCCGCAATCGGCGTAAACCCGCTAGTGCGTGCGCGCAATAAGCACAAAGTAGTCGGTTTGGCGTCAGACACTTCGGCTGCAGATTAGCTCTTTTAAACGGGGGTGTTTCTGCTGCCAAGTGGGCACCTCGAGTTTGGTGGCCGACAGAAGATGCTTGCAGTATCTGTCCGGTCGCTGGTGACCATGCTTTCCGGTTATCAGCTTTGCCTGCAGAGGCGTCTGTATCCCGCGTTTGGGGTAGTTTGATTGTAGTCGATCTGTTTCGCAAGCGTCAGGTGTGTTCGGCACGACAGACACAGGCGACTCACCACATCCGTTGTCGCGATGACAACCCCCCGGCTCACAGCGCGTGTTTCGGGTTTGTGCAGCAAAACAGTACGGAGGACTCCTTGAAAGCAACCCCCAAACCCAGTTCAGCCATGAGTGCTACCCATCAAAAATCGGTAGTCAGCAAGCGTCAGGCAGAGCGCATGCGCAAGGGAAGAGTCGAGTCACGACCAGAAGATTACAAGAACATTGCACCATCCGAGCAGGCCAAGCGTCTGCATGCGGCCCGTGCCAAGCTCGAAGATCGCAAAATGATGGAAGAACTCGGTCTGCTTTGAGTGTCTCCCTGCACAATCAAAAAAGCCACCGCGAGGTGGCTTTTTTGTGGGCGCACGATTTGACTCGCGCGCCCCGGTTCACGCCTCGGTAGGCAGGTATTCATCAACCGACAGATAGCGCTCGCCGGTGTCATAGTTGAAGCCCAGCACGGTCGAGCCTTTCGGAATTTCAGGCAAATGGCGGGCAATGGCGGCCAGCGTGGCACCGGAGGACAACCCCACCAGCATGCCTTCCTCAGCGGCGGCACGACGACCCATTTCGCGGGCTTCGTCGGCGTCCACGCCAATCACGCCATCGAGCAGATCCTTGTGCAGGTTGACCGGAATGAAGCCGGCGCCAATGCCTTGCAAGGGGTGGGGGGCCGAACTGCCCCCGGCGATGACCGGTGAGGCCGAGGGTTCGACGGCAAAGACTTTCAGATTGGGCCAGGCTTTTTTCAGGGTCTGGGCGCAGCCGGTAATGTGGCCGCCGGTACCCACGCCGGTAATCAGCACGTCAACGCCGTCCGGGAAGTCGGCCAGAATTTCCTTGGCGGTCTGCTCGGCATGAACGGCGATGTTGGCCGGGTTTTCAAACTGCTGCGGCATCCAGGCGCCGGGGGTGGCTTCAATCAGCTCCTGGGCGCGGGCAATCGCGCCGGGCATGCCCTTGGCGCGCGGGGTCAGTTCGATTTTCGCGCCATAGGCGAGCATCAACCGACGCCGCTCAACCGACATGCTGTCGGGCATGACGAGGGTCAGTTTGTAGCCCTTGATGGCCGACACCATGGCCAGACCGACACCGGTGTTGCCTGAGGTAGGCTCGATGATGACGGCACCGGGTTTGAGTTTGCCGTGCTTCTCGGCATCTTCGATCATCGACAACGCGATGCGGTCCTTGATGGAGCCGCCCGGGTTGGCGCGCTCGGATTTGATCCAGACTTCATAATCGGAACCAAACAGGCGGTTCATCCGGATATGAGGCGTGTTGCCGATTGTCTCGAGAATGGTCTTAGCCTTCATTGCTGTACCTTCTGTCTATTAGAAATTATCACGGCCCGTGAGGGCCCGTTCAGGATACGGAATGCCGACAAGCTCTAACGAACTCTCTAACAACCCGCTTAATAATGCCGAAGTTACCGAACCGGTACGAGACGCCGCGTCGGTGATTCTTGTGCGCACGGCCCCCGAAGGTCAAACCGGCCTTCAGGCCTTCATGTTACGCCGAGCCGGTAGTACCACTGTTATGAACGATGCTTATGTCTTTCCGGGCGGCAAGGTTGACCCCGAGGACGGCCAGCCCGACACCTTGCAGCGCTACAAGGTACCGGCCGATGCGGCGGCGGCAATCAATGAGCCTGGGCTGACGGGCACGATGGCCGGCGCGTTGTTTGCCGCCGCCTGCCGGGAGTGTCACGAGGAGTGCGGCGTCAATCTGACCGCCGAGCATCTGATTCCGTTTTCGCGCTGGATCACCCCCAAAACCCCGGCCATGATGCGGCGGCGTTTCGATACCCGCTTCTTTGTGGCCTGCCTGCCCGAAGGGGCCAGTGCCGTGCACGATGGCGTCGAAGCCGATACGAGCGAGTGGATGTCGCCGCAGGCGGCCATCGATGCTTATTGCAGCGGCCAGATCACGTTGGCACCGCCGCAAATCATGACGCTGGCGGTGTTGCATCACTTCAAGGATTTCACGGCGCTGCGCACGCATTTGCAAGGCCATCAGGCGCCGCTGATTGAACCGTTCCCGTTCAAGGATGACACCGGTGCCCGTAGCATTGCCTATCCGGGTGACCCGGTTCATCCGGTGCAGATGGCGGCTTTTCCCGGGCCGAGTCGTCTGGTCTGGCGGGGGGATCATTTTGAGCCGCCCGAGGGACCGGCAGCGTATTTCAAGGGCGCCTGACAACGCGCTCAGACGCTCAGCACCACGCCACCCGCTGGGCCGCCCAGGCGGCCCGGGTGCAGGCAATGACTCTTTGCCCTTCGGCTTGCATGACCGGGCACCGGCGGCCGGCAATGGGCGCGCGCGGCAGCAAGGCCGCTTCGCTGATGAAAGGCGCGCCACAACAAGCAGACACGCCACAAAAAATGGGCTCGGTCGTGGTGTTGGTATCCATTGTCAGTTGGTGTTCGAAAGATCTCATCCGTTCGTCTCCCGGGGCTTGCAACATTTGTCGCCCTCGTTCGACGAGTGTGCACCTCGGATGCTGACATTGCCATGACAGCGCTGATCCTGTGTGTATCAGTTCGCAATCTTGCGAGGTTTGATAGGCCGATGGCCCCGTGGCGAAATCAACCCTGATCGGTTGCTGGCTGGGGGGCACTGAGTGGCGCATGGGCCGCTGACTCTTCGATGGACCGAAACAGCATCATGCCCGCAAAGGCGGTGGCCGCCGTCATGCCAAAGCCCGCGACGTAGCCGCCTGTGAGGTCGTGCAGCGCACCGCTGGCCCAGCCGGCGATCGCGCCACCAATGCCCATCGCAAGCAGCACACAACCGTAAATCGTCGCCTGCGCGGGTCCTGAAAACAGACGAGATGACAGTACCGCAATCAGGGGGCCTCGCGAACCTGACACGCTGCCGAACAAGGTCACAAACAGAAACAACAACAAGTAGCCGAGTAATCCGTCCGGGGTAAGCGTGAGCAAGGCCAGACAACCGACGCCAAGGATTGAACAGGTGTAGGCAAAGGTGGCGACATTGCGTTCACCGAAGCGCTCGGCAAACATGCCGGCGCAGATCATGCCGGCTGTGGACAGCAAGCCGGCCAGTCCGAAAATGGCTGCGGCAAAGAGCGGTGCAAAGCCGCTTTCAACCAGAAAGGCCACGAGTTGAATCAGGGTGGTGTAGGTGGACATGGTGGTGAAAAACATCACCCCGGCCAGTTTCCAGAAACCCGACGTCTGCAGCGCCCGCCGCAGTTCCTGTTGGCGGGTTTCGGCCTTGGCGTCTTTGGCGCGTCGGGCCAGCCGTTGCGGCATGATGGTTGATGAGCCGGCTTGCAGTTGTCGCCATGGCAGCAGCAGCATGACGGGCAGCACCAGCATTGGCACCAGTGCCAGCCAGCCATAGGCGTCGCGCCAGCCGCGATGCTCGATCAGCCATTGGGCAAGCGGGGAGAACAACAGGACGCCAATCCCCAGTGCTGCGTACAGACTGCTCATCGCGGTCGGCAGGCGGCGGTCGAACCAGGCGCTGGCCAGCGTCGATGCCGGCACCATGCCAAGCGCTGCCGTGCCAATACCGCCAAGCACGCCAATCAACAGATAGAGGTGCCACAGTTGCGTTGCATGACCGGCCAGCGTGAACGATATGGCCAACACCAGAAGGCCAAACAGGTAACAGACACGTGTGCCGAACCGGTCGATCAGGTAGCCGGTAACCGGGGCGGCCAGGCCATAGACCAGCATGTAGATGGCGTAGATGCCGGTCAGGGCCGCGCGGTCCGTATCGAAAGCTTGTTCGAGTGGAACCAGGAAAACCGCGAACGATTCACTCAGGCCGCGTGACAGCAGGTTCATGCCGGTGCCGATGAGCAGCACCAGCGTTGCCAGAGTTTTGTTGGAATAGGTTCGCATCAGACGATGCTAACCGAAGCGCGAATCAGGCTTGCTGAACGGGGGGCTGAGTGTTCCGGTGACGCTTGTTATTTTGAGCCGGCTTTCCTGGCTCGCAGCATCAGCTTGCTGTAGAGCGCTTCACGTTCCAGGCCGTCGCGCTTGGCCAGTTCCTTGATGGTTCGGTCGGGCAGATCCAGGTAATCGCGGCGATCATTGGGGTAGGTGCATTCGCGCCAACCGGCCTTGACCAGCCAGATCCAGAGATCTTCGCTCGGGTTCAAGGTGACGCGCATACGGACCGAGTCCAGATGAATACGCCGACCGAGTCGCGGAATGTCACCAATCCGGTTGACCGAACGAGGTTTCGTGATTTTGAATGCGCGGCGTACGCCGTTGATCAGATTTTCCATACTTCAGTGTCGAAAGGTCGTGACGGGCCAGATCATGGGGGGGCGAGGTGCCAATCCCCCCGGGCTCTGTACCGATGCAGACGGAGAGGTCAGGGCAGTGTAGGCGGTGGTGACTGATCCGTCGGTCTTCCTGGCGACTGAAGCACCGAATAAACCGACGGCTGGCAGTTCATGCGAGGATCGGTGTTTTTTCATCTCACCCAATCAGGAAAATCCATGCACGCTTCGACCAGATTACGCGCCATGATTGAACGTGGTGAACTGGTCTGCGCCCCTGGCGCGCCAGATAGCCTGACCGCCAGACTCGTTGCGCAGGCCGGTTTTCCGGCGGTTTACATGACCGGCTTTGGCGCCACGGCAAGCCGGCTGGGGACGCCCGATATCGGCTTGCTCACGCAGACTGAAATGACCGAGCACGCGCGCAACATGGTGCGGGCAACAGATCTGCCGGTCATTGCCGATGCAGATACCGGCTATGGCGGACCGTCCAACATTCACCGTACGGTTCGCGAGTATCAACAAGCCGGCGTTGCCGCGATTCATCTCGAGGACCAGATCGCGCCCAAGCGCTGCGGGCAGATGGCCGGCGTGCAGTTGATGCCGGCCGCCGAGGCCGCCAGTCGCATCGCGCTGGCCTGTAAGGTGCGTGATGAAGCGCCCCCCGATCAGCGCCTGCTGATCATTGCTCGCACCGATGCACTGGCTGCCGCCGGCGTTGACGAAGCATTGGCACGCGCGCGCCGCTACGCGGCGGCAGGGGCCGATCTGATGTTTGTCGATGGGGTGAAAACAGTGGCCGAGGTCGAGGCGATTGCCGCGGGCCTGAGCGGGCCGAAAGTGGTGTCGCTGGTCGATGGTACCGAGGCCAGCCGTCTGCACCGCGATGAGTTGCAGGCAATGGGCTTTGCCGTAGTGCTCTATGCCGTAACCGCCTTGTTTGCGGTTACCCATGCCGCGCAACAGGCACTGGCGGCGTTACAGGCGGCGGGCGGGCCCGTGGCCGCGCCGCCGATTTCCTACGGTGAATTCTGCGCGTTGGTCGATTTGCCGATGCACCAGGCCCTGGACGATACCTACGGTGCGAAAAACGGATCGGCCGGCTGATCAGTCGGTGGGGGTGTTCGGCGCGGGCGGATAGGTCGGCGGTGCAGAGGGCGGGTATTGCGCCGGCGGTGCGCCGCTGTCGCTGGCTGCGGCCGGCGCATCGGGCAGCGGTGTGACCTCGACCGGGCTCTGCGTCGCGGCGGTGCTGCCGTCATCGATCGCTTGTGCATCGGCCGCCGGCGCATCGGCTGGGGGCGCTTGCGGTGGCGCCATCGGGGCCGCCGGGGCGGGTTCTTCCTGCAGGCACAGATCGACCTTGGCGACCTTGTTGCCAACGACCTGAACGGGTGTTGGGCCCGGATCGCAAATGATCAGGCCGGGGTGTTCGGCGGCGATCGTGTAATCGCCTTCCTTGACGTTAATGGCGTAATTGCCGCCCCAGTCGGCCGTGGTGCTGTATTGCTTGGTGCTGTCGACGGGGATCATCACGACGCGCGCATTCTTGATTGGCTGGCTGCCGCGCTCAAGTGCCACCGAGCCGATGACTGAGCCGGTATTCGTGCAACCCACCGCGCCCAGGGCGATCAGGGTGATGGCAAACATTCGGGGCGTGGGTAGTTTCACGAGAGCAACTCCTCAAAGAATAGTGCTTGATGCAAAAGCCGGATTGAAAACTCGCCACCTGCACGCCGCGCTGCGGCTTGCAGGTGAACTGCCTTGGTGAGTCACTGCATGCAACCCCAGGGTTCAATGCTGTGTTTATACCGGCGCCCAGATGGACCGGGTATCACCGAGACGTGGGACTTGCTTCAGTATTTCTCGAGGCCTTTGATATCAATGGCTTTGAAATAGGCCTCCTTGTCTTCAGCGGGCGCCCGGCCGCTGACTTCAATCATGATGCGTTTGTCGATCATGGCGGTGATCGAACCATCTTGCTTGACCAGCACCTTTTGACGGTTGATCCGCTTCATGGAGCCCTGGCTGCCGGCCATGGCCGGGTTGCTGAACAACATGCCCATCGAGGCGAGCATCGGCGAATCGGTCACGATATTGATTTTCAGAGAGTCTTTGCCGCGGCGGTACTCGGCGTTGGCCGTGGTGCCACCGCCGAACATGGCGACGCCGGCGCTGGAGTTGCCCTTGGACTCTTTCTTCTCCCAGCCATCGAGTGCTTCGGGCAGGAAACCTTCGAGTTGTTGGGCGCGCATCTGGCCCAGCAACTGTGTGGCATAAGCCAGCTCTTCCTTGGCACCGGCCACATCGCCCTCGTCATAGGCCTGACGCGCATTTTCGAGCGTGTCGGTGAAGTCATCTGCACAGGCCCAACCGCTGGCGCCGGCGATCATGAGTCCGATCAGAAGTTTTTTCATGGTGTTGTCCTCTTTCTTATTGAGCGAATCATCGTAGTCTGACCTTATTACGTCGCTCAGACAAAGGACATGGTTCACTAATGATTGGTATGCGTTCCGCTGGGTGAAACAAAAGGCGCTGATTCGCCTGTGTTGAACCTTTTGCCCGCGCAGATCGACCTATCAGCAACTGGGCGCTGCCCCAACGGCTCGAAACGGGTCGGGCAAGACAGCGTCAACGCCGGTCAGGAGCGCATACCTGGCACCCCAAAGGCCTGACTCTTGCGAGAGTCAGGCCTTTTTTCCGTGCCCGGTCGCGGCACTCGCAGGTCGGCCGGTCGGGGGCATGGGCGTTTCCTGCTAGAGTCGCGGGCCTCAGGCCGGCCAGCAGTGCATGCTGAGCCGTCGCTCCGACTCATCAACGATCGCCCGCCATGATTTCATCCGCTCCATCGGTTCTAATTGCGCAACTGCGCCAGCAAATGCCGGCCCTGTTAACGCTGGCCCGTCAGGCCGGCGTTGAAATCATGGCGGTATACGACGCCGATACGCCATTACACGTTGATCTGAAGGCCGATGACTCGCCGGTTACCGCGGCCGATGTACGTGCCAACGAGGTGTTGATGCAAGGGCTGGCCCGCTTGTTTCCCGATTTGCCGGTGGTCAGCGAAGAGGTCAAAGCGTCACTGTTGCACCGGCATCCGCAAGCACCGTTCTGGCTCATCGACCCTTTGGACGGCACGCGCGAATTCATCAACCGCACCGGTCAGTTCACGGTCAATCTGGCGCTCATATGGGCCGGTTACCCAATCGCCGGCATCATCACTGCGCCGGCGACCGATGAGGTGTTCTGGGCGATCGAATCGGTCGGCGCCTTTGAGCAACGCGCGGGCACCGATCACCGCTTGCAGGCCGCCCCGTATCCGAATGCGGGCAGCGATGCCAGTCGGGTGGTGCGTGTGCTGGCCAGTCAGAGCCATATGAGTGAGGCGACCCTGCAATGGATTGATGCGCTGGGCGCGCATGAAGTGCAGCGTGCCGGCAGTTCGCTGAAATTCTGCCGGCTTGCGCAAGGTGCCGCCGATTGCTACCCACGGCTCGGACCGACCTGTGAGTGGGACACCGCCGCCGGCCAGGCCATTATCGAAGTGGCCGGCGGCGCGGTCCATGCGCTTGACGGCGCGCGGCTGCGTTATGGCACCGACACCGAACTCAACCCCTCCTTTGTGGCGACCGGGGCTGGCGCGCTCTGGCCTCTGAACTAGTGCCACCGGGCGGCATCGCGGGTCGCCTGCAGCGACTGCCGGTTTTTTACGGCTGGGTGGTGGTGGCGGTGGCATTCGTCACGATGTCGATTGGCGTTAACGTACGCACCGCTTTTTCGCTGCTCTATCCGCCGCTGCTGACCGAGTTTGGGTGGGAGCGCGGCGTGACGGCGGCGGCATTTTCGCTTGGCTTTCTGGCCGCCACGATGATCACGCCGGTGGTCGGTCTGATGATGGATCGGGTCGGCCCGCGGCTGGTGATCGCTGCCGGCGCGCTGATGTGCAGCACCGGCTTGATCAGCGCCACGGTGATGACCGAGCCCTGGCATCTTTACCTGAGCATGGGGGTACTGGTCGTTGGTGGCAGTACGGCCATGGCCTATCTTGTGCACTCGGTATTTCTGCCCAACTGGTTTGCGGCGCAACGCGCCCTGGCAATTGGCATCGCTTTTTCCGGGGTCGGCATCGGCTCGATCGTGTTGTTCCCGCTGTTGCAAATGGTGATCGACAGCTATGGCTGGCGTGCTGCCTGCTGGCTGCTGGTAGCGATGCTGATCTTCATTGTGTTGCCGTTGAATCTGGCGTTGCAGCGTCAAAAGCCGGCCGATATCGGCGAGCACCCCGATGGCGTCGATCCGAACAAGCGGGATGAGCGCACGGGCCGCTCCCACATTATTGACAATGTGGTCGATAAAGAATGGGTGGCCATCAACTGGACGCTGGCGCGGGCCATGCGCACCCGCGAGTTCTGGCTCGTGTTCGTCGGGTTCACCGCGTCCTTGTTTGCCTGGTACACGATTCTGGTGCATCAAACGCAATACATCATCGATCAGGGCTACAGCGTGTCCACCGCCGCGCTGGCGCTTGGTGTTGTGCCCTTGCTCGGCGTGGGCGCGCAGATTGGCTTTGGTTACCTGTCCGATCAGATCGGCCGCGAATGGGGGCATACGATCGGTTGTCTTGGCTTTGTGATCTGCTATGGCGCGTTGTTGCGCATGCAAGCCGATCCACATGTGGGCTGGTTGATGGTGATGATCGCCGCGCAGGGTTTGCTGGGCTACAGCATGACACCGAACTTTGGCGCGATTCCGGCCGAGCTGTTTCAGGGGCCGCATTTCGGTGCCATTTATGGCGTGATCAACGTGGGCTCCACACTTGGTGCGGCACTCGGGCCGTGGCTGATCGGATGGCTGCATGACTTGCAGGGCAACTATCAGAGCGGCTTCTGGATTGCCGGGTCGGCGACGGTGTTTTCGTGTGTCTGTATCTGGCTGGCCGCGCCGCGCAAAGTGCGGCTTGTGGCGGGGCAGGCGCGTCGCCGCCAGCGTCAACTGGCAGTTGCCTGATCGTTTGCGGGTAGCCCGCGCAGCGTGCGCCGCGCAGGCACGGACTATGCCGGGCTGACGCTGCTTACCTGCTGCTGATTTCTTGCCCGTACCGGTGCTTGCAGGCGCTGGCACTGGCCGGCATGGCCTAACCCCTTCTCTCTGACGACGATGATGATGCGAACTCTTGCAATTGTATGGATGGCATTGGTGCTGACTGCGTGCGGCGCCGACGACAATGAAACCGATACCGCGGCGGCCACGCCCGGACCGGTTGTTTACGTGTTTGGCGACAGCCTGTCCGATACCGGCAACCTGGGGCGACCGGCCACCTTCAGCGATGACTTGCCGCCGCCGTTTTATCAGAATCGCATCAGTAATGGGCCGGTGATTGTCGACTACGTTGCGCAAGCGCTGGGCCGCAGCGTGGCAGCGTCCAACTACCTGAGTCTGGACGAGGAGGGCACCAACTATGCGATTGCCGGCGCGCAGGCGTACAGCGACGATGTGGCCATCGATCTGGCGGCGCAGATCAGTTCCTTCGGCACCAAAAACGACGATAAGGCCGATCCGAATGCGATCTATCTGATCTTCATTGGCGGCAATGATGTGATTGGCGCGGTGGGGGCCGGACCCGAGGATCAGGCCGAGCTGGATCTTTCGGCCAGCGAGATTGCCAAAGCGGTGCAGGACCTGACTGCCATGGGAGCGCGCCGTTTCTTTGTGCTGACGGTGCCCGACATCGGCAAAACCCCCAAGTTCATTAACGATACGACTGCCGGAGCGGCCACGCGGCTGGCCCAGGCCAGCAGTCTGACCATCGGTTTCAATGACAGTGTGCGCAACAAGCTGGCTGCGCTGCCGCCCTCTGATGCCTCGGTCGAGATCATCGATGTGTTTGCCATCCTGAACGATGTGCTGGCTCGCGCGGTGCAGCTCAACTATATCGATACGACCCGGGCCTGCTACCTGACCAGTGAGCTGCGCTTCAATGACTTTTGCAATGAAACGCTTATTGAGGGCTTCGCGTTTTTCGACGAGATTCATCCCAGTGGCAGCACCCACAAATTTGTCGGTAGTGAAGTGGCTGCGCAGATCATCAATCGATTGAACTGAGGTATGCCGATCGCCAGCTCGGGCGATCGTGAACATGGCGATTTTCCGCCACCGAACTGGCCGTTTTCCGGCTGCGGTGGCGGAAAATCGCCGTGTTTGGGTTGAGAGCCTTCTTAAGTTGTTGATTTATCAGAGTTTGCCAACTGGCATATCGATTGCAATGCCCGTGGCAGCGCTGGGCAACCCGGCGTTCTGATAATTCACGGAGGCTTTACCCATGTTCAACACAATCAATCGGTTTGCGCTCGCCGGCGCAACTGCCGCCTCGTTGGTGCTGGCCGCGCCCGCCGCCCAGGCCAGCGAGTTCATCAACATCCTCACCGGTGGCACCTCGGGCGTTTACTACCCGATGGGTGTTGGCCTGTCCAAGATCTACGCCGAGAAGATCCCGGGTGCGCGCACCCAGGTGCAATCGACCAAAGGGTCGGTCGAGAACCTGAACCTGCTGCAGCAAGGCAAGGGCGAACTGGCCTTTACGCTGGGTGATTCGGCGATGCTGGCCTGGGAAGGCAACGCCGAGGCTGGCTTCAAGAAAAAACTCGACAAGCTGCGCGGCATCGCCGCGGTCTATCCGAACATCATTCAGATTGTGGCTGCCAAGGAGAGCGGCGTCGTCGCTTTTGCCGACCTGAAGGGCAAGGGCTTGTCGGTGGGCGCGCCGAAATCCGGCACTGAGCTGAACGCACGCAAGATCTTCAGCGCGGCCGGCATGTCGTATGAAGACCTGGGCAAAACCGAGTATCTGCCGTTTGCCGAATCGGTGGAGCTGATCAAGAACCGCCAACTCGACGCGACCTTGCAATCGGCCGGTCTGGGGGTGGCTTCAATCAAGGATTTGTCTACCTCAATGCCGATCAATGTGGTTGCGGTGCCCGCTGATGTTGTTGCCAAACTGGGCGCACCGTATGTGCCGACGATCATTCCGGCCGGTACCTATAACGGTCAGGACGCCGATGTCGAAACGGTTGCCGTGGCGAACTATCTGCTGACCCATAGCGGCGTTTCCGATGAAACGGCCTACCAGATGACCAAGCAGTTGTTCGAGAACCTGGAGGCATTGTTGTCCTCGCACAAGGCTGCCGAGCAGATCAGTCTCGACAAGGCTCAGGACGGCATGCCGGTGCCCTTGCATCCGGGCGCAGCGCGCTACTACAAGGAAAAAGGCCTGCTCTGAGCTTCATTGCCGTTGAGCCAGGTTGGTGGGGGGCGGGGCGCACGCCGCGTCTTGTTCCCCGCCGGCAAGAACACACCGAACAAGGCCGGGTCTGCGGCCGGAGACATGCATGAATCACCCTGAACCGACCTCTCAAGTTGCCCCCGTAGATGCCGGCGTCCTCAACGATCCGCTGCACCATGGCTTTCCACCTGGCGTAGCCGGACGACTGTTGTTCTGGATCGCCGTGGCGTTTTCGCTGTTTCAGATTGCCACCGCGGCGCATCTGATCGACATGCCCAGTCAGGTTGTGCGTGCGTTGCACGTGGGCTTTCTGATGTTGCTGGTTTTTCCGCTGGTTGCGCTGGCGCGCGGGCGTTCGGCCGGCTGGCAGGCGCTGGCCTGGACGCTGGCCGGCTTGGGGGTGATGGTGGCGGTGTATCAGTGGGTCGACTACTTGCCGCTGACCCTGCGTGCCGGCGACCCCTTGAGCCGTGACATCGTGATTGGCGTGCTGGCTCTGACGACAATTTTCATCGCGACCTGGATTTCAATGGGACCGGCGCTGCCAATCATCGCCGGCGCGTTTCTGGCCTATTGCCTGTTTGGCGAATATCTGCCGGCGCCTTTTGATCATCGTGGCTATGATTTCGCCCAGGTCGTTGACCACATGGCGTTCGGGACGGAAGGCATCTACGGCATTCCGGTTTATGTCTCGTCGACTTATATTTTTCTGTTCATCCTGTTCGGGGCCTTTCTGGAAAAGGCCGGGATGATCAAGTTGTTTACCGATGTCTCGCTGGGTCTGGTCGGCCACAAACTGGGCGGGCCAGCCAAGGTGTCGGTCATTTCATCCGGGCTGATGGGCACGATCTCGGGTTCCGGCGTGGCCAATGTGGTAACCACGGGCCAGTTCACGATTCCGCTGATGAAGCGCTTTGGCTACCGCTCGGCGTTTGCCGGCGGCGTGGAAGCGACCGCATCGATGGGGGGTCAGATCATGCCGCCGGTGATGGGGGCGGTGGCCTTCATCATGGCTGAAACCCTCGGCGTTGAATACTACGAAG
>CAXBNM010000015.1:0-26566 GCA_963976885.1 uncultured Burkholderiaceae bacterium
CTGAGAGACGTAGCTTGAGTGTCTGGCCTTCGACTGATTCAACCCATTTCAACGGAATCCAGTGATGTTTACCATCGGCCGTGCTGTCTTGCCTGGCGAGCTTGATGGCCTCAGCGCCATCCATGTGGTCAACCTTGCCTACGTGTTTGTCGTCCGCACCCGTGACTTCCATGCCGGGCTGAATGTCGGAAGTTGTGATCATCATCATATGCTCCTTTGAAGTTGAGATCACGAGATGCATATGTCGTGCCCTGTGCGGACGAGCTCGTTACCTACGGGCACCGAAGTTGCCTTGCCCGCTTGGGCTTCCATCGATGGAGATCCCGACTGCCATCCCACCGCAGTCTCTGCTAATGCAAAAAGGAACGAAAAATGAGCAAAGCGACCCGGATCTCCATGAACTCAACCAACAAGGCTGTCAATCGCCTCAATAACAATGCCAATCAGGTCATTGCCGCACGATTGGCGCTCCTTCCCTGGCAATGGTTGATGGATCCGGAAGAAGCGCGCCGGGAAACCAACCGGATGTTCTCAGAAAAGCATGATGCCTTGCTGGAAACGCAGATGGCATTGGCAATGCTCCCGATGACGCTCTGGACCGACTTCTGGCGAACCGGTGGTTTGTTGACGCCGGTTCAGGCCATGAATCGGGCCGCAAGCACGGCGACACGTACGATTCTCAAACCCATGCAATCCCGTGTATCTGCCAATTTGAAGCGTCTGACTTAGACGCTCTTCGCGACGGTCCGGCGCGCCGCTTCCGGGACGCCGGACCGAGCCTGATTGTGACTGTCCCGGCCGCAACGAACAGAAGATGGAAGC
This sequence comes from uncultured Burkholderiaceae bacterium, assembly GCA_963976885.1. GTDB lineage: Bacteria > Pseudomonadota > Gammaproteobacteria > Burkholderiales > Burkholderiaceae_E > JAUIAI01. Next base: position 823 of record CAXBNM010000015.1, read on the forward strand.
CGCTTATTGCATGTCAGGTTTCGTGCGCGCAAGATGCTTCAAGCACGGCGACAGACTCGGTTGCCGTCGCTCACATAGTCCTTTTTGATCGCCATACCCGGATTGATCCGGTTCTCCCGATCAGTACATCTGGGAAAACGCTCGACGCTAGCGCTTCGCATTTGTCGAGCCTGCTTTCTGTTTCCTGATCTCTGTCCTGATTTGCCGCAGTTGCCGTATCGCGCCCGACAAGCGACGTGCCGCGGCTCAATGTCGACCCTGTCGTGGCGCCCGACGACACGAGGAGGGGTGCCGTGGGTCGATTGCTGATTCAAGAAAAATACAGAAAGGAGCAAGAATCATGACTACGACTCAACTGAGCAAAAGCGCTGTTGCCGACTTCAGCAAGCAATTCGGCGGCGAGGTACTTGCGCCCAGCGCCAGCAGCTATGACGAAGTGCGAAAAATCTGGAATGCAACGATTGATCGCAAACCAGGCTTGATTGCCCGTTGCACCAATGCCAAAGACGTTGTGCTATCCATTGCCCTGGCTCGCGCCAACGGTCTGACCATTGCGGTGCGCGGTGGTGGCCACAACATTGCCGGAAAAGGGATTTGCGACGACGGTTTGCTGATTGATATGGCGCCGATGAAGAAAGTGCAGATTAACGTCGAGGCACGGACCGCGACGGTGGAGCCAGGCTGCACGTTGGCTGATTTTGACACTGCTGCTCAGGCCCACGGTCTGGCGACACCGCTGGGCATCAACTCGACCACAGGGGTTGCCGGGTTGACGCTGGGTGGTGGTTTCGGGTGGCTCAGTCGCAAGTACGGGATGACGGTTGATAGTCTCATCTCGGCCGATATGGTGACGGCTGGCGGTCAGCAGGTCCATGCCAGTGCCAGTGAAAACGCCGATCTGTTCTGGGGGCTTCGTGGTGGCGGCGGAAATTTCGGGGTCGTGACCCGCTTCGAATTTCAATTGCACCCCGTCGGGCCCGATGTGCTGAGCGGGCTCATCGTCTTTCCTTTTGACCAGGCCAAGGCCGTGCTGAAGCAGTACGCCCGGTTTTCCGAGAAGATGCCGGAAGAACTGAACGTCTGGATGGTGACGCGCAAAGCGCCACCGCTGCCATTTCTGCCCGAGAGCGTTCATGGCAAAGAGGTCGTCGTGCTGGCGATTTGCTATGCGGGCGATGCAGAGGTTGGCCAGAAGCTGATCGAGCCATTACGCGGCTTTGGCACCGTGGTGGGTGAGCATGTGGGTGTCCAGCCGTATGCGGCCTGGCAGCAAGCCTTTGATCCGTTGCTGACCCCCGGCGCACGCAACTACTGGAAGTCGCATAACTTCACGAGCTTGAGTGACGGTTTATTCGACGCCATTGTCGACTATGCCGGCAAGCTCCCGTCACCGCATTGCGAGATCTTCATCGCTGCGCTGGGAGGACAGGTGTCGAAGGTGGCGTCAGACGCAACAGCGTACTCGAACCGGGATGCCAACTATGTCATGAACGTTCATGGCCGGTGGGAAACGGCCGCCGAAGACGATAAGTGTATTGCGTGGTCGCGGGATTTTTTCAATAAGTCCAAGCCCTTCGCCAGCGAAGGCGCTTACATCAACTTTCTGACCGATGAGGAGACTGATCGTATTGCTTCGGCCTACGGTGGTAATTACGCGAGGCTTGCCGAGCTGAAGAAGAAATATGACCCCGATAACCTGTTCAGCGTGAACCAGAACATAGCCCCCAGCTGATCGGCACCGGCACCCTGCACAGCCTCGGCATCAGAGTAATTTGGTATTGCCAGGCACCTGGTTTCTCAATCAAGATACTTGCCAGTTATCGGCTGCTGCGCGGCAGCGGTCGATTCGCCCTGTCAAATCGGCGAGATAGACGTATCTTTCTGTGGTTGTTGCCACGCTTTTGAGACCTGTCAATGTCAATTGTTCTGGTGTTTGCGCTGATCGCGCTGGTGGTCGTGGTTCTGGTGTTGTTGTATGGCGTCAAGATTTATAACGGCCTGGTGCGCAACCGGCAAATGGTCAAGGAAGGGTGGTCCGGCATCGACGTCCAGCTCAAGCGCCGTACCGATCTGATTCCAAACATGATTGCCGCGGTGAAGGGCTATATGTCACACGAGCGCGATACGCTCGAAGAAGTGACCAGCTTGCGTGCCCGAGCCCAGGCGGTCGGTGATGACAAGCCCGCCGAGCGGGCACAGATCGAAGGCATGCTCACTGCCTCATTGGGCCGGCTGCTGGCTATTGCGGAGAATTACCCTGATCTGAAAGCCAGTCAGAACTTCATGGAGTTGCAGCAAGCCCTGCAGACCATCGAAGATCAAATCCAGCTTGCTCGCCGTTATTACAACGGTGCGGTGCGCCAGCTCAATATCCATGTTGAGCAGTTTCCGTCCAATATCGTCGCTGGCATGTTCGGCTTCAAGAGTGCCGAGTTTTTCGAAGTGGACGAGCCGGCCGATCGCGACGTTCCGACCGTGTCATTCGACAAGGCTTGAGTCCCATGTTTACTTGCCTGGCGACTCTTTTCGGTCCGCGCCGGTCTGTGCTGACTGGCCTGTTGGCGGCGCTGCTCATGCTGTGCTTGCATGCCGGTGCGGCGGCTCAACAGACCGGACAACGTGAGCTGATTCAATCATTTGATTCACGCCTTGAAGTTGAATCATCTGGCGACTTTCTGGTTACCGAAACGATTCGCGTGGTCGCTACCGGCATCCGTATCCAGCGCGGCATTTACCGTGATTTTCCCATTATTCTTCGACATGCCAACGGGCTGATCAAGCGCTACGGGTTTGAAGTCGTCTCGGTTTCTCGCGACGGCAAGCCGGAGCCCTGGCGCGAAGAGCGCAAAGAAGGCAACGCCCGCGTCTATATTGGCGATGAAGATGTATTACTCGAGCCGGGCGTCTATACCTATCAGCTCACCTACCGCAGTTTTCATCAACTGCGCAAGCAAGAAGGCTTTGACGAGATCTACTGGAACGTGACCGGCAACGACTGGGCGTTTCGGATTGAATCTGCCAGCTCTACGATTGTTCTGCCTCAGGGCGTGCCGATTCTTCAGCACAGCTTCTATACGGGCGTGCGCGGCGAGCAAGGCAAGCAGGCTCGCGTCCTGCCGGGTTCGTCCAATGAGTTCCGGGTTGAGTCTACCCAGACGCTGATGCGGGGCGAGGGCTTGACGGTGGCCGTCGCGATTCCGCAGAACAGCATTGCGGGAGCAGAGGGCCCGGAGGATGGTGAGGTTGCCGACAACTTCGGGCTCATCGCCTTTGGGCTTTCGCCGCTGGGCGTTTTCGCGTATTTGCTCTGGGCCTGGAACAAGGTCGGGCGTGATCCGCCGGCCGGTGTGGTGTTTCCGCGGTTCGAGCCACCCGATGGGCTATCACCGGCGGCCGTTTCCTATCTTTATCATTGGGGGCTGCGGGCGCGCGTAGGCGGGGCGTCCCGGGCGCTGATTGCTGCCCTGATGTCCCTGGCCGTGAAAGGCCGGATTTCGCTGGCCAAGGTCGGCAAGCGCATTGAAGTGTCGCGCAACATTCAGCCGGTTAACGCAGAGGCGCCAATGCGGGCATCTTTGCCGCCGGGCGAGCAAGCGCTGCACACCGGCTTGCTGGTTTCTGACAGCATCTTGCTCGACAAGAAGAACCGATCGACGGTTTCCAAAGCCGTGCGCAGTTTTGAAAAAGCGCTGAAGACCGAGTATGGCGCTGCCTATTTCCGCGACAACTTCCTGTGGCTGGTCCCGGCCTTGCTCATCGGGGGGGCGGGGCTGTTGATGGTCTTTCTTACCTGGGTGCCTTCGGAGTCACAACAAGTCAGTGCGATCTTCACCCTGGCCGCCAGTCCGGCGAGCTTTCTCATGGTCGTCTTGGGCTGTCGCATGCTTACAGGCGATATGCCGGGACATCATCCCGCTCTGGCCTGGCTGCGGATCGTGTTCGGGGCTTCCATCCTGATAGCGCTGAGCGCTGTGTTTGTGGTGTCACCATGGTATTTGCCCAAAGTCGCGGCGCGCTTCAATATCGATGCAGCCGCCTCTGCGATGGCGGCCATCACCATGGTGCTGGTCGGCCTTTGCGTCATGTTCTATGCCTTGTTGTTTGCGCCCACTGAACGAGGGCGCAAAGTTGCCGATGAAATAGCCGGCTTTCGGCAATACCTGGCGGTCGCTGAAGGTGAGCGGATGAACATGGCGGGCGCGCCGGCTTTCGATACCGATCTGTTCGAGCGTTATCTGCCTTACGCCATTGCGCTGGGGGTTGAGAAACCCTGGGCTGAAACCCTTGAGAAGCACCTGGCAAGCACGCTTGCGGGTTCGAATTCAAGCTACCGGCCGCGCTATTACAGCGGCACTGATTTCAACACCCGCGACATCTCGAAGTCGACGGCCAGTTTTGCCTCCAGCATTGGCTCCTCTTTTGCCTCGGCGATGCCGTCTAGCTCTGGCTCCGGTGGCTCGGGATCTTCCGGCGGTGGTGGTGGCGGCGGCGGTGGCGGCGGCTGGTAGTTGATCTGCGGGCGGCGTCCGAGAGTCATCAGCTCATGGCTCTTTGCTCAATAGCGCCCTGATTGCCGCCGGATCGACCGGCTTGGTGAAGTGTTCATCAAAGCCGGCGCGCAAGGCTTCCTCCCGGTGTTCGTCCTGGCCCCAGCCGGTCAAGGCGAACAAGCGCAATGATTGGCTCCAGGGCTCGGCGCGCAAGGCTCGGGCTACTTCATAGCCGTCCATTCTGGGCATGCCGATGTCGACAATGGCGATCTGCGGGCGAAAACTCTGCGCCATCTCGAGGGCAGACTGACCGTCATAAGCCACTTGCACCTCGTGACCATCAAGCTCGAGCAGCAAAGCCATGCTGTCGGCGCTGTCGTGGTTGTCGTCGGCGACGAGAACGCGATGCGTAGTTTTTGCCGTCTCATTCGTGGGCGTGCCGGCGACCGCGGTTTGACTCGACGTGGCAAGCGGCAACTTGACGGTGAAGGTACTGCCACAGCCCGGGCCATCACTGGCCGCATTGACCGAGCCGCCATGCAATTCGATGAGCCCCTTGACCAGCGCCAGGCCGACGCCCAGTCCCCCGTCGCTGCGATCAATCGTCCTTTCGCTCTGGGTGAACATCTCGAACAAGGTGGACATGATGTGCGGGTCCAGGCCAATGCCGTTGTCGATCACCTGTAGCACCAGATGATCATCAACGGCTTGCGCACTAATGGCAATTTCGCCGCCGGGGTCACTGTACTTGGCTGCGTTGGTGAGCAGATTCGAGACGATCTGCACCAGGCGGACAGGGTCTGCGTTCAACTGGGGGTCGGGCTGCGGCAACGTGACCGACAGCCGGTGGTGGCGCTGATCGATCAGCGATTGCACCGATTCAATGGCATTGGCGACGGCGGCGGCCAGGCCGACTTTCTGCCGCTTGAGCTTCATCTTGCCTTGCGTGATGCGAGTTACGTCGAGCAAGTCATCCAGAAGTTTTGCCATTTGCGACACCTGCCGCTGGATGACTGCCTGAGCCCAGGCAATCTGGTCGGGCTGCACTTCTGGGTTTGCAAGCACCGATGAGGCGGTCCTGATGGGCGCCAACGGATTTCTCAATTCGTGTGCAAGCGTGGCCAGAAACTCGTTCTTGCGTCGGTCAGCCTCGTGCAAAGAGGCGACGAGTTGCTCGCGCTCGGTTTCATCCCAGATGACCCCGGAAATCCCGACAAGCCGGCCATGACGAACGATTGAGCGGGCCGCTACGGCGATCCATCGCACCGTCTGATCGGGGCGGACAATGCGATGGCGGAAATGGCATTCCTGGGCGGTATCTGCCGCCATCATTTGCGCCAGCTGTGTCGTCGCGCGCTGTTTATCCTCGGGATGGATCGCATCCAGCGCCTCTTGCAGTGGCACCTCGCCCGTGCCTGAGCGGCCATACATGGCCAGTACCGAGGGCGACCATGTCAACGACGCCTTGTCCACGTTCAGGTCGAAGGACCCGAAGCTCGATGAGCTTTCGGCAAGGCGGAACCGCTCCCGGCTATCGCTCAGCGCCTCGCGCGTCTCGATCTGTTCGGTGACGTCCATTGACACGCCGACCAGCCCGGCGACGCTGCCATCGGCGCGGCGGTACGGTGCCTTGGTCGACAGATAGACTCGGTCGCTGCCTTCCAGGCGTTCTTCGAGGGTGGCCGTCGTGCCAGTATCCATCACATGCTGATCGTGCTGAACAATCAGATCGGTGCGTTCACCCGGCCCGATGAACTCTGCGTCGGTGCGGCCGAGGATTTCCTCGATCGGTTTGCCCACGCCGGCGGCCACGGCCGGGTTGCAGTACAGCATGCGGCCATCGCGATCCTTGACATACATGAACGTCGGCATCTGGCGCTCGATGACACGCAGCAACGCGGTGACCCGTTCCAGGTCAGTGAATGCCTGCACCCGATCGGTAACCTCGCTGCCCTGAACGAAAACGCCCGATACTTTGCCGTCCGCATCGAATAGAGGCTGATAGACGAAATCCACATAGACCTGTTCGAGGTCCTGGGAGGCATGTCGTTTGACCAGAAACGGGCTGGCCTGACCGGTGTATGGTTTCCCCGTCTGGAGAATCTCGTCCAGCAAGCCAAGGTATTGCTGACCTTCCAGCTCCGGGAATACCTCTTGTACGGTGCGGTTCAGCAACTCACGATCGCCGACCAGGCGCTGATAGGCCTGATTGAAGAATTCAAACCGTTGCTCGGGGCCACGCAACACCGCGATGAAGCTCGGTGCCTGGTCGAGTAGACGCGCCAATTCAACGGCGCGGGCCGGGCTCATCGGCAGAGCCTTGGTGGGCAAGTCGTCGGGGGTGGAATCAGGCACGAAAGCGTCCGCGAGCAGGAAAGGGGAGCATGGCCTGTGGCACCACGCCGAAATCGGCACTGAGCATCAAGAATCGTGCCCGTCACTGGCGATGAGCATGGGCCGCGTCCGGGTTTCAGCGCAATCGGTATTGTCGATAGGGGCGGAGTTGGCGTGTTCATCAGCTCGGTTTTGAGCTTTTAGCGCGCTTGCGCTGGGGCTTGCGCTTTGGCGCCGAGACTTGCTGTGAATGCTGCGCCAGAATGGTTTTCGCGATACCGGCCAGCGCCGCAGCATGGCGGGGCATTTTCGTACCGCGCCGCGAGATGATGGCAATCTGCCGGGTAATCGGCGGGTCGATAATGCGCAAGACTTTGATAGCGCTGTTGTTGAGCCCGTCCACGTAGATGCGGGGCAGTACCGCAGCGCCGCGTCCGGCCGCGGCCATGTTGATCATGGTTTCGGGTTGCGAGAAGCGGTGTTCCAGATGCAACGAAGTGTTCTGGCGGCGCACTTCGTTTTCAAGCGCAATCAATGTCGGTGTTGCCTGGGGGAGCAGAAAGACCGGTCGCTCAATGAGATCCCGCACCGCAATTTCCGTGCTGTCGTCGGGCACGGTGTCGGCGCGGACCAGCGCGCACATCTCATCGAGCAGGATGGGCTCGAAGCGGCATTCCGAAGCGGGAACGGTGACGCCGATCCCGAAGTCGATATCGCCGTTGCTCACGCTGGCCACGATGTCTTCGTTGTTCACCTCGCGCACACCGACATGCACGTTCGGACGGGTCTGTTCATAGGCGGCCAGTATCAGCGGCAGCAGGCCGGCCGTGATGGTTGGCATGCAAGCTAACTGTACACGGTCGGCTTTGGCGGCCAGTGACATCTTGATACTGCTCAGGCCGACGGCCAGTTCGGCAAAGGCTCGCTGCGTGTGAGCAAGCAGATCGGCGCCCTCCGGCGTGAGCGCAACGCGGCGCGTGGTGCGATCGAACAGTCGTACGCCGAGCTGGGTTTCCAGTTCCTTGATCTGCGCGCTCACCGCCGACTGGGAGCGAAAGGACTCATCCGCTGCCTTGCGAAAGCTGCGATGCTCAGCCACGAGCACGAAGGTTTGCAGGAGTTTGAGGTTCCAGCCGGTGATTCTCTGCATGATTGGATGCCTTGTATTGTGCTGCTGAGCAGGACAATTGATAAGGTTATTGAGTTTGTCTGCGTGCAGTATAGGCGACTAGACTGGCCTTTGGTCTAGCGTCAAACCCCTTGAATGCAGGCGGTTGCGCTACAGCGGGCACTGGCAAACCAATGCAAGAGGGAAATATGAACGTAACAAAGCAGGCAGGTCTGGGACTTATCAGCGCAGTAGCAGCCATTTCCATCAGCACGTCGAGTCTGGCCGCGGAAGGCGATTTGCCGCGGCAATTGTCCGTCACCGCTTATGGCACCGCATCGTCGGGTTACGCCCAGTTGCTGGCTATTGGCAACGTGCTCAAAGAGAAGTACGGCACCAGCATTCGCATCATTCCGGGCAAAAACGATATTTCGCGGATGATTCCGCTTAAGAAGAAAATTGCCGACTATTGCGCCTGTTCAATTGCCTCGTATTTTGCGCAGGAAGGAGCGGCTATCTTTGCCGTGCCCGACTGGGGACCGCAACGATTGTTCAATATTTTCAACAGCGGACGGGGCGACAACGGTTTGTCGTTCCTGATTGCCGGTGATGCGGGCGTCAAGACCTGGGCCGATATCAAGGGAAAACGGGTCGGCACCGTCGTAGCTTCGCCTGCCGTTGAGTACAACACCACGGGTATGTTGGCGTTTGCCGGGTTGTCATGGGATGACGTTGAGCGCGTCGAATTCCCCGGCTTCAAACAAATGGTCAGTGGCATTGTCACCGGTCAGGTCGATGTGGTTTTCGGCAACACCACCGGCGCCTATACCGAGCAACTCGCGGCATCACCCCGTGGACTGGTCTGGCTGCCGTTTCCCCATGACGACGAAGCGGCCTGGGACCGATTTACTGCGGTAGCCCCTTACTTCAACAAGCTGAGTGTTTCGGAAGGCGTCGCGCTGGATCAGAACACCACCGGCAAGATTCCGTATGAAGGGGCGGGCTTTCCGTATCCGATCTATGTCACTTATGGCCACAAGACCGACGATGAGGTTTATGCGCTGACCAAAGCGGTGCTCGACAACTACGACAGCTATGCGACTGCGGCGCCGGCCTCTGCGGGCTATCAGCTCGATCGGCAAGTGTTGACCTGGGTGATGCCATATCACCCCGGTTCCATTCGTTACTTCAAGGAAAAGAACATGTGGGACGACGCGGCCGAGACGCATAACCAGATGCTGCTCAAGCGTCAGGACGTTCTTGCCAGGGCGTGGCAGGCGATGACGGCCAAAGAAGTAGCCAAGGACCAGTTCAGCGAGCAATGGCTGAAAATGCGCGCCCAATACCTGACCGATGCCGGCCTGCCGGTCGTTTTCTGATCGTCAAGCGTGAGCCTGGGCTTTGGCCCGGGCTCTGTCAGAGGCAACACCGGCGCCGCTGAATCATGGGCCCGGATCAGACCAGGACTAGAAGCAGGTAATCGGACGATGGCAATCTCAGACAACGCGAACGGTGCGCCGGCGAGCGAGCCGACTGGCGCCGAAACACCACGGCATCGGCAAGCGGTGGGCGTGTGGAAGACGGTACTTTGGGGCGCGGCTTGCCTGTCGCTCGCCTTGTCTGTCTACATCATCTTCAATCTCGGCACGATCACCGGTTACGTGCCGTTTGAGACGCAGTATTTCTACGCGCTGCAAGCGGTGTTGCTGCCGCTTGTGTTCATCGTTTTTCCGTTCCGCGGCGGTGGCGGGGCGCGTGTGCCAAGGGTCGATATTGTTCTCGCCGTGCTGACATTCCTGATCTTCGCTTACTTTGCCTTTTCAGGGCGCGAGATCATGGATACGGGCTGGGAATACGATGCGCCCACGATTGGCGTGATCGCATCGTTTCTGGCCTGGGTGATCATTCTTGAGGCAACGCGCCGTGCCGGTGGCACGATGCTGTTTGTCGTGTGCCTGTTCTTCTCTGTCTATCCGGCCGTCGGTTTCATGCTGCCGGGCTTTCTGGAAACCCCGCAAAACGACTGGTCCTTCGCGGGTACCTATCATGTGTTCGGCACCGAAAGCGTGATCGGGCTGCCGACCAGCGTGTTTGCACAGCTGATCATCGGTTATCTGCTTTTTGGCGTGGCACTGCAGTACACGGGGGGCGGCGAGTTCTTTCTGAATCTGGCCTTCGCGCTGCTTGGTCGCTATCGCGGCGGACCGGCCAAGGTTGCGGTGGTGGCCAGCGGCATGATGGGTTCCCTGAGCGGCAGTGTGGTCAGCAATGTGTTGACCACCGGCGTGATGACGATTCCGGCCATGAAGAAGGTCGGTTTCCGACCGAGTTACGCGGCCGGTGTCGAAGCCTGTGCGTCGACCGGCGGCGCGCTCATGCCGCCGATCATGGGGGCGGCAGCCTTCATCATGGCGTTCGTGCTGTCGGTGCCGTATGGCTCGATTGTGATTGCGGCGGTGATTCCCTCGTTTCTTTACTATCTCGCGCTGTTTGTACAGATCGACGCCTATGCGGCGCGCAACGGACTCAAAGGGCTTGAACAGAAAGACATTCCTTCGCTGAGCACGGTGTTGCGTGAGGGGTGGTATTTCGTGTTCGTGCTGGGGTTGCTGATTTTTCTGCTCTTGTACATGCAACAAGAGGCTCAGGCGCCGTTCTATGCGACGGTCTTGCTGATCGTGCTGAATCAATTCAATGCGCAGCATCGGTGGAATCTGGACGATGTGCGCGAGTTCCTGGTTGGCTCGGCCCGCTTGTTCGCTGAATTGTGCGCCGTTGTTGCGGGCGTCGGCATGATCATCGGGGCGCTGTCGTTGACCGGCAAGATTGGCACCATCGCCTATGAGCTTGTACGCCTGGCCGGTGACTCGACCATCTTGCTGCTGGTGATGGGCGCTTTTACCTGCTTCGTGCTGGGGACAGGCATGACCTCATCGGCGGCCTATTTGTTTCTGGCCATCACGCTGGCCCCCGGTCTTGTCGATGCCGGCCTGAATCCGATTGCCATTCATATGTTCATTCTGTACTGGGCGATGATTTCGTTCATTACGCCGCCGGTGGCCTTGGGATCTTTCTGCGCCGCCTCGATAGCGGGTTGTCCGCCCTGGAAGGCGGGCATGGAAGGCATGCGCCTGGGGTCAGTCATTTATTTCGTGCCATTCTTCTTTGTCATCAACCCGGCCTTGGTCGGGCAGGCACCGATGGCTGAAATCATCCCTGCGGTTGGCTTTGCCATCATTGGCGTGGTGCTGATTGCTGCCGGATTGCAAGGCTATCTGGCCGGGATTGGCAGCATTGATGGTGCGCCGTGGCTGGCCGGGTTGGCCCGTCTGCTGCTTGTTGTCTCCGGCTTCATCTTTGCGCTCCCCGGCGGCGAGTTTCTCGGGGTCAGCCATTGGTACCTGGCCGCCATTGCGGCGGTGGCGTTGGTTGCCTCGATTGGGCTGACCTGCTGGGCGCGAAGCTCGCCCTCGCTCGCGGCTCAGCGGATAAGCCCTTAGCGACCTCCGATCTGGCTGTACTGTTATTGCACCGACTGGATATGCCGTGGCGGGGCTGGGAGCGGCAGATTGTGGTCTTATCGAAGCAAAGGAATGAATGATGAATTTTATTGACAAGCGCTACAAGGTCGGCGTAACCAGCGACATTCTCTACGGCAGCGCTGGGGTCGGTTACAACGACGGCCAGGGCCCGGTGCGCGAGCGTGAGTTGCGCATGGATCGCTACGCGCCGCTTGATGCGCCGCCAGGGCCGCGGCCGGCGATTGTGCTGGCGTTTGGCGGGGCGTTTCACCGTGGCTCCAAAGAAGACGATGCTGTGCTCGAAAACGGTCAGGGCAATACGACGATCGCATCCTATTGCGCATTGTTTGCTGCTCGCGGCTATGTCTGCTTTTCGATTGATTACCGTCTGACGCAGGAAGATCCCGATCCGGGACCGACCAGGATACTGGGCGACGAAGATGTTCCCCGCAGCCGGATTGATTTCGTTCGCGACCTTCTCGGTCTGTCGCCCTCAACACCGGAAATGATTCGCCGGGTGCAGGAGGCGGGCAGCGATGACATGGCGACGGCGTTCAGGTATGTTGCCGCACACGCGGACGAACTAGGTGTTGATCCGGGCAAAATTGCCATCGGCGGTTTCTCTGCCGGCGGCCGTATTGCAATGAACGCTGCCTTTGGCGAAGGGATCACACCGTTTGCGGTGATCGGCCTGTCATCGTATGTGCCCAACATTGTTCTCGACCAGTTCCTGGATCGCGGCGCGGACAGTATTCCAGTGTTCATCGGTCGGGGCGAACAGGATCTCGATTATGTGTGCCAGCAAACCGCGTTGATGAGCGAGCGGCTCAAGGCCGCCGGCATCGTGCATCGTTTGTGTGTCGTGCCCGGCAGCGGTCACTTCTATCCGGCCACGGCAATGGTTCAGGCCAGTGACGGTGTCGCCGGCACGCTGGAAGAATCAATCGCCGGGTTTCTGCAGTCCTCGTTGGTTGGCACCGGAAACAGCAAGGAAAGAAGCCATGTTGATTCGTAAAACCGTCATCTTCAAAGAGACGATTCTGGCTGATCAAATGTGGGCGCCGTGCCGGGAGATTACCCGGATTGCGGCGGCTGCGGTGATTCGCAATCCGTTTGCCGGGCAATTCGGCAAGGACCTGACACCGCTATTCGATGCTGGTCGCGCATTGGGCGAATTGCTGATGCCGCAACTGGTGGCGCAACTCAACGAGCCGCCGGTCAGTTATGGCAAAGGCGCAATCGTTGGCGTCAATGGCGACATGGAGCATGGCGGTGCCACCGTGCATCGCAAGCTTGGCAAACCGATGCGCGCCGCTTGTGGGACTGGGCATGCCGTCATTGTTTCCAATGTCAAAGTGGCGCCATTGGGCGCGGCGCTCGATGTGCCTCTTGGACATAAAGACAATGAGCGCTCGTTTGACCACTTCGACACCATGACGGTGATGGTTGGCGATGCGCCACGACCCGATGAAATCGTTGTCATCATGGCAGTGGCAGATGGCGGCCGGCCCCATCCAAGGGTTGGTGATGGGCCGGTGTAGGTCAGACCGCCTGACCTGGTAAGTCGACTGATCCGGCGACTGGCCGTTGCCTCAGTGCGTGCTGGATTTGGAAAGCAAATTGATGACGGCAACGCCGCTGACGATAAGCGCCATGCCGACGAATGCCCAGACATCCAGTTTCTGGCCGTGAACTAACCAGGCAATGGCCGCGACCAGTACGATGCCCAGGCCGGCCCAGACCGCGTAGGCGATGCCGACGGGAATGAACCGGAGGGTCAGCGACAGAAAGTAGAACGCAACGAGATAGCCGGCTACAACGATCAGCGAAGGGCCGAGGTTTTTGAAGCCATCAGCGGACTTCAACGCGGATGTCGCAATGACTTCCCCGATAATGGCGACGCCCAGAAAGAGCCAGGCCTTCATGGCTGCTCTTGACGTTCAAGGGTTCTCAAGCGGTATTGCGCGCGCACTTCACAAGATGCATGTATCAATGAGTTGAGCCGATTCTACCTTGATGGTTCAGCGGCTTTCGGCCAAGCGCATTCAATGGGTATGCTTGTGTGGCCCGACAGTTCAGAACGCGCTTACCGGCAGGTTGTAACTGCTTGCCCGCGACTTGCTGCGCAGATACTCGGCATCGGCAATTGTGCGAATTTTTTCGGCAAAGGCATCAAACGCGCTCAGGATGCCTTCCTTGTTATTTTCAGAGCCGGGTTGCAGCTTCATCAGGATGGCCGCGTCGACGTAAAACGAAATTTCAAACGACTGCAGATAGCCCCAGAACTGGACCCGATTTTTAGTCGCGTCGAAGTTTCGACTCGGATTGGGGAAGCTCAGTTTCACCGGATGTTCCAGGTAGGGAGGGCCCACTCAGACTACTCTCTTAATCTGGTTAGGGGGGAATTAGATGACCATGACTGGTTTGCCCTCGAAGACCCTGTCAGAGTAGTTTTTGTGCGGGCTTATGCGGAGGGCTTCAACAAAGGGGTCGAGGAGGCCTCGTATCAGAGCCACACGAAACATGTTTGGCGTATCTCATTTGCCCAATTCAGTGCAACTTTTTTGCCTTGACGGAAGATCGGATGCTTGTGCTCAGAAAAGAAAAGGGAGCCATGTGACTCCCTTTTCAGTTCAGGCCATCAAGCATCGACAGGCCTTGTCACTACTCGAATGCAGACTACATATTCGGGTAGTTAGGTCCGCCGCCACCTTCAGGCACAACCCACACAATATTCTGCATCGGGTCTTTGATGTCGCAGGTCTTGCAATGCACGCAGTTCTGCGCATTGATCTGAAAGCGATCCTCGCCGGTCACGTCGTCCTTCACGTACTCGTACACCCCGGCCGGGCAGTAGCGGGCTTCAGGGCCGGCAAACGTGGGCAGGTTGTGTTCGAGAGGCACGGACGGGTCACGCAAGGTCAGGTGGGCCGGCTGGTTCTCTTCGTGGTTGGTGTTGGAGATGAACACCGACGACAGTTTGTCGAAGCTGATCTTGCCATCCGGTTTCGGATAGGTAATAGGCGTGCTTTCGGCGGCCGGCTTCAGGTAGGCATGGTCGGGCTTGGTGGTGTGCATCGTGAACGGTGCTTTACCGCGGAACACGACCTGGTCGATACCCACCAGCAAGGTGCCCATGTACAGGCCTTTGCTCATCATCGGCTTGAAATTGCGTGCGCGATGCAACTCGTCGTGCAGCCACGAAGATTCAAAGCGCTGCGTGTAGCCGGTGAGTTCGTCGTAAGAGCGTTCGGCGCCAAGGGCTTCGAAAGCGGCTTCGGCGGCCATGCTGCCGGTTTTGATGGCGGCATGGCTGCCTTTGATGCGCGAGGCATTCAGGAAGCCAGCGTCGCAGCCGAGCAGCACACCACCGGGGAAGGTCAGTTTGGGCAGGCTGTTGATGCCGCCGGCGGTGATGGCGCGGGCGCCGTAGGCCACGCGCTTGCCGCCTTCGAAGAAGCCGCGAATCGACGGGTGCGTTTTGTAGCGCTGGAACTCTTCAAACGGCGCCATGTAGGGGTTGGTGTAGTTCAGACCAACCACATAGCCCACTGCCACCTGATTGTTTTCGAGGTGGTAGAGGAAGGAGCCGCCATAGGTGGCGTTATCGAGTGGCCAGCCCGCCGTGTGCACGACCAGGCCCGGTTTGTGTTTGGCCGGGTCGATATCCCACAGCTCTTTCAGGCCGATGCCGTAGCTTTGCGGATCGCGCCCGTCGTTGAGGTTGTATTTGGCAATCAGTTGCTTGCCCAGGTGACCGCGTGCGCCTTCGGCGAACATCGTGTACTTGGCCAGCAGTTCGATGCCCGGCTGGAACGCGTCGGTGGGTTCGCCATCCTTGCCCACGCCCATGTTGCCGGTGGCCACGCCTTTGACGGCACCGTTGTCGTCATAAAGCACTTCGGCGGCGGCAAAGCCGGGGTAGATTTCAATTTCGAGCGCTTCGGCTTGCTCGCCGAGCCAGCGCACCACGTTGGCCAGGCTGACCACGTAGTTACCGTGGTTCTGAAAGCAGCCGGGCAACATGAAGTTCGGTACCGCGCGCGAGCCGTTTTCGGTCAGAAACAGGAAGCGGTCTTCGGTGACTTCGGTATTGAGTGGTGCGCCTTTTTCTTTCCAGTCGGGAATCAGCTCATTCAGGGCGCGCGGGTCCATGACGGCGCCCGACAATATGTGAGCGCCAATTTCGGAGCCTTTCTCGATGACACAGACGCTGACTTCGCGTTCTGCTTCGGCCGCCAGTTGTTTAAGCCTTATGGCCGCCGACAGGCCGGCGGGGCCGCCGCCAACGATGACGACATCATATTCCATGGCTTCGCGTTCAACTTCCATCACTGCTCCGTCGGGTGAGTAATCCCCTGCATTGTCGCGGATTCGCTTGCTAACACGCAAACGCGACCGGACCCCCGGGGCTGGCTGCGCTAAAATTGCCCGGCAAAGGCATTCGTCATCACCCCGATGACCCCCCTCAGGAGACACCGTGAGTACCCGTTTCGATCTATCAGGCAAGACCGCCTTCGTTACCGGCGCCTCCAGCGGACTGGGCACGCGTTTTGCCCGGGTGCTGGCCGAGAACGGCGCCCACGTCGTGCTCGCTTCGCGCCGGGAAGACCGGCTCAAGGAGCTGCGGGCCGAAATTGAAGCGGCCGGCGGTACCGCCAGCGTAGTGCCGCTCGACGTGACCGATCATGCGTCCATCCAGGCCGCCGTCGATAAGGCCGACCAGCAAAGCGAGGGCATCGATATTCTGGTCAATAACAGCGGCGTCAGCACCACCAGCCGGCTGATCGATGTGACCGAGCAAGACTACGATTTCGTGTTCGACACCAACACCAAGGGGGCGTTCTTCGTGGCCCAGGCGGTGGCCTTGCACATGATCAAGCGGGCCAAGGACCAGCCTGAGCGCCATGCCCGAATCGTCAATATTGCGTCGATGGCGGGGCTCAAGGTGTTGTCGCAGATCGGCACCTATTGCATGAGCAAGGCCGCCGTGGTGCAGATGACCAAGGCAATGGCACTGGAGTGGGGGCGCTACGGCATCAATGTCAACGCCATCTGCCCTGGCTATATCCGCACAGAAATCAACGATCACCACTGGGAGACCGAAGCCGGGCAGCGCCTGATCAACATGTTGCCGCGCAAGCGCCTGGGCAAACCGGAAGATCTCGATGGCTTGCTGTTGCTGCTCAGCTCCGACCACTCTCATTTCATCAATGGCGCGGTGATCGCTGCCGACGACGGCTTCGGCGTCTGAGGGCCGGCGTCCGGAGGCTGGCGTCTTTGGGCCGGCCTCTCAGGGCTGGCGTCAGCCCATGCAAAAACAGCCGCGACCAGGGTCGCGGCTGTTGCGCCGGGGCGGGGTGGCCGCGCTCAGGCTACGGCTGACACATCAATCGGGCAGCCGGTTTTTTCCTGAATTTCTTCTTTGCTGACGCCGCTGGCCAGCTCAAGCAGTTTCAGGCCTTTGTCGGTCACTTCAAGCACGCCCAGATCGGTGACGATCATGTCGACCACGCCGACGCCGGTAAGCGGCAGGTCGCACTCGGACAGAATCTTCAGGCTTTCGGTGCCGTCTTTCTTCTTGGCGGTGTGCTCCATCAGCACAATTACCCGGCCTACACCGGCCACCAAGTCCATCGCGCCGCCCATGCCCTTGACCATCTTGCCGGGAATCATCCAGTTGGCCAGATCACCGGTCTGGCTGACCTGCATCGCGCCCAGGATGGCCAGGTTGATCTTGCCGCCGCGAATCATCGCAAAGGAATCGGCGCTCGAAAAGATCGATGAGCCGGGCAGGGTGGTTACGGTCTGCTTGCCGGCGTTGATCAGATCGGGGTCGACCTCATCATCGGTCGGAAACGGGCCGATGCCGAGCAAGCCGTTTTCGCTTTGCAGCCAGACTTCCATTGCGGCCGGGACGTGGTTGGCCACCAGGGTCGGCAAGCCGATACCCAGGTTGACATAAAACCCGTCTTGCAACTCTTGCGCGCAACGCGCGGCCATTTCATCTCTTGTCCATGCCATGTCTTTTCTCCCTCAGGCCTGCCGAACGGTGCGCTGTTCGATGCGCTTTTCGGGACTGGCGTTAACAACGATACGGTGCACGAAGATACCGGGCAAGTGCACATCATCGGGATCGATGGCGCCGGTTTCGAGCACTTCTTCGACTTCGACGATGCACAGCTTGCCTGCCATCGCCACATTGGGGTTGAAGTTGCGGGCCGTGCGCCGGAAGATCAGGTTGCCCGATTTATCGGCCTTCCAGGCCTTGACCAGGGCCAGATCGGGCACCAGCGAGCGCTCCATTACATAGTTGCGGCCGTCGAACTCGCGGGTTTCCTTGCCCTCGGCGACGATGGTGCCGTAGCCGGTTTGAGTGAAAAAGGCCGGAATGCCGGCGCCGCCGGCCCGCAGCTTCTCGGCCAGCGTGCCCTGGGGCGTGAACTCCAGCTCCAGTTCGCCCGCCAGGTATTGGCGCTCGAACTCCTTGTTTTCGCCCACATAGCTGGCGATCATCTTGCTGATCTGGCGGGATTCGAGCAACAGACCCAGCCCGAAGCCGTCGACACCGGCGTTGTTGGAGATGCAGGTCAGGTTCTTTTTGCCGGTATCGCGTAGCGCGGAAATCAGCGCTTCCGGGATTCCGCACAGGCCGAAGCCCCCAACGGCAATCATCTGGCCGTCGCTGACGACGCCTTCCAGCGCCTTGGCGGCGTTTTCGTACAGTTTGCTCATGTCTATTGTCTTCCGAAGTTCGCGCAGTGCGCCTTGGCTGAGCGGATTATAACGAGGACCGTCTTCGGCCCCCGGAAATCGGCCTTTACGGCGTGGACGCGAATTGATTCACATCAGGCATTCGCGAGTGCGCCGACAGACGCTATAATCCCCGTTTCCTGATCGTGCTGCACATGACCAAGTTTGTATTTGTCACCGGTGGTGTCGTTTCGTCTCTCGGCAAGGGCATCGCCGCTGCATCCATCGGAGCCTTGCTCGAATCACGCAAGCTGAGCGTGACGATGCTCAAACTGGACCCGTATATCAACGTCGATCCGGGCACTATGAGCCCGTTTCAGCACGGTGAGGTCTTCGTGACCGAAGACGGCGCTGAAACCGACCTCGATCTGGGCCACTACGAGCGCTTCATTTCCGCCCGGATGCGCCGGGTCAACAACTTCACAACCGGCCAGATCTACGACACGGTGCTCAAGAAAGAGCGTCGCGGCGAGTATCTCGGCCGGACCGTGCAAGTCATTCCGCATATCACCAACGAAATCCAGCAATGGATCGAACGGGCGACCAATCTGGCCGGGCCGGGCGAGCCGGCGCGCTATGCCGACGTTGCCATCTGCGAAATCGGCGGTACCGTCGGTGATATCGAGTCGCTGCCTTTCCTGGAAGCGGCGCGGCAGATGAGCTTGCGCGTGGGGCGGGGCAATGCCTGCTTTGTGCACCTGACTCTGGTGCCGTTCATTCCGTCCGCTGGTGAGCTGAAGACCAAGCCGACTCAGCACTCGGTGCAAAAGCTGCGCGAAATCGGCATTCAGGCCGACCTGCTGCTTTGCCGTGCCGACCGGGTGATTCCGGATGATGAAAGGGCCAAGATCTCGCTGTTTTCCAATGTGAGCCTGCCCTGCGTAGTGTCGGTGGAAGACGCCGACAGTATTTACAAGATTCCCCGCCGCCTGCATGAGCAAGGGGTGGACGAGCAGTTGTGCGACATCCTGCGCATTCCCGATACCCGCGCCAATCTCAAGCCCTGGGACGATCTGATCGCCTCGCTCGAGAGCCCGGAGCACGATGTACGCATTGCCATGGTTGGCAAGTACGTCGATCTGACCGAGTCCTACAAGAGTCTGTCCGAGGCGCTGGGCCATGCCGGCATTCATGCCCGCACGCGGGTTCGCATTGAGTACATCGACTCCGAAACCCTCGAGGCTCTGACCGATACCGATGTGGCGACCACGCTACGTGGCTTTCATGCCATTCTGGTGCCGGGCGGCTTCGGGGAGCGCGGCGTTGAAGGCAAGATCAAGGCCATCCGCTATGCCCGTGAGCAGAAAGTGCCGTACCTGGGCATCTGTCTGGGCATGCAACTGGCGGTGGTCGAATTTGCCCGTCATGTGCTGGGTCTGGCGGGGGCCAACAGCACCGAATTCGACGCGGCGACACCAACGCCCATCGTGGGCCTGATTACCGAATGGCAGGACGCCGATGGCGAATTACGCCAGCGATCGGAGCTATCCGACCTGGGCGGCACGATGCGCCTTGGCGCTCAGCGCTGCGCCATACGGGCCGGAACGCTGGCCGCGGAGATCTACGGCGAGCATGTCAACGAACGCCACCGGCATCGCTACGAGGTCAATAATGGCTTCGTCGAACAGATTGATGCGGCCGGACTCAACGTTGCCGCCCGCACGCCAACCGAAGGCCTGACCGAAATTGTCGAGTTGCCACGGCAGGGCAAACAAGCCCATCCATGGTTCCTGGGTGTCCAGTTTCACCCGGAATTCACGTCAACGCCGTTGGGCGGACATCCGCTGTTCAATAGTTTTATCAAGGCTGCGCTGGGCTCGGCTCGGCGCCAATCCACTGATCAGGCAGGCTGATTGCCGCCCTTTCACCGTTTCCTGCGACTGTCCTGCGTTTTAACGTACGGATCCGAAAACGAGGATTTACAACATGAAACTATGTGGATTTGATGTCGGGCTGGATCGGCCCTTTTTTCTCATCGCCGGACCGTGCGTCATCGAGTCGCGTGAAATGGCCTTTGAAACCGCTGGTCAGCTCAAGGAAATCACTGCGCGTCTTGGCATTCCGTTCATTTACAAGAGTTCCTTTGACAAGGCCAACCGCAGTTCGGGCTCAAGCTATCGCGGGCCGGGCATGGCGGAAGGCCTGAAGATTCTGGCCGATGTGCGCGCCGAGTTGAATGTGCCGGTTCTGACCGATGTGCACGAAGTTGACCAGATTGCCGAAGTGGCAGCCGTCGTCGATGTGCTGCAAACGCCGGCATTCCTGGCGCGCCAGACCGATTTCATCCGTGCGGTCGCCTCGTGTGGCAAGCCGGTGAATATCAAGAAAGGCCAGTTTCAGGCTCCGCATGACATGTTGCAGGTGGTCACCAAGGCCCGTGAAGCGGCGCTGGAGTCCACCGGCGGCGATGAGGCTGCGGCCGACCGGCTGATGGTTTGTGAGCGTGGCGCCAGCTTTGGCTACAACAATCTGGTTTCGGACATGCGCTCATTGGCTATCATGCGCGAAACCGGTTGTCCGGTTGTGTTCGATGCGACCCATTCGGTACAGTTGCCGGGCGGGCAGGGCACTTCATCGGGCGGCCAGCGTGAGCACGTACCTGTGCTGGCCCGAGCGGCCATCAGTGTTGGCGTGTCGGGCGTATTCATGGAAACCCATCCCAATCCGGCGCAAGCCATGTCCGATGGCCCCAACGCCTGGCCGCTGCCGCGCATGGAGTCATTGCTGCAAACACTCAAAGCGATCGATGATGTGGTCAAATCGCATGGGTTTGCCGAGAATCAACTGGCTGACTGAAGCCACGGCCGGGTGTCCGGCCGCGCAATACCATTAAATTATCAAGGAGAAGCCCCCATGGCCGCGTATGTGATTGCCGACGTTAAAGTGACCGACCCCGAGAAGTACAAGCAATATCAGGCCTTGTCACCAGACGCCATCACGTCCGCAGGGGGTGAATTCCTGGCCCGCGGCGGTGAAACCGCCGTTTTCGAGGGAAACTGGCAGCCCGATCGGGTTGTCGTTGCCAAGTTCGATTCGCTGGACGCCGCCAAGGCGTTCTACAACTCGGCCAAATACACTGAAGCCCGTGCCAAGCGGGCCGGTGCTACCGAATTCTTCAATATGATCGTGGTGCAGGGCATTTAAGTGCTGGCTGCGCCGACGCGATTTTTTCTGAACAACGCAATCCCCCTATCGAAAGGTTTTTCTGAATGAGTACGATTGTTGACATCATTGGCCGTGAGATCATCGACTCGCGTGGCAATCCCACCGTTGAATGTGATGTGCTGCTTGAGTCGGGCGCCATGGGCCGCGCGGCGGTTCCCTCGGGCGCATCCACCGGGGCTCGTGAGGCCATCGAGCTGCGCGACGGTGACAATGATCGTTATCTGGGCAAGGGCGTGCTGACCGCGGTTGAGCATGTCAATACCGAGGTATCCGAAGCGCTGCTCGGGCTTGATGCCGCCGAGCAGGCCTATATCGACCGGGTGCTGATCGACCTGGACGGCACCGAAAACAAATCACGGCTGGGCGCCAATGCCATGCTGGCGGTTTCGATGGCCGTGGCCAAGGCGTCGGCTGAAGAAGCCGGCCTGCCGCTGTACCGTTACTTTGGCGGTTCGGGCGCCATGTCTTTGCCGGTGCCGATGATGAATGTCATCAACGGCGGCGCGCATGCCAACAACAACCTCGACATGCAGGAATTCATGATTCTGCCGGTAGGGGCCCCGAGTTTCCGCGAGGCGCTGCGCTATGGCGCCGAAGTGTTCCATGCGCTCAAGAAGCTACTGCACGACCGCGGCATGTCGACGGCCGTCGGTGATGAAGGCGGGTTTGCGCCCAGCGTTGAAAATCACGAAGAAGCCATTGGCCTGATTCTGCAAGCCATCGAAGCGGCCGGCTACGAGCCGGGTACCCAGATTGCGCTGGGTCTGGATTGCGCCAGCTCGGAGTTCTACCGTGATGGTAAATATCACCTCGAAGGCGAAGGGCTGACCCTCAGCGCCGGTGATCTGGTCAACTTGTTGTCTACCTGGTGCGACAAATACCCGATCATTTCCATCGAAGATGGGATGGCCGAAGACGATTGGGAAGGCTGGAAATTGCTGACCGATGCACTTGGCGACAAGGTGCAACTGGTTGGTGATGATCTGTTCGTCACCAATACCGAAATTTTGCAGCGAGGCATCAACGAAGGCGTTGCCAACTCAATCCTGATCAAAATCAATCAGATCGGCACGCTGACCGAAACTTTTGCCGCCATCGAAATGGCCAAGCGCAACAACTACACCGCCGTGGTTTCGCATCGTTCGGGCGAAACCGAAGATACGACGATTGCCGATATCGCGGTCGGTACCAATGCTTTGCAAATCAAAACCGGTTCAATGAGTCGCACCGACCGGATTGCCAAGTACAATCAGTTGTTGCGGATTGAAGAAGATCTGGGTGAAGTTGCTTCCTACCCCGGCGCTTCTGCCTTTTATAATCTGCGTTAATAAAGCGCGGTCAATATAACCAAGCCGCGCACGGGAAAGATCGCCTCTTAGTCGGGGATGGGGCGTCTTCAATCATTGTTGCTTTTGCGAGGACATCGGCTTGCGGCCCTTGTGTGCAGTACTGACCGCGTTACTTGTTCTGATCCAGGGTCCGCTCTGGTTCGGCAAGGGCGGCTGGATCCACGTCTGGGAACTGGACCGCAAGCTCGACAAGCAAGAGCAGATCAATCTTGCGCTCAGCGAGCGCAACTATGCGCTCGAAGCCGAAGTCAAAGATCTCCTTGAGGGACGCGCCGCCGTCGAAGAGCGCGCCCGCTACGAGCTGGGCATGATCGGCAAAGACGAAGTGTTCGTGCAGATCAATGAACCGGTCGGCGGCGCACGTGATGTGCAGCCAACCCGCACCGCCTCGCTGCAATAAGCCGCTTCAAGCTGCGGCAGTCGTCAGCTCATTGCCGGGTTTGTGTGCTCGGCGCAACACTGGTCTCAAACAGCGTAGCCGCATCTACCGCGTCAAAGCTGTAGGCCGTGTTGCAGTATTCGCAATTGACCGAGATCTGACCTTGCTCGCGCACGATTGATTCAACCTCCGACTGGCCGAGCATTTGGAGCATGGCCGACACCTTGGCGCGGGAACACAAACACTCAAAACGCATCGGCCGCGTTTCGACGGCGCCGGTTTCTTCCTGCCAGAACAAACGGTGCAGCATTGTTTCGGCGTCGTTGCTGAGCATTTCTTCGGGTTGCAGCGTCTCGGCCAGCTTTTGCATGCGACCCCACGCATCGGTATCGAAGTCGACGGCTTGTTCGAGCTCCGGGTCGGGGAGTCGTTGCAGCAAAAGGCCGGCCACCCGGTTGGCATCGGCCGCCAGCCACAGCCGGGTTGGCAGTTGCTCGGAGCGGAACATGTAGCGCTCAAGCATGCGCGCCACACTGTCGCCTTCAATCGGCACGATGCCTTGATAGGCCGACTTGCCTTGTTCTTTGGGGTCAAGAGTGATCGCAAAGCGAGCCTTGCCGCCCGGGTTGATCAAGGTGTCGATCGACGGGGCGGCCTGTTCGGGCATCGGATGGCGGGCCGACAGCTTGACGGTAGCGCGAAAGGCCCCGTTGGCCTGACATTCCACCACCATCAGGCTGATCGGACCGTCGCCAACGATCTGCGCGGTCAGACTGCCGCGATGCTTGAGCGTGGCCGCCAGCAACAAGGAGGCGGCCGTGAGCTGGCCCAGCAGGCTCAGGGTGTTCGCATCGAGTTGGTGGCGATGCACGACTTGTTGCCAGGCATCGGACAACTCGACCCATTCGGCCCGTACCGGAGTGTTGGCAATCTGAAAACGCAGCAAGCGGTTGCTCATCAGGATCAGATCTTGCGCAGAGCTTGTGAAAACAGTTCGGCGCGCTTGACGTAGCTCTCGGCGCTGCCCTGGAGGCGGGTGATTTCTTCCTCGGTCAGTTGCCGTACGACCTTGGCCGGTGAGCCAACAATGAGCGAGCCATCGGGGAATTTCTTGCCTTCGGTGACCAGCGCACCGGCGCCGACCAGGCAGTTCTTGCCAATGACGGCGCCATTCATCACGACCGACTGAATGCCAACGAGCGAATGGTCGCCGATTGTGCAGCCGTGCAACATGGCCTGATGGCCAATGGTGACGTTCTCGCCCACGTTGAGCTCAAAGCCCGGATCGACGTGCAAGACGCTGTTTTCCTGCACATTGCTGCGCGCGCCGATGCGAATGGCGCAGTTGTCGGCGCGGATGACGGTGCCGAACCAGACGCTGGCTTGCGGGCCAATGTGAGCCTGGCCGATAACGGTGGCCGTCTCGGCGACCCAGGCGGTCTCGTGGATCTCGGGGGTTTGTTCTTGCAACGCGTAAACTGCCATATCTGCGCCTGATCGATTGGTCAAAGGCCCTACAGTTTACGAGATTCGATTTTTTTCATGGATTCACCCCCCAGCCGGTCAAGGCCAGAACCCTCGCTGGCCGCCGTGCAAGCCGCCGCTCGCGAGGCCTGGTCACTGGTTGACCCGTCCGAAAAATGCGCAGCGGTGCGTGCGCTGGCCGAGAAAACAACGCATTGGCAGCCGTCGCTGCCGGCTACCGGATGCCGGTTTGATATGCAGGCGCTGACCGCTGGGCCGCTTGAGCCAGGCCGTCCGGCGCGGCCCAAGCTGGTGCCGGTGCAGGACGTTCCGCGCCGGGCGCCGGGCAGCGCCGCGGGGCTGGCCGCGTTGTTGCACGCGATTGCGCACATCGAATTCAATGCGATCAATCTGGCGCTTGATGCCATTTGGCGCTACCCGCAGATGCCGGCGGCCTTTGCCTGTGACTGGTTATCGGTGGCGGCTGACGAGGCCCGCCATTTTGGCTTGCTGGTTGATGAATTGAGCACGGTGGACGCGGCGTATGGCGACTTCACGGCCCATGACGGGTTGTGGGAGATGGCCCGGCGGACCGCGCCCGATCTGATCGCCCGCATGGCGCTGGTGCCGCGCGTGCTTGAGGCGCGCGGGCTGGACGCAACGCCAATGATTCAACGCCGGCTCGATTCGGCCGGCCAGCGCCAGGCCAGCGCGGTGCTGCAGATCATCCTCGACGAGGAGGTGCGGCATGTGGCGCTGGGCAACGCCTGGTTTCAGCGGCTGTGTGCTCAACAGCACCTCGAACCTGAAACGACTTTTCGCGACCTGATGATCCGCTTTGATGCGCCGCGCCCCAAGGGCCAGATGAATCGCCAGGCGCGCCAGGCGGCCGGCTTTTCGGCCGCTGAACTCGATTGGCTGGAGGGCCGTACCGTATGAATGAAGCCGCGCTGTATACCGAGCGCCGAGTCGCCGAATCGCAAACCGTGCGGGTGCGCGACCTTGATATGCATGTCTGGCGCTGGGAGCCACCGGGCCCGGCCGCCCACACGCTGGTGGCGCTGCATGGCTGGATGGACCTGGGGGCCAGTTTTCAGTTTCTGGTCGATCATCTGCCGGCCGACTGGCGCATCCTGGCGCCTGACTGGCGCGGCTTTGGCCGCTCCGCGCAGACCTCGTCC
>CAXBNM010000016.1:0-26389 GCA_963976885.1 uncultured Burkholderiaceae bacterium
CCGCGGAAATGGTGGCGTCGCCGACGACCGGCACGGTGTCAAAGTTGACGCTCCAGTTGCCGGCGTTGTCGGCGGTGCCGGTGCGACTGACGTCGCCCCAGGTCACGACAATCGCGGCGCCTGCTTCGGCGGTACCGCTGACGGCTACCCCGTCGGCCGCTTCGGCGGCGCTGATGACATTGTCACCTTCGACGGCGTTGATCGTGGGTTCGTCAGGGGCAACGGTGTCGATTTCAATTGAGATGCCATCGACCTCGCCGTTGGCGGCAATGAAATCTTCGACATACAACGTCGAGCCACCCTGGCCCGGCGTGCTGGTGAACGTGTAGGACCAGTTGCCGTCAGTGTCAACAAAGGTTTCGCCGGCCAGCACGGTGTCCGAGCCATGCCAGCGCAGATCGATTCTTGAGCCGGGTTCGCCCGTGCCGGAAACAACTACGCCATTCGCCGCTTCGGCGGCGTTGACGACATGGTTGCCCGCAATCGGATTGACGATCAGTTGGGCGGGGGCAGACGGCGGCGTGACGGTGTCGGGCTGGCCGACAGCGGTATCGCCTGGTACGTGGGGAGGGGTCTGCGCGGCTGCGAGAGGGCTCACTTCAGTAATGGGGGCGCGATCATCCGCGCTGTTGAACCGGTTGGATCTTCCACGTCTCGCCATGAGTATTCCTTGCTTTTAATGGTGCCGATTGAGGGATTGCGACAAAGGCGCAAGCTGTTGGGCGGGGGCGTTGTTGATGCAAGCCGCCCAGTACAGTTGGCGCCAATTCTGCCATGCTTAAGCACGCTCAGAATCGCGAACAGTCATATTTATCATTTGCTTATGAAGACTTTTCGACAGTGGCTCACACGACCCACGGTCACAGTGATGGCTCGCCGCTTGTGCTGAAAAAGTGTCAGTTATCGAACACCACCTTGATTGGGGGTGAAGAAGGCATGGCTCGGCCGAAATGGCGGTAATTGATTTTTTTCTTCGGCCCTGTTTTGTCATGGTTCTGTCTGAACGGTGTGTTTGAGCGACGACGCAGCGACTACACTTGCATGCCGTTGTGTTGCTGCCCCTCAAAATTCATGCTTCACCCATCGATCGCTGGTCGTCATTTTCATTCCGTGCAGGTGTTGCGAGCTGTCGCTGCATTGATGGTGGTTGTTGTTCATGCCTCTGAGGTCTGGGAAAGCGTCCCGCTGATCCATGTGCCGGTTGCGCAGAACTCCCGCTCGCTCGGTGTCTTTCTGTTCTTTGTAATCAGCGGCTTTGTCATTGCCGCACGGATGCCGCTTGAATCGAGTCTGTCGCGCTATTTGTTGCGTCGCTATTTACGTGTGCTGCCGCTGAGTTTTGCCGCAACGATGGTGGCATTCGCGGTGGCTGCATGGTATCGAGGGCCGATTTTCACTGCACCAGTGGCTTGGTGGGGCGACTTTGATCCGGGTCCATATTATTTCCTGAAAAGTTTGTTTATCTGGCCAATGAACAACTGGCCGTATCTCGTCGTGACCTGGTCGTTGCCCTTCGAGATGATTTTTTATGTGGTTTTCGGCGTCATCGCGATGAGCCTGGGTCAGAGGCGGGCAATTATTGTGTTTGCTGTAGGCGCCTTATTCATGTGGGGCTATGCCTCGCTGCCACAGAATTATCCTTATGCATCGACAGGACTGCGGTATTACACACCGACGGCTTACTTCGTTTATTTTGCGTGCGGCGCGCTGGCGTATGAATGGTTACAGCGCCAGCCTGGTGCCGCGCTACCAGCGGCTCTGGTTGTCATCGGGTTTGCTGTGGTCATTGCCGAAACCGAGTTCGGCGTTGATTTCTACAATTTTTTCGTGTTGCTGACCGGCGCGGGGTTCATGGGCCTGATCGTGCTGTTGGCCGGCCTTGAACTGGGCGGCACAGCTTTTACACGCCCCAATGCACTGACCTGGGTGGGAGACATTTCGTTCTCTCTCTATCTGGTTCATCTGTTGGTGATCATCCCGTTTTCGCGCTGCTTCGCTGATGCGGGGCTGTCGCCGTTGGCCATCGAGTTTTTGCGACTGCTGGTCATTGCCGCGTCGATAGTTGCGGCCGCGCTGGTCTTTTATAGATTTGAGCGGCCGGTGAACGGCATCGTCAAACAAGGCGTTGTGCGGCTGAGGCGTGCGCCGCTGCCGTAGCGATCCATGAATTGGTGATAGATGAACAATGAAATTTGCTTCCTTAATCTCTGTTGTATTGATCGGAATTGTCATGGTGCTGGTTGGTGCGGCATTGGCCGATACGCTTGGCGGACCCGGGTCGCCGCCCGCCATGGCGAGCATCAATGATCCGTTCAAATCGGTAGACTTCTCTGACCTGCCAGCGTTGCAGCACTATGCGGCCCAGGACAAAACGATCCTGGCCTATCGCTATTACGAGCCGGCGGCCAGTGATGCCGGGACCGGCCAGCGAGCCGGACCAGGCATGCAGGCCGGCGCCAGCGGCAGCGTCGTTCTGATACATGGTTCTTCGGCAAGCAGCGCCAGCATGCATCTACTGGCCAGAGCTTTCAGTGAGGCCGGCTATGCCGCCTATGCGCTTGACATCCGTGGCCATGGTGAGTCCGGCACTCGCGGGCGTATTGCCTATATCGGCCAGCTCGACGATGATCTGGATGCTTTCATGCGAGCAATTGAGCCCCGCAGACCAGTCACCCTGGCTGGCTTTTCGGCTGGCGGTGGATTTGCGTTGCGTTACGCCGGCGGGCCGCATCAGGAGCAGTTCGATAACTATCTGTTGCTGGCGCCATTCCTGAGCCAGGATTCACCCACGTATCGGCCGGGCAGTGGAGGGTGGGTCGAGGTTGGCATGGGTCGCGTCGTCGGACTTTCCCTGTTGAACCGGCTTGGCATCAGCGCCTTCAACGATTTGCCCGTCACCCGCTTTGCGCTGAATGAGCGGGCCAAAGAGTTTCTCACCGAGCAGTATTCGTTCTCGCTGGCCGCCAACTTCAGGCCGCGGGCCGACTACCAGGCAAACATGCGGGCGGTTCGTCGTCCCGTCTCGATAGTTGCTGGCGCAGCCGACGAGGCGTTTCATACCGATTTGCTGGCGTCGGAAGTACGCAGTCAGGGACAGGATTGGCCGGTGCATCTGCTGCCCGGCATTGGTCATATCCCGCTCACCCTCGATGCGGTTGCCGTGGGCGCGGCGGTGGCGGCGGTCGAGGCGATGAACAAACCCTGACGCGACCCGGACAGCATCGCCGGCGCGGCATTCCGGTGTGTGTGGCCACCAGTGGCGTGGGGCGCACTCAGGCGCGGTAGCGCACCGTGGATTCGATCTGCTCGCGACTGATGATGCCGCGAATCATGTGGCGCCGGGGCATCCCGGTATCGGCGACCAGCACGATATTGGCTTTGGCCTTGTCGAGTTGCGCCAGGGCTTCTCGCAAGGTGGCGTGCAAGGACACCGTGGTGAATGGCGGCCCCTCGACTGGCAGATTTGCCACCGGCGCTGCGATTTCTGCGTCTTCAGTTTCGCCCTCGGTCTCGGCCTCTGGCGCTGGCGCGCGTGTCTCCAGCTTGGCGAACTCCGACGCCGACCAGACCGCCAGGATGTCGCGGCCCTCGGCTAGCATCACCCAGTCGGGTTGATTGTCGAGCGATTGCACCCTTTCGAACTCGGCCACCTCGGCTTCGATGGCCATGAAGCGGCGGCTCATCACGGCGCGCACCCCGGTGCGCTCGAGCGCCAGCGCAATCGGGTCGAAGCGGTAATCGACACCACGCAGGCTGAGGATGGCAATGAACAAGGGTTCTTGCCGGAAAATGATCCGCGACATCAGGAATGCGGTGATCACCGCGACCATGCCGGGCAGGATGGTGTTGGGGTTGGCGGTGAGTTCGAGGATGGCCATGATGGCGGCCAGCGGTGCATGCAGACAGGCACCCATCATCGCGACCACCCCGAGCGTGGCGTAAAAGGCAGGTGACGACACCGATGTGTCGACCATCATCCCGCCGATATTGCCCAGCGCACCACCGGCAGTAGCGCCGATAACCACCATCGGCCCGATCAGGCCGGCCGGTACGCCAAGGCCGCCACAGGCAATGGTGGTGCCCAGCTTGGCAATGGCAATCGTAATCAGGGCCAGCAATTCGAATTTGCCGATCATGGCGCCCTGAGCCGTGTCATAGCCCAGGCCCATGACTTCAGGCACAACAAGCGCAACCAGGCCGGTGACAAGCCCGGCCAGCGTAATACGTGCCCAGATTGGAATGGATGCGCTGCGGCGCTCGACCGTCGTGACGCCATACACATAGGCGGCGCCGAGACAACTGATGACCAGACCAAGGAAGACGACCCAGGGCAACTCGAGCAGGGAGCCGAGCTGAAAACTGGGCACAAAGATGGCGGGCGCCTCGCCAAAGACAAGCCGGCTGACCGTGGTAGCGCTGACGGCGGCAATGATGATCGGTGCAAAACCAACCAGCGTGTACTCGAACATCACCACTTCCATCGCAAACACGACGCCGGCAATTGGCGTGTTGAACGAGGCGGCGATGGCGGCAGCAATGCCGGCGGACACCAGCGTGCGAATGCTGTTGTTGGGCAGGCGCATCCACTGACCGAGCAGGCTGGCGCTGGTGGCGCCCATATGAATGACCGGACCTTCGCGGCCGACCGAGTGGCCGCTCATGATGGCAATGGAGGCGCTGACAAACTGCACCAGCGCATTGATCAGGGGCAGCCGGCCGCCGTGATAGGCGAGCCGGGTCATGACGTGAATCGGGCCTACCTGACGCATGGCGGCTGGCGCCCAGTGAAACAGCAGACCGATCAGCAGGCCGCCGGCAACCGGCAAGCCGAGTCGCCATTGCCAGCTCAGCGCCTCAAAGTTCTCGGCGTCATTCATGAAGCCGATCCAGACCAGGGTGCGCTCGGTGAACAGGCGAAACAGCACAATGACCAGGCCCGTCAGCAAGCCCGCCAACAGCGCCAGCATCGACAAGGGGACGAGCGAGTCAGTGCGGGCCGCGTCCATGCGCAGCGATTCAAGATTGAAGCGGTTGGTAATTGCTTGGCGCAGCGCCCTCACCGCACTACGCCTGCCAGGCTCAGGGGTGGTGCTCACTCGGTAAGGTGTCCATGCATCAGCGTCGGATGGTCGCGGGTTGGTCTCTGCGCCAACCATACCATCAGTCGGGCATGCTGGCCCCGGGCGGGGCGCCGAGTGTCGCGGAATCCGCAGCGCGGGGCAGGTGCTTACTGTGGCACGCGGCCCTCAACATAGAACATCGTGCAATGAAAGTAGACGCCGGGGTCGCTGGCGCGCGCGAGAAGCCGATCGGAGTAAGCGCGCGCCGCTTCGCGCGAGCCGAAGACTTTTTCACTGAAGCCGATTGAGGCGTCCATTTGAACCTGCATGTTCCAGCGTCGTTCGGGGTCGCCCCCAAGACCGGAAAAGGCCCGGTCCGGCACCGTGTTCACCTGCACATCGACGAGCCCGGCGGCCAGAAACAGTGCCGGTAACTTGCGCCCCATCCAGTTGTCGAAGCCCATGTGCTCACTGGCTGCCGAAAACCATTGTTCGACCTGGCGCTGCAACTGCGGATCTTCCGGGTAGTGCTGCAACAGAAAGCCGTCAAAGTTGGCCGCAATGACGCGACCGCCCGGACGCGTGACGCGCACGAACTCGGCAATGGCGTTGTCACGGTCGCGCACCCACTGCAGCAGGTGTTTGGACCAGACGACGTCGAAGTGATTGTCAGCAAAGGGCAGGGCGAGGACATTGCCTTCAACGAATTCGGTGTTGGCCAGCCCGTCGGCCTGGGCGCGTCGCCGTGCGTAATCAATATAGCGAGCCTCCCGATCGAGGCCGGTGACGTGTCCGCCCGGCACCGCGCCGGCAATGGTCCGGGTGATGGCGCCAGCACCGCAACCGGCGTCGAGCACCGTGTTGTCGGCTTGCAGAGCCAGATGCGCAAGATCTTCGGCGGTGCCGTAAATGGCCGCCTGACGTTCGAGGCGCTGCATTTCTTCGTCGGAATGAATCAGGTAGGTCTCAGCTAACTGCTTGGTCATCGTTGTCCTCGCTGCAGGCACCGCCGGTGTGGCTGCCATCGTACGGGCGGATGGCACGGCTTACAAGGAGCGCGCGCTTGCTTACCGCAAACGAGTGATGACGAAAGGAACTGGCCGGTGGTTTACCATCGCGGGGCGCCGACCGTGCGTTTCGCGGCCCGCGCCAACCTGTCTGACTGCTTGAAGAAGGATCACCCTATGCAAAATCTGCCCCCGTGCCCGGAATGTGGTTCGGAATACTCCTATGAAGACGGCGAAATGCTGATTTGCCCCGAGTGTGCTCATGAATGGGCCAAGGCTGGCGCCGACAGCGACGCCGAGCAAGCGGCGGCGGTCAAAGATGCCAACGGGGCCGAATTGAGCGATGGCGATACCGTGGTGGTGACCAAAGATTTGAAAGTGAAGGGCTCTTCATCGGTCGTAAAGGTTGGCACCAAGGTCAAGAGTATTCGGCTGGTCGACGGTGACCACAATATCGATTGCAAGATTCCCGGCATCGGCGGCATGAAACTCAAATCCGAATTCGTCAAGAAGGCGTAACTGGCGGACCGAGCTGTCTGATGATTCCTGGCGACGTTTTGCTGCTGTTTTTTGCCACTTCGATCGCACTCGCGCTCGTGCCGGGGCCGGACAATATCTTCGTGCTTACGCAATCGGCACTTCATGGCCCGCGCGCGGGCGTGCTGATTACGCTTGGCCTGTGCACCGGTCTGATCGTGCATACCAGTGCGGTTGCGCTGGGAGTGGCCGCTGTTTTCCAGTCCTCTCCTTTCGCATTCACCGCGCTTAAAATGATCGGCGGCGCGTACCTGATGTATCTGGCCTGGCAGGTGTTGCAGGCCGGGGCGCAGGATATTACCGGCCCGCGTGGTGCGCCCGCCGGCGGCTGGGCGCTGGTGAGCCGGGGGGGCGTGATGAACATTACCAATCCGAAGGTGGCCGTGTTCTTTCTGGCGTTCTTGCCGCAGTTTGCAGATCCGGCGCGGGGCTCCTTGCCCATGCAGATCTTCATGCTCGGCGCGGTATTCATGCTGGCTGCTTTGCTGGTGTTCAGCCTGATTGCATGGGCGGCCAGCGCCATTGGCCGCCGATTACAGGCGTCGAGCCGCGCTCAGATCATCATGAACCGCATGGCCGGCGCCGTGTTTGTGGCGCTGGCGGTGCGTCTCGTGCTCAGTGAATAAGATTGCAGCGCGCCGGGCCTGAGCCGGTCGGACATCGGCTCAGGCAATCAGCGCGCTGCAATCCAGGCGCCATGAAAGCCGGCCGGTATGCGGCGCTGCAGATCAATGGTGGCGACTGGCGCTGCATGGATGTCGGTGGCGTCAAGAATACGGATCTCATTCGTGTGTGTGGCCTGTTTGTACACGCTGACGAGCAGCCAGCCATCGTCTTCGGCGGTGGCGCCGGGGCGGGGCACAAAGATCGGCTCGCTGTTCTGGTCGCCAGGGGCAACCCTGTGATGCTGGGTGTTGCCGGTGTGCAGGTCGTATCGCACCAGGCCGCGCATCTCGACTGTTGAGGGTTGTTCAACAGCGTACAAGTACCGGTGTTGCCGCCCGGTGAAGCTTTCGTTGATGCGCGGCAGTTGACCACATGCTGGATGAAGCAGGGCGCAATGTTGAACCAGGCCACCGGACCACCGTGCCTGGGGATGAGCGCCAATCGAGACTGGCGCGAATCGAACCAGCGGATCGGCAGGCGATAGCCTCGCTGCAACATCTGGAAGTCGTAGCCGACATTGAGATCCATCAAAATGCTGTGTGTTGCGGTGATTGCCATGTCATGCATCATCGCGGGGGCTGACACCTCGATCTGCGTGGCGAATGTTTCCTGTCCTTTGGCGTCGAGCACGCCATAGCGCAACCAGGGCTGCTGCCAGTCGGCTTTGAAGGTGATCAGTTCGTGGGTGTGTGGATCTATCTTGGGGTGGGCGGTCATGCCGCTGGCAAAACTGCTGTGGGCCTGCCATTGTCCAAGCGTGTCCAGCCTGTCGTTGATGGTCACGGGCGGTCCGCCTTCGGCCAATGCCAATACCGCACCGGCGTGTGCGATGACATTGACGTTCGGATTTGAATCCAGCCGTTGACTGGTCTGTCCGCAATCTGCGTGCGTTGCCCAGCGGCGAGTACGTACCCAGCGGTTTCGGTAACCGGTGCAGCGTCCATCGGCGAAGGCGACGCCGTGCAACATGGCAGCTTCGGGCCACCACGACAACACATCGGTGCCTGCGAACCGGCCGTCCAGGGGGTTTGGGCCGTCGCGTATCAGGATGCCGTGCAGTTCGGTCGGAATCGTTCCTGTAACAGCGCGTTCAGACAGATCTGCTTCGTCACAAACCGGGGCCATTGCGCCCTTGTTCAAGTCAGGCATTGCCATTGTTGATCCTTGTTGATTTGCCGCTGGTGTGCCGACATGGCGCTGGTTGAGCGAATCATGTTTGCGCCGGGTGTATTCGTGTTTGAGTCGTGAATAATACGTGAGTGTTCACGTATTTAGCAAGTATAAAGGCAATGACGACTCCACAAGCTTCAGTTCTCACGCGAACCGCGCGGTGGCTGGCAGCGGCGTTACCCGGGCGGACAGGATTGGCCGATAATGATCAGGCCAATCAGGCAAAAACAATTACAGTGGAGCAAGAGATGAAAGCAATCAGACCTCTCGGTATCGTTGCCGTTTCGTTGGGGGTGATGCTGAGCACAGCAGCCTTCGCGGAAGGAACCGGCAATCGGACCGAGCTTAAAAGAGTGGATCTGGCCGGTGCGCCGGGGATGGAAGTAGTTTCATCGCTGACCGTCTATCAGGTGGGAGACGTGCTGGGCCGCCATTTGCATCATGGCATCGAGTCAGGCTATGTGGTGCAAGGGGGCAAGGTTCAGCCGCCGGGCAAAGACCCGATTGAATTGGCGACCGGCGCCAACATCTTGTTCGAGCGCGATGTTCCGCACGGCGGCTTCAAGATCGTTGGCGATTCACCACTGACGCTCTATACCGTCCATGTGGTGGATAAAGGCAAACCGCTGTACGACTGGATCAAGTAAGGATCAGGCTGAACGGCGACGGGTTTGTCAGGTGCGAACCCGTTTGCCTCGTGGCGCGCAGGTCTGGTTTGCTTCATTGGCCTTGCGCCCACGTTTGATGAAGGTGCTGTGGTTGCGCGCCAGTTGAGCGATCTCTTCCACCAGGGGCAGTGCGCGTGAGCGCGAGTAGATGGCGCAAAACTGCACCGGTTTGAAGTTCGGGCGCACCGAAATGATTCGTAGCTGTTTACTGGCAAATTGACGCTCATAGTAGGCCAGCGGTAAAAAGGCGATGCCGAGCCTGGCCATCGCCAGGCTTGCTGATGATTCCATGCTGCCGGCCGAGACGATCTTGCCCATTTGTACCCCTCCTTCTTCATACCAGGCTTGCAGAAGCTCATGCAATACCGACGAAGAGCGTTGCCAGATGAGGGGCCAGCGCAATAAGGATTCCGGTGTCTGCACTCTATTAGGCGTGTCATAGTCTGGTGCGGCAACGAAGCCAAAGCGCACCACGCCGAGCGATTCGCAGTGCAAGTCGGGCAGTGGCGCACCGTCGGTGGGCATGAGAACCAGATCCAGCTCGCCATCGCGCAGTTGCTTGAGTATTGCGCGACTTAAACCAACCTGGATTTCCGGTTCCACCTGGGGGAATCGTTGCTTGATTGTCTGAATCAAATCGGGCAGCCAGGTAAGCGCAATCAGTTCGGCTACACCGATGCGCACGGTGCCGCTCATGCTGCCGACGTCACCTATCTCCTGACGTATCTGGGTCATCAGCTGCACGAGTTGTTCGGCGTGCACCAGCAGGTCGCGTCCTTTGGGTGTAAGCCTCACCGAGCGCCGGGTCCGATCGATGAGCTTCGTGCCGAGCTCTTTTTCGAGTTCCGCTACCCGCATCGAAACGGTGGATTGGCCTGTATACACTTTTTCGGCTGCCAGGCTGAATGATTGAAGTTTGGCCACCCACATGAATGACTCGATCTGTTGAAAGTTCATATCGCCTCAGTTGATACTAGGGATCCATATTTATCATAACTAATTATGATGAAGTTCTGCTAAGGTTCATCACACCGTCGCAATTCAACAGATCTGCGTAGGTCTGGAGGTGTATTTGTTATCGATTTTTCAGCTCGCTCAATCAAGTTGTCGAACGACTGAATCTGATTCCAAGCGCCGATACTGCCCGGACCGGACTCATGACATTGATGAGTCCAGGCGGCTGAGGCGGACCCATCACAAAGGAGCATTCAATGAAGTACCAGCCAATCAGGGCGATTACTGAGGAAGAAATTCGCACCTACGAGCAAGATGGCATTGTTTGTCTGCGTCAGTTCTACGATGCTGATACGGTCAAGCGCCTGCAAGAGGCGGCCGAGGCAGATATGGCCGCGCCAAGCAAAATGCTGGTCGATGCCACCCGTGATGGCGATGGGCGCTTCTTTGGCGATACCTTTGTCTGGCAGCACCTCGATGAGTTGCGCGATTTTGTCTTTGAGTCCCCGTCGGCTGATATTGCTGCGCAACTGATGCGCGCCAAGAAGGTCAATCTTCTGTTCGATCAGTTTCTGATCAAGATGCCTGGCACCAGCACGCCAACGCTGTGGCACCACGACGAGCCGTATTGGCCGGTGGCAGGCACGCAAATCAGCACGAGCTGGCTGGCACTGGATCCGGTAACCAAAGAGAGTGGTGCCGTTGAATATGTTTGCGGCTCGCACTTGTGGGGCAAGCGCTTCAAGGCCGTCGCCTTCAAGGATGAGAATCTCTACAAGGAAGAACTGCCGCCAGTACCCGATATCGAGGCGATGCGCGACGAACTCAAATTTGTTCAGTTCGAACTCGAGCCGGGCGACTGCACTGTTCATCACGGGCGCACGGTTCATGGCGCGCCTGGCAACTCATCCACGACGACCAAGCGTCGTGCCTACATCATCCGCTGGATGGGTGAGGATGTAACTTACAACCCGCGACCCAATCTGCAGCCGATGCTGCGCGACCCCGGTATTGCTCCTGGCGCGCCGCTCGATTGCGATCTGTTTCCGGTGGTGAGGCCGCGGAGCGCCTGAGATGAGTAAGCACCTCTTGTACCGCGGGTGGAGTGGCCGGTGAATTACTCGTTCAACTTCAATCCGATTATTCGCAACGCCGACCTGTTGCTGGAAGGCGCATGGCTGACGATTGAACTGTCGGCGCTCGGCATGCTTTTCGGGCTCCTGATCGGCACGCTTGGCGCGACGATCAAGCTTTGGGGTCCAAAGCCTGCCGGGTATGTCGTGACCGGCTACGTCGAGTTCATTCGCAATACGCCGTTTCTGGTGCAGTTGTTCGTCGTGTATTTCGGTTTGCCAAGTATCGGCATCAGGATGAGCGCCGAGAC
Organism: uncultured Burkholderiaceae bacterium; assembly: GCA_963976885.1. Taxonomy (GTDB): domain Bacteria; phylum Pseudomonadota; class Gammaproteobacteria; order Burkholderiales; family Burkholderiaceae_E; genus JAUIAI01. The sequence continues at coordinate 11,447 of CAXBNM010000016.1, forward strand.
GGCAGCCATTATCGGATTGAGTATCTATATGGGGGCATACGCCACCGAGATCATTCGTTCCGGCATTCAGGCTGTCCCCAAAACCCAGATCGAGGCAGCGCTTTGTCTGGGCATGAACCCGCTACAGGTATTTCGTCACGTGCTTATCTTGCCGGCGCTCAAGGTCATCTACCCGGCGCTGACCAGTCAGTTTGTGCTGCTGCTGTTAGGTAGTTCACTGGTCTCGCTCATTTCGGCCGAAGAGTTGTTTCATGTCGCCGCGTTTCTCGACTCCAGAACCTTTCTGCCCTTCGAGATCTATCTTGCGGTGTCCGCCATTTACCTGATCATGACCTTAGGGTTTCGCGTCTTGTTCTGGTTGCTTGGTCGCATGATTTTTGTGGCGCACTGACATGGGCGCATATCGAAATTTTGGCCCTGACGAACTGTCGCTGCTTATGCAAGGCGTGCAGTGGACGATTGCGCTGTCGCTGATCGCCTTTGCAGGGGGCGGTCTTGGTGGCCTGATCATCGCAACGATGCGGGTGGCCCGGTTCAAGTTGCTGAACTGGATCGCGGCGGCGTTCATCCAACTGATTCAAGGCACGCCGTTGCTAGGCCAGTTGTTCGTGTTTTTCTTCGGCTTGAGCATTCTGGGCTATGACATTTCGCCCTGGACCGCCGCGGCCTTGTCGTTGACCTGTTTTTCTTCGGCCTTTCTGGGCGAGATCTGGCGTGGCTGTATTCAGGCCATCCCGAAGTCGCAATGGGAAGCCTCGGTATCGCTGGGCATGTCGCCGCTGCAGCAGTATCGCTATGTCGTGTTGCCGCAGGCGGTGCGTATAGCCATTCCGGCAACGGTCGGGTTTCTGGTGCAGATCATCAAGAACACGTCGCTGGCCTCGGCGATTGGATTTGTCGAGTTGCTCCGGGCCGGGCAGATGGTCAATGCCGCTACCTTGCAACCCTTCGTGGTTTACATCGTGGTAGCAGCGCTTTACTTCTGCCTGTGTTTCCCTCTTTCAATGTTTAGTCGAATCCTGGAACGAAGAGTCGATGCCGCTTATTCACGTTAACGAGATTTTCAAATCCTACGGCAGCAATCCGGTGCTCAAGGGCGCCGACCTGGTTGTTGAGAAAGGGTCGATTGTTGCCATCATTGGCCGCAGCGGCTCGGGTAAAAGCACTTTGCTCCGTTGCATCAATGGGCTGGAGAAGATCGACAGCGGCTCCATCACCGTCGATGGCGTGTCGATCGAATCTTGCTCGGCGGCGGAACTGCGGCAATTGCGGCAGCGCCTGGGCATTGTGTTTCAGGGCTACAACCTCTTCCCGCACCTGACGGTAGGGCGCAATGTGATGCTCGCGCCGACGGTTGTGCAAAATCGCGATGCGGCCGAAGTCGAGGCCACGGCCCGGGACGTTTTATCCAAGGTTGGGCTGGGCGACAAATTTGATGCATATCCGAGCCAGTTGTCGGGTGGCCAGCAACAGCGCGTGGCCATTGCGCGCTCGCTGGCCATGAAGCCTACCTTGATGCTCTTCGATGAAATCACCTCGGCACTCGATCCTGAACTGATCGGCGAGGTGCTGAAGGTTCTGGAAGATCTTGCTCGCGAAGGCATGACGATGGTGTTGGTTACCCATGAAATGGGCTTCGCCCGCACCGTGGCCGACACCGTTGTCTTCATGAACGAAGGAGTGGTCTGGGAGGTTGGCCCCCCAACTGAACTGCTCACCTCTCCTCGCACTCCCGAGTTGGCGTCATTTATCAAAGCGGTGCTTTGATTGGTGTCGGCGGTTCGACGTTTTACTTCACCTCAATCAGGAAAACTACCATGCGAAAGCTGATATCCGGACTCATCGCCGCGACGATGGCACTTGTGATCCCGCAACTTGCCAGTGCGCAAACATCCACGCTGCGCGAAGTCCTTGATCGCGGCAAACTTATTGTCGGCGTTCCTGTCGACCAGGCGCCTTTTGGCTATTTTGATGAAGCCGGCAAGCCGATTGGTTTCGATATCGATCTGGCCAAACTGATGGCTGAGCAACTCGGTGTCGATCTTGAAATGAAGCCGATGACCCGTTTCTGCTGACCAACAAGGTTGACGTTCAGGTGAACCTGTTTGGTGCCACCCCTGAGCGGGCCCGTCAAATTGCCTTCAGCTCGCCCTATACGGGCCTGACCATTGGTGTGTACGGACCGACAGACATCAAGGTGACCTCGCCCGAAGAACTTGGTGATTACGCGGTTGCCGTTGGTCGCGGTACGACGATGGATCTGACCTTGTCGCAAATGGCACCCGACGCCAAGATCGTGCGCTACGAAGATGAAGCCACCACGCTGACCGCCGTGCTGACCGGCCAGAGCGATCTGTGGGCCGCTGTAAACACACAAGTCATCAGCGCCAACCAGAAGCATCCGGACAAGCCGATGGATCTGAAATTCACGATGAGAATCGCACCGGCCTCGATTGGTGTGCGTCAGGGTGATGCCGACTGGCTGCGTTGGATGGACACCTTTGTTTACTACAACAAGATCAACGGCAAGCTGCAGGAACTGCATCAGAAATGGTTGAAAGAAGATCTGCAGAAGGATCTGCCCAGCTTCTGATCGACTTTCAGTTGTCGTCATCAAGACCTGTTGCGCCTTGCGGCCAACAGGTCTTTTTTATTGCCGCGCGCTGTGCATGCAGAGCAGGCCGGTCAAGTGGTCGGTTCAGGGCTGATCTGATGAGGTGCGGCGCAGGCGCATCGCAATCCGGTTCAAACTGGTCTTGCGCGCCAGAGCGGCCCGGACTTGATATGCTTCAAGCCAACCTGGAGGAGCAAATGACCAACAAGATTGCAGTGATCGGGCTCGGCATCATGGGGCGGCGAATGCTTGACAACGCGCTGGTGCACCCGTCTTTTGAAGTCAGCGGCGTATGGGATCCATCGGCTGACGCCATTGCCAAAACGCGTGAACTGATGCCGCAGGCGCCGGTGGCTGCCAATGCCGAGGCCGCCATGGCCGGTGCTGACGTGGTCTATCTGGCCTGTCCACCCGAGCCGCGGAAGGCTTATGCACTGGCCGCCGCCGCGGCCGGGCAGGGCGTGTTCATGGAAAAGCCGCTGGGTACCGATAACGCGCAGAGCCGCGACCTGGTGAATCAGCTGCAAAAGGCTCGCTTGCCGGGCGTGGTCAACTTCACCCAGGCGTCATCGCGCGGCTTCGACGAACTGCGTCGCGCCATCGACGCGGGCGAAACCGGTGAGTTGACCGGCATCGACATCGTGGTCACGTATCCCGCCTGGCCCCGTGCCTGGCAGGTCGAGGCGGACTGGCTCCGGTTTCGGGCCGAGGGCGGTTACACCCGCGAGGTCATCTCGCACTTTCTGTTTCTGGCCGGGCGATTTCTGGGGCCGCTCAGTTTGCGTCACGCCGCGCCGCGTTATCCTGCCGACCCGGCCTTGTGTGAACTCGATATGCTGGCCCGGCTTGAAACCGCAGATGGGCGACCGGTCACGATTCTGGGCACTACCGGCGGCGCGCAACCCGACCGCCAGGAGGTCACCGTCAAAGGCACCCGCCTGAGTCATCAGTTCCGGGAGTTCTATCAACTCTGGCGCTCCGATGGCGGGCCGTGGGTCGAGGCCATAGACTGGACCGGTAGCGAAGACCCGCGGCGCAGCGCGCTGCAGCGCCAGCTCACCGAGGTCGACAAATGGTTGCATGGCCAGCCGCACAAGCTGGCCACGGCCGAAGAGGCGCTGGCCGTGCAGGAGCTGGTCGAGGGCATGCTGGCGGGTACCCGATAAGCTTGCCGCTGGCCGTTATCAACAGCGTGTGGCAAGCGCCGTCGGCTGTACAGCGCTTGCCGGGCGCGGGGCCTGCCGCGGTCAGCTGACGGCGCGAACATAAGTTTTATCATCGGACTCTGCGTGCCCGCCGGGCCTGCCGCCGCCGGCTCCGGGCCAGCACGCTTTTTCGTGAACGATCAACGCAAGGAGTGCTCCGCTATGCCCCAGTTCATCAACACCAAAGAGACCTTGGTCACCGAAGCGATCGAAGGCTTGCTGCGCAGTTCGGGCGGGCGTCTGGCGCGTCTTGACGGCTTTCCGCATATCAAGGTGGTGGTGCGCAGCGACTGGGACAAGTCCAGGGTGGCGCTGGTGTCGGGCGGTGGCTCCGGGCATGAGCCGGCGCATGCCGGTTTTGTCGGGCAGGGGATGCTGACGGCGGCCGTATGCGGTGAGGTGTTTGCCTCGCCGTCGGTCGATGCGGTGCTGGCCGGCATTCTTGCGGTCACCGGTGAGGCAGGGTGTTTGCTCATCGTGAAGAACTACACGGGCGATCGGCTCAACTTCGGTCTGGCCGCCGAACGGGCGCGTGCGTTGGGGCTGAAGGTGGCGATGGTGACCGTTGACGATGATGTGGCGCTGCCCGATCTGCCCCAGGCGCGCGGCGTGGCCGGCACCTTGTTCGTTCACAAGCTGGCCGGTGCGCTCGCCGAGCAAGGCGCTGATCTGACGACGGTGACGCAGGCTGCCGAACGGGCGATTGCCGGTACGGTATCCATCGGCATGTCGCTCAACACCTGCACCGTGCCCGGTTCGGTGCGCGAAGACCGCATCGGTGCCGGCAAGGCCGAGCTTGGCCTGGGCATTCACGGTGAAGCCGGTGTCGAACAGGTGGCTTTCAGCGGTGCTCGCCAGGCCGTGCAGATGGTGCTGGAGCGGCTGGCTGCGGCGGCCGGCGAGGGGCCGCATGCCGCACTGATCAACAATCTGGGCGGCGTGACTGGTCTCGAGATGGCGGTATTGACCCATGAGTTGCTCGCCTCGCCACTGGGAGCTGATATCAAATACCTGATCGGGCCGGCACCGCTGATGACGGCGCTCGACATGCAGGGCTTTTCGGTGTCATTGTTGCCGCTTGGCGAGGGCGACATCGATGCGTTGTGTGCGCCGGTCGCGCCAGCGGCCTGGCCGGGCTGTCTGCCCGTCGTTGCGGCGCCGATTGTCGCCATGCCGGCCGGACTCGCGCCGGTGCCCCCGGTGCCGTCGCAAGAGCCAGCCATTGGTGCCTTCATCGAGCGTTGCTGCAGCATTCTGATCGATGCCGAACACGATCTCAATCTGCTCGATGCCAAATCGGGCGATGGCGATACCGGCTCAACGCTGGCCACAGCCGCGCGAGCGCTGATTGATGCCACCGAGCGCTTGCCGCTGGCCGATCTGCCCGAGCTGTATCGCGCCATCAGCGCCGAACTGAGCCAGACCATGGGTGGATCGTCGGGCGTATTGCTGGCGATTTTCTTTTCGGCCGCTGGTGAGGCTCTGAGCCGCAACCATGATTCGGTGGCGGCGCTCAAAGCCGGGCTGGCACGGATGGAGCAGGTGGGCGGTGCCCGACCCGGCGACCGGACCATGGTCGACGCGCTGGGGCCGGCGCTTGACAGCCTGCCCGAGGGGCTGGCAGCGGCCGCGCATGCCGCGCGTGCGGCGGCCGACCGGACCGGCACGATGACCCGTGCCGGCGCTGGGCGAGCGACTTATGTCTCGGCCGAGAATCTCGCCGGCTACAATGACCCCGGCGCCGAGGCGGTGGCCCGCCTTTTCGAAGGTCTGGCCCATACCGACGCATGATGCAATGACCAACCGTAACCGCGGGTCGACTATCGCTGCCGCCGAGCAAAGGCGCAACTAACATGGATGTTTACCCGAGGGGCGGCCACGCTCCCGGGATGCCAGTGATAGCAACCGCTGCCGCCCGCGCGGATTACGGGTCAACCAGAGATCAGACCATGTCAGACAAGCCTGAGCTTGCGGTACCCGCAGGGCCGCGCTCTACTACCGAAAAAATGCTGTCGGTTCGTTACTGGACCGACAAGCTGCTGTCTTTTTCGATCAGCCGCCCGGCTGGGTTCAAGTTCACGCCGGGCCATTACGCTCGCGTCGGCATTGGTGACAGCGACGGCAACCGCATCTGGCGGCCGTTGTCCATCGTGTCCGACAGTCGCGAGGATCATCTCGAATTCTTTGTGATCCTGGTGCCGGATGGGGCTTTTTCCGGGGTGCTGGCACAGGCCAGGGTTGGCGATCCGGTGGGTTGCGAGTCGCTGCCCTTTGGTTTCATGACGATTGACGCTTTCGCGCCGGGCAAGGATCTGTGGTTGTTGGCCTCGGGAACCGGCCTCGGCCCGTATTTGTCGATTCTTCGCGATCCGGCAACCTGGCAGGCTTTTGAGAATGTGGTGGTCGTGCACAGCGTGCGCGAAGCTGCCGAGCTGGCCTATCGCGAAGAAATTGCCGCCATCGGCAAGGAAATTTCGACCGGCCAGGCAATCGATCGGGTGCGCTATGTGCCGGTCGTGACCCGGGAAGCCGCGGCCGGCGCGCTGCCGGCCCGAATTCCACAACTGATCGAGGACGGTCGTCTTGAGCGAGCGGCTGGCCTGACCTTGACTCCGGAAGACTCACGCATCATGGTTTGCGGCAACCCCGATATGGCGCGCGAACTGCGCGCGCTGCTGACCGGGCGCGGCTTCAAGACCAACCGCCGTCTGGCACCAGGTCAGCTCGTGTTCGAGAACTACTGGCAGAACAAGCGCTGAGCGGCGCCGGCGCGATGCTTGTTACAGCACCGCGTTGGGCAGAAAGGTGATCAGGGGCGGAAACAAGATAGCCAGTATTACCACCGCGGTGATTACGGCGATGAACACGCCGATATAGTTCAGGCACTGACCCGGTTTAGTGCCGGCCATGCCGCAGGTGATATTGAGCAGAATGCCTACCGGTGGCGTGATACCGCCCACCTGCATCAGAATGGCCAGCAGCACGCCGAAGTAGATCGGGTCGAAGCCGTATTGAATGGCCAGCGTGTTGAGCAGTGGCCCGAAAATGGTGGCAATCGCGAGAACTTCCATCACCGTGCCCAGGATCAGCACGAAGGTGATGATGATGCCCAGAAACACGTATTTGTTGCTGCTGATGCTCGTGATGGCGGTGGTGATTGTTTCGGGCACATTTTGCCAGGCCAGCAACCAGCCGAACACGGCCGCAAACACGATGATCGCCATCACCATGACGGTCAGCGCGGCGGAGCTGAGCAGGATGCGGGGCAGTTCGCGCACTTCAAACTGCTTGTAATAGAACTTGCCGACTAGCAGCGAGTACATCACCGCGATCGAGCCGGCCTCGGTGGCGGTAAAGATGCCACCGGCAATCCCGCCAATGATGATGACCGGCATGCCGAGCGCGGGAATGGCTTCCTTCGATGCCGCAAATACGGCTTCGAAGCCGACGAAGGGCACGCGCTTGATGCCGGGCTGAAAGCGCGGACTGGCCAGCACCCAGACGGCGATCATCAGCCCCAGCGCAATCAGGTAGCCGGGCACCAGCGCGCCAAGAAACAGCCCGCCGATGGAAACATTGACCATCGAGCCGTACAGGATCAACAGGATGCTGGGCGGCACGATAGGGGCGAGCAGGCCGGCGCTGGCCTGCAGCGAGGCGGCGAAGGTGGGCTGGTAGCCGTTGCGAATCATGGACGGCACCATCACCGAGCCGACCGCGGTGGTGTCGGCAACGGCCGACCCGGAAACATTGGCGAAGATGAGGCTGGACAACACGCTGGTCTGGCCCAGACCGCCGCGCAGGTGGCCGATGAGGGCTTGCGCAAAACCGACCAGACGCTCGGTCAGGCCGCCGCGGTTCATCAGTTCGCCGGCAAGAATGAACAGCGGAATCGCCAGCAACGCAAAACTGTCGGCCGCATTGGCCGCGCGTTGCGCGAAAATCATGATCGGTACATCGGTGACGAAGAGCACGCACAGTACCGACAGGCCAATCGAGAAAGAAATCGGTATGCCTATGGCGAGCAGCCCGAAAAGCAGGCCAAACATGGCGATCGCAATCATGGCAGGGTCAATCCGTGACCGGCGTGAAGTGACGCCGGTAAATCCGTAGCGCAAATTCGATCAGCATCAGTATTGCGCCAAGAGGCAGGGCGGCATACACAACATACTTGGGCATGCCCATGCCGGAAGTGGTCTGGCCGACCGTCAGTTGCATCATCAGCGCGCCGCCGTAGAGCAGGGCAATGAACAAGACAACACAGGCCAGATCGATGACCGTCAGCGCAATCGGCCGAAAGCCGCCGCGGTAACGGTCGAGCAGTACGGTAACGGCGACATGCTGGCCGCGCACCAGCGCGACCACCATGCCGACGAAGACGAGCCAGACCAGACAATATCTGGCCAGCTCGTCGGCGCAGGGAATGGAGAACTCAAGCACATAGCGACAGATCACCTGTGCAAACGTGGCAATCACCATCACGAAGAAGGCGACGATGACGACGCCCTCGCTGATCAGGATATGTTTGTCGGTACGCATGGAAGTTTCTCGCCAGCCCTGTTACTTGCCCAGCTCGGCGCGCACTTTCTGCACGTACTCGAAAATGCCGCGCTCTTTCGCGTATTTGTCGACCATCGGGCGGAACACCTTGGCCAGCTCGGCCGGGTCGAGCTCCACGTACTTCACGCCATGCTCTTCTTCCAGCACTTTGCGCGCAGCGGCTTCAGCCTCGGCGCCGGTATGGGGGCGGAACCAGATGCCAGCTTCCCTGGCTGCATCCTGAAATGCCTGCTGATGTTCCTTGGACAACTTCTGGAAGAACTTGTCGCTCACTTCCCAGACCGCGGACTGATACAGGTGGCGCGTCACGACCGCGCGGTTCTCGATTTCGTAGAATTTCATCGCGACCATGCCCGGATCTTCCTGCTCATGGCCATCAACCACGCCGGTCTTGACGGCGGTGTAGATCTCGTTGAAGCCCATTGGTGTCGGGTTCAGGCCCATGGTTTTGAGCACGTTCAGATACAGCGGCGAGTTCGGTGAACGAACCTTGATGCCTTTCAGATCGGCCAGGCTGGTCACGTCATGACCGTTCAGGAATACATTGCGGTGCGCCTGATCGACGAACCACAGAATGCGCACGCCGGTCTTGTCCAGAAACTTGGCGGCCAGATCTTCACCGATCGGGCCGTTCAACACCTTGTGCACTTCATCAAAGTTGGACAGCAAGCCGGGCAAGCCAATGACTTCGGCCTCGCGCACGTAGTTGGGCAGAATGGCCGAGTAACCGAACTGCATCTCGAGCAGGCCGGCCTGCATCTGCTCCATCATCTCGGACTCATTGCCGAGCGTGCTGTTGTAGAAGGTCTTGAACTTGAAGGCGTCGTTGGTCTTCTTGTTGACCAGTTCCTGAAACTTCTCGATGTATTTGTTCATGTAGAAGGTTTCGGACTGAATGCTGCCGATACGCACCTGAGTCTGCGCATAGGCCGTGGTGCTGGCCGCTGCAATGATCAGCGACGCGGCAAAGCTCACGAGTTTCTTCATGGTCTATCTCCTGGAATTGTTAGAGTGATGCAGGCAGGGAGGTCTGGTGGCCTCCCGAGGTAGTAAAAACGTCAGCCGAGTGTCTGGCTCAGTTCTGTTGCCAGCGATGTGCGACGAGCACCGCGGCTTCGATCTTTTGCTCGTCAACGCCTTCGGCCAGCGCCCGCACGAACGGCGCGCGCGCCCAAGTGTCGTGGGCAATGATGCTGGCCGCCTGCTCGGCGTCGCCTTGCAGGCCGAGTTCGGTCAGCGAGCGGGGCAGCTTGACGCGGGCATAGAACTCAAGCATTTCGTCAATGAAGGGGCGGGGCCGTTTTTCGAGCACCAATTGCACCAGCAGGCCGAAGGCCACTTGTTCGCCATGCAAGGCGTGAGCAATCTCGGGCACCTTGGAAAAGCCCCGCGTCAGGGAGTGGGCGATCGACAGCCCGCCATTCTCGAAGGCCAGACCCGACAACAGGATGGTGGCTTCAACGGTGCGTTCAAACGCATCGTTGGGGGTTTTGCTGCGTACCGCCTGCAAGGCCGCCTCGGCGTCGGCACGGATGACGTCATAGCAGGCATCGGCAATGGTCTGGGCCAGCAAAGGCGGGCGGGCGCCATAGAAGTTGTTGTTGCCGGTGGCCGCACATTGCGCCGCTTCGAACTTCTTGGAAATGGCATCGCCGACGCCGGAAATGAAAAAGCGTTCCGGGGCTTGAATCAGGACTTCGGTGTCGACCAGCACGAGATCCGGATTGGCCGGCAGTGAGCGCGCTTCCTGCAGCACGTGTTCGTCGGTATAGACCACCGACACCCGGCTGGTGGGCGAATCGTTGGAGGCGATGGTGGGCACGATGATCAGCGGCATGCGCTGATTGATGCAGATGCCTTTGGCCGTGTCGATGGCCTTGCCGCCGCCCACGCCGACGATCAGATCGGTATCAGAGTTGCGGGCCAGTTCGGTCAGGCGGTTGATTTCGGCGTCGGTGCACTCGCCACCGAATTCGACAAACTGCAGGGCTTGAATATGGTCGCCAAAACCGCTCGTGAGCTTATCGCGGATGAGTTCCAGCACGATGGCATCGGCAACGATCAGCGGCTTGCTGCCATAGGCAGCCGCCAGGGTGCCGATTTCGCGCAAGGCGCCGGGGCCTTGGATATAGCGATGGGGAGATCCAAAAGCACGCAACATGATCAGTGACTCCTGATAGCGGAAAGCCGGTGGTTGATATCGGTGAGTTCGAGCGCCGCGTCACGATAGATGCCGTACATCTCGTCGTACAAATCCTTGTTGGCAAGGTTGGGCTCATGGTGGGCGACGATCGACACCGTGCTGGCCACGGCGCTGGGCACATCGGCAAAAGCACCGATGCCGATGCCGGCGATCAGCGCGGCGCCGAACGAGGCGTCGGTTTCGCGTGGCATTGCTATGGAAAGGCCAAGCACATCGGTAACAATCTGACGCCAGGTTGCGCTGTGGGAGCCGCCGCCAATGATGCGCGCCTCGCTCATGTCCAGGCCTTGCGTGCGCAGGGCGACCAGCAGATCGCGCAGCGAGAAGGCAATGCCTTCGTACAGAGCCCGCACGAAATGGCGCCGGTCGTGGGCGAAAGTCATGCCGATGAAATCGGCGCGCAGCAAGGGATCCCAGTGCGGGGTCCGTTCGCCTTGCAGATAGGGATGAAACAGCAGGCCTTGCGCACCCGGCGCAATCTCGCCCGCATAGCGATCCATCAGATCGAAGGTCTGGGCGCCGCTGAGTGAATCGCTGGCAAAGAAGCCATCGCGCAACCAGCGATGCGCCGAGGCGCATGAATTGGTGGCACCAATCGTGTACCAGTGGCCGGGCATGCAATAGGGGTAGTTGATGACGGCCGGATCGGGGCGCGGTTCGGTGGCAATGATGCTCATCGTTGCCGCCGTTGCCAGTTTGACCGTGCCGCTGCCGACCGTGCTGGCGCCAGCACCAAAAGCCTCGATCGAGGTGTCAGAACTGCCGCAGACGACCGGCGTACCAGCGGCCAGCCCACACAGGCTGGCGGCCTGGGCGGTGACCTGCCCGACCACGCTGGTCGGCTCGACGATGGGAGGCAACAAGGCCGGATCGAAACCGACCATTGCACACAGCCGCGCCGACCATTGATTGGCGCGACCGTCGTAGAGCAGGGTGCCTACCGCCTCGGTGGCGTCGGTTTCCCAGGTGCCGGTCAGGCGTGAACGCAGCCAGTCTTTGGCGACGTAGAACTTGCGCGTGCGTGCCAGTGCCTCGGGCTCATGACGAGCCAGCCACAGCAGTTGCGGCTGCGTCCAGGTGGGCGCGGGCCGGTTGCAGGCCAGGGTCAGAATCTCGTCGCCGTATTGCTCCTGCAGTTCGCGCGCTTCAGCGCCGCTGCGCGCATCGCTCCAGAGAATGGCCGGGCGAATGACCTGGCCGTGTTCATCTTCAAGCACCGGCGTGTGGGCGCCGGCGCTGAACGCCACCGCCGCGATTGCATCATTGCTGATGCCCGCATCGGCCAGGGCCTGCGGGACAGTGGTACACAGCGCCTGCCACCAGTCGGCCGGGTTCTGTTCACTCCAGCCCGGGTGCGGTGTATGGGTTTGCAGATCGGCGCTGGCCGAGCCCTCAACCTTGCCGTCCAGCGTGACGATCATGGTTTTCAGACTGCCGGCACCGATATCGATACCCATGAGCCGCTTGTCATTCATGGCAGAGTCCTGCGTTAGTCCCAGTAATAATCACGGCGTCCGCCATCGATGCAGATGCACTCGCCGCTGATGAAGGCCGCGTGTGTCGAACATAAATACGCGACGGTTGCCGCAACTTCTTCGGGTTTGCACAACCGTCCGATCGGATTCTGGCTCTGCAAGCGATTGATCATATCGTCGGAGAACTGCGCGATCAGTTCAGTTGCCACATAGCCGGGGGCGATGGCATTGACGGTGATGCCATGCTTGCCGACTTCCTTGGCCATGGTTTGGGTGAGGCCGACAATGCCGGCCTTGGCCGCCGAGTAATTGGCCACGCCGGCACGCCCGCCACCGGTGAAATTCATTGATGAGGTGTTGACGATGCGCCCGAAGCCGCCGGCTTTCATCGGCGCGACGACTTCGCGCGACCACAGAAATGTGCTGTCCAGATGGACGTGCAACATCTTCTGCCACGCCTGCAAGGACAGTTCTTCGACCAGTGCCGCTGGTTTGACGCCGATGCCGGCATTGTTGATCAGGATGTCGAGCCGGCCATGTGTTTGCACGACTCTGGCCACCGAGTCGCGCACGGCTTGCTCATCGGTGGCGTCGCACGGCAGCGCGGTAGCGGTAACGTTCAGCACCGACAATTGCGCGGCGGCTGCGTCTGCAGCCTGCGCATCAATGTCGTTGATGACAATGTTCACCCCTTCGGCGGCAAGCATGCGCGCGTGAGCAAAGCCGATGCCCCGGGCGCCACCTGTAATGAGCGCCACTTTGCCTTCAAGTCCGAGATCCATGGTCTCGATGTCTCCGTTCTCGGTATGTGGGTCAGCGCATGTTCAGCTTGCCCGGACACAGAATGTGGTCGGGATCGATGCCGTTTTTGATGTCACGTAGCAAAGCCATGCCGGTTGTGCCGAACTGACTTTCGAGGTGCGGTGCCAGGCGCATGCCAACACCGTGATGGTCGTTGATCATACCACCCGAGCGAACTGCAGCCAGCGACGCGGCGTTGACAAAACTGTCGTGCAGTTCGAGTGCTTCATGCAGATCATCGGGGCCTTTGGGGATGATGACGCGCGGGTAAATCATGGCGCCCCAGTCGAACCAATGCGACAGATGCGTTTTGAGGGTGAGACCCCATTTCGGATCGACCGAATCGCGCAATGCCTGCGTGACATTGTTGTAGAGCGCTTCGATGTGTTCGAAATCGGCGACCGCATCCATCGTGCACCAGATCTGCGGCAACTGCGGCGCGTGCGGGGGATGATAGAAGTCGTAGCGCTTGTTCCACCAGGCTTCACCGATGCCGGCCGGCAAGCGGTTGGCGCCGTTGGCAAGACAGATCTCGTCGCACAGTGCGCCTTCGACATCAATCATCTTTTCGTGATCGCCATCGACCATCAACACCATCGTCACGCCTTCCAGGCCTGCTTGCACCGCTCTTTCAAGGCTTTTGGTAGCGGCGTCCTTGTCGTACAAGCGCATGACGGCCGGACGCAGTCCACTGGTCATGATCTGGCGGCCCGCTTCAATGCCGTGGCTCAGCGTCTCAAAGCTGAACACACTGAAGCGGCGCTTGACCGGCACCTTGCGCAGTTTGACCCGCACCGCGGTGATGACACCCAGCGTGCCTTCGCTGCCGACGAACAGCTGCGTCAACTCCGGGCCCACGCCGTGCTTGGGCACCGACGGCAGTTCGACGATGTTGCCGTTGGGCAGCACCACTTCGGCCGACAGCACATGGTCCTGAATGTTGCCGTATTTGGTCGACAGCACACCCGAGCCGCGCGCGGCCACCGAACCGCCCACACTTGCCCATTCTGCGGATGCCGGGAAGTGCGTGAAGCTGAGGCCTTTGGTGTTCAGTTCCTCTTCAAAGGTCTTGACGATCATGCCCGGTTCGACGGTGCAGGTCAGCGCCGCCATATCGAGATCGCGAACCTTGTTCATGTCGATCAGGTTGAGCAGGATGCCGCCGCAATTGGCGTTGGCCGCGCCTTGCACGCCGGAGGCACCGCCGACCGGCGTCACCGGTACCTTGCGTTGCCAGGCTAGTGCCATGATGGCCGACACCTCTTTCGTGGTGAGGGGGCTGACAACTACATCGGGACGATTCAGCGGTTTGCCGTAGTGCGCGTGAATGCTGGTCAGCCAGCTTTGATCGCCGGGGAACCTGGCAAGTGCTTCGGCGCCGGTCAGAACCCGGTCTGCGCCGACGATTTTCGTCAGGTCGCTGGCGAGTGAATTCACGTCGGCGTCGGACATCTCGCCAAAGGTGTCATAGGCCGAATGCTGCGGGTTGCTCACGTTGATTGTCTCCAGACCGTGTGTTGTGCGCGCTGGCCGATGACTGTCCGGCCAAACGATTGATGACGAGATCTTCGACCATTCCAGACGATATGAAAAGTTGAATTACTTGACTATCAAGTTCAGATAAACTGAACGACATGCGCGCCCTCAGTCTCGACCGTCTTCGCACCCTGGTAGCCATTGCCGATCTCGGCTCGTTTGCCGCGGCTGCTCAGCATCTGCATCTCGCCCCGCCTACCGTCAGTCTCCACATCTCCGAGCTGGAAGCGCGGGTGGGCGCGCCGTTGCTGCTGCGCGAGCGCGGCCGCGTACAACCCACCGGCGTGGGGACGACAATGATTGACCGGGCCCGATTGCTGCTGAATCAATCCGATGCGATGTTGTCGGATGTGCGCCGACAGGTGCAGGGCAAAAGCGGACTGGTGCGCATGAGTGCGTCAACGCCAGTCATTGCGCAGTTGTTGCCGCGGGCGCTGGCTCAGGTGGCGCGTGAGCACCCCGGCATTGAGGTGCAATTGGCGGTGCATACCTCGGAAGACGCGCTGACTCGTGTGGCCGAGGGTTCGCTGGACGTTGCGGTAGTGGCTT
>CAXBNM010000017.1:0-26313 GCA_963976885.1 uncultured Burkholderiaceae bacterium
CGCCTTTGATGAATCGTCGACCCGACTCTCCATCGAGCGTGGCTTCGACCTGGCCGTGCACGACGAGTAGCAGCTGCGCTGGCTCGAAGCCTGCGAGGGGCCGCGCCGGCTCCGGGTCTGGCTCAAGTTCAACAGCGGCATGAACCGGCTCGGTTTTACGCAGACCGGTTTTCGACAGGCTTTCGAAAGGCTGGTCAGCTGTTCGGTGGTTGACCGTATCGGCATGATGACCCATTTCGCCAACGCCGACGCCCCCGATGGCACGGCGGCCGCGCAAGGGCGCTTCGAGCAGGCCTGCAATCAGTTGCCCGGTTCGCGTTCGCTTGCCAATTCGGCGGCCTGCGTCCAGGTGCCTGCGGCGCACGCTAACTGGGTGCGCCCCGGCATCATGCTCTATGGCGGCACCCCGATTGCCGAACGCACGGCCGCCTCAATCGGCTTGCAGCCCGCCATGCATCTGGAGTCAAAGTTGCTCGCCGTGCAAAAGCTGTTGCCTGGCGATACGCTTGGTTATGGCAGCACTTTTACAGCCGGGCGGCCGATGCGTGTTGGCGTCGTGGCCTGCGGTTATGCCGATGGCTATCCGCGCAGCGCACCCACGGGCACGCCGGTCTGGGTTGCCGGTCAACGCACCCGTCTGATCGGACGGGTTTCGATGGACATGCTGACGGTCGATCTCGATCCGGTGCCAGAGGCTGGTGTCGGGGCGCCGGTTCAGCTGTGGGGCAATCATGTTCCCATTGACGAGGTGGCCGCAGCCGCGGACACCATTGGTTATGAATTGATGTGTCGGGTCTCGCGCCGGGTTCCGTTACTGACCGCAGGAGTTCCCTGGTAATGGCGCAGGGCAAGTTGAAAACGCAGTTCGTCTGCAATGAATGTGGTGGCGTCAGCAGCAAGTGGCAAGGTCAGTGTCCGCACTGCAGCGCCTGGAATCAACTCGAAGAGGTGTCGGTCCGTGCGGGCAACACGCCCTCGCGCCGACCGCTCGCCGGCGGTTCCCGTACCGGTGAAGTCGTCAACATCGATCAGGTGCCGGACGAGAGCGTCGAGCGCTTTCGTACCGGCAGTGATGAATTCGACCGGGTGCTCGGTGGCGGGCTCGTCGCCGGTTCGGTTGTGCTCATCGGGGGGGATCCCGGCGTTGGCAAATCAACCTTGTTGCTGCAGGCCCTGATACGCATGGAGGTCGATCGTCCGGTGCTTTATGTCACCGGCGAAGAGTCTGCGTCGCAGGTAGCGCTGCGCGCGCGCCGACTTGGTCTGACCGACGCCAGCACGCCGCTGTTGACCGAAACCGAACTGGAACTGATTCTCGATGCGGTGCAGACGCGGCGGCCCGCCGTGGTTGTCATCGACTCCATTCAGACGATGTATTCACTGGCGCTCGATTCGGCACCGGGCTCGGTGACGCAGGTGCGCGAGTGTGCGGCGCGCCTTACGCGCATGGCCAAATCCACGGGGGTTGCCATCGTCATGATCGGTCACGTGACCAAGGAAGGGACCCTGGCCGGACCGCGCGTGCTCGAACACATTGTCGACACCGTGTTGTATTTCGAAGGTGATGCGCAGTCCTCGCACCGTCTGGTGCGTGCCTTCAAGAACCGCTTCGGCGCGGTCAATGAGCTTGGCGTGTTTGCGATGACCGATCGCGGCTTGCGCGGTGTTGCCAATCCGTCGGCGCTGTTTCTGTCGCAGCAAGATCGCCAGGTGGCCGGCTCTTGCGTGCTGGTTACGCAAGAGGGGACCCGCCCCTTGCTGGTTGAAATTCAGGCGCTTGTTGACTCGGCAAACCTGCCCAATCCGCGGCGATTGACGGTCGGTCTTGATGCCTCGCGGCTGGCCATGTTGCTGGCCGTACTCAGCCGTCATGCCGGCATCGTTTGCAGCGATCAGGATGTCTTCGTCAATGCAGTCGGCGGCGTGCGCGTGACCGAACCGGCGGCCGATCTGGCGATTGTGCTTGCGGTGGTCTCGTCACTGCGCAATCGCGCATTGCCGCGTGGCATGGCGGTGTTCGGAGAACTCGGTCTGGCCGGTGAGGTGCGGCCGGCGCCACGTGGTCAGGAGCGACTGCGTGAGGCTGCCAAACTCGGTTTCGGTCATGCCCTGGTGCCCAAGGCCAACGCGCCGAAAAAACCCATTGAAGGGCTCAACGTCATCGCGGTCGATCACATTGAGCAGGCGCTGGAATTGGCCTGGGCGGTTTAGGCGCCGGCCAGCACGGCGGCGGCCGCGGCCGCGCCGCTGCGAACGGCCCCTTCCAGCGTTGACGGGTAGCGGGCCCAGCAATAATCGCCGGCCAACCGCAGACCGGCCGGCAACGGATGGCCATCTATGTGCTTGTGATCAGCAACCGGTCGGCCGGGTACACAACTGAAGGTGGCGCGCTTTTCATTGATGGTGCGGGCCGCCACCGGCGCAGCCACGCCGAGTTGTTGTTCCAATTGCCGGGCAACCATCGTCGCGACTGCGGTGCTGTCAACGTCGGCGGACGGCAAGCTGATCACGGCAGCGGCCAGGGCCAGCCCTTGCTGCGGTCCACGTGCAAACAGCCATTGTGCGGGTTGGCCGGCAGCCGCATCATCGTCCAGTCTTGTCAGCGGTGGCAGCGCCGGCGCCTGCGCCTGCGGCCAGGCCAGATACACGGTTTGAATGGCTTCATGCCGGAGCCGGCCAAGCGCGCGGGCCGCGGCCGGCACGACAGGCTCGAGCAGGCGGGCCGCGCTCGTTGATGAGGTCGCCAGCACCACCGCCTGATGGGTGTCGATGTGGTCACGCCGATGGATCTGCCATTGGTTTGCGCCGTCGGCGTGGATCGCGGTGATCGGGGTGGCAAGATGGCAACTCACCCCTTGCGCCACCAGCCGTTCGGTCATGGTCTCGGCAAACAGCGCCCCCAAATCTTCAGTGGCGATCAGAAAATCGCTACCGCCGGCGCCGCTGAAAAGTGAATCGTGCAAGACGTTCACAAACACCTGCGCGCTGGCCGTCTCGATGGGGGTGTTCAGGGCCGCCAGACAAAGGGGCGCCCAGAAAGTGCTGCACGCCTGAGTGCTCTGGCCCAACCGGGTCAGCATGGTCTGAACTGTTTCATCGACCGGCGTGCTCCAGCCCGACAATCGCAGCCGCACGCCCATGCGGACAATATCCATGCGCGAGCGAGCCGTCAGACCACGGGCACGCAGCACGCCAAGCAGCAAGCCCAGTTGGCCCGGCTGGCGAGCCCGCAAGCCCATGCGCGGCGATTCAATCTGCAAAGGCAGGCGCAACAGACCGGGAATGGGCGCGTCCGCCGCCAGGCCATGCGCCTGACGAATCAGGGCCAGTGAGTCGCGGTAGGCACCAATCATCAGGTGTTGGCCATTGTCGAGGCGAACGGTCTGCTCGCCCAGGCGAACCGATGAATGCCGGGCACGGCCACCGGTAATCGGTGCCATCTCGTACAGCACGGCCTTCCGACCGGCCTGGCACAAATGCCAGGCAGCACTGAGTCCGGCCCAGCCAGCACCGATGACGGCAATGGAATCGGAAGGCGTCGTGTCACTCATGGCGGCGGTGGGCGACCGGTCATCCAGGTGCGCCAGGCAAGCCAGAATTTTCTGATCGGGGTCAGACTGGTGCGCTGGTTCATGACCTGAAAGTCGTCGCGTTCTATCTCCTGCAACAAGGTGGAGTAAATGGCGGCCATCATCAGGCCGGGCCGTTGATCGCGTCGGTCGACGTCGGGCAGCAAGGCGTAAGCCTCGGCGTAAGTGGCACGTGCCCGCGCCGCCTGAAAGCGCATCATCTCGACAAAAGCCGGACTGTGACGACGGGCGAGCATATCGGCTGGCGTCAGGGAAAATCGTTCGAGATCTTCCAGCGGCAGATATATCCGGTCACGACGGGCATCTTCACCGACGTCGCGGATGATATTGGTCAGCTGAAAGGCCAGGCCCAGGCGTTCGGCGTATTCGGTGGTCTGCGCCGAACTGGCGCCAAAGATCTGGGCCGCCGCACAACCGACGACACCGGCGGCGCGATGACAATAAAGCCGCAGACCTTCGAAGTCGGCATAGCGGTGCTGATGCAGATCCATCGCCATGCCGTCGATGACGCCGCTGAGCCATTTGCGCTTGATCGCAAACGTTGCCATGTGCGGTGCCAGTGCCTGGGTGACCGGATGCTGCGGCTGACCGGCGTCCATCCGATCGAGTTCCTCACGCCACCAGTCGAGCTGGCGCGCCGCGACGGCGGCATCACTGGTCTCGTCGACGACATCATCGACCTCGCGGCAAAACGCATACAGCGCCATGATGGCCTCACGGCGGGCGCCCTTCAGAAACAGAAAGCTGTAGTAGAAGCTGGATCCGCTGGCCGCTGATTTTTGCTGACAGTACTCGTTGGGGGTCATCTGAGGGGCCTGCCGAAGAGCAGTTGTAGGCTGGTGCGCAAAAGGGTGGGTAGGTCGGTCTTGTTCAGTTTCAGTCGTTGTGCAAACGGATCATGACAGCGCGTCTTGGTGAGCATCGTATGGCCGCCGGCCACCACGGCAGTGAGTTCCCATCGCAAGCGTCCCCTCACCATGGCGAGCAGCGGTACGCCGGCCTGCAGCATGGCCAGCGCCCGGTCCAGTTGAAAATCGAGCAACGCGCGCACCGGCGCACTGATACGCCGCTGCTGTACGCATTGCTCAAGATCGTCGTGATCCAGCCCGAATCGGGTCAGCTCGTCTTCCGGAATGTAGCAGCGCCCGCGTGTGGTGTCCTGGCCCAGATCCTGGGCGAAATTGATCAGTTGCAAAGCGGTACAGATCGAGTCGGAGGGCGGCAGCGCCGCAGGGCGGTCCATCGAGAAAATGCTCAGCACGATGCGCCCCACCGGGTCGGCCGAGCGCTGGCAGTACTGGCGCAGCCGGGCAAAGTCCGGATAACTGGTGCCCCGGGCGTCCCACTCGAAGGCCTCAAGCAGGCCGCTGAAAAGGTCGCGATCAATCTGATGGGCCTCGATGACCGGATGCAAGCCGTCGACCACCGGATGGGGCGTCTGCTCGTAGAGCGCCGCCCGCAGCCGGGCCAGCTCGGCCAGGCGATCGGCGGCCGGAGCGTCGCCTTCATCGGCGACGTCGTCACCGTAGCGCGCAAAACGGTATACCGCGGCCATCGAGGGGCGCAGCCGTTTGGGGACCAGCACAGACCCGACGGGAAAATTCTCATAGTGAGTCGTCTGGCTCAACCAGGCGTTGGTAGCGTTATCAGAACCAGGCATGGACGCGATTCTAGCCCGCCCGCGTCGCCTGATTGTGTCTGTCGGCGTTGCCGCACAGATACTTGACGGCACCCGGCGGAGCAGGGCAGGGGCATAATTCGGGGGTATTCACGTCTTGCCGTGGCGACGTGACTCGGTACGCCGGCCACTTATCCGCTAACATGGCTGGTTTTGCGGCCGTGGCGGAATTGGTAGACGCACCAGGTTTAGGTCCTGGCGCTTAACGGCGTGAAGGTTCGAGTCCTTTCGCCCGCACCAGACGGAGTCTTCGCCAGACCGAGTCGTTATCAGCATCAAGTCCTGGGTTGGCGTCGGTCATAACCAACCGTGCCGCCCAGATGAACGCCGGGGGGAACGGCCCCGTGAGCCAATCCCACTATGAAACAGACACCCCCAGAAAATCAGAGTTAAATGACCACACAACTAGAAACCACCGGGCCCCTGGAGCGCAAACTGGCACTCACCGTGCCAATGGCCGAAATCACCAAAGCCGCCGATGAGCGGCTGAAAAAAATGGCCAAAACGGTCAAATTGCCCGGCTTTCGGCCCGGCAAGGTGCCGCTCAAGATGGTCCAGCAGAGCTACGGCCAGCAAATCAACGCCGAAGTCATGGGCGATGCGGTCAGCAAGGCTTTCAGCGATGCCGTCAGCGAGCACAAGCTGCGGGTAGCCGGCCAGCCCTCTATTGATAATGCTGAATCGAGCGATGAGAACACCATTGCGTTCTCGGCCACCTTCGAGGTTTACCCCGAAGTGCCTGAGGTTGACGTTGCGTCTGTTGAAATCGAGCGCCAGCAGTGCGAAGTGACCCCAGCCGAAATCGACCGCACCATTGAAATCCTGCGCAAGCAGCGTGTGCAATGGGAAGCCGTTGATCGCGAGGCTCAGGACGAAGACCAGGTCACGATCGACTTTCTGGGCAAGCTTGACGGCGAAGCCTTTGAAGGCGGCAGCGCCGACGGCTTCAGCTTCATCCTCGGCGAAGGCCGGATGCTGGCTGATTTCGAAACCGGTGTGAAAGGTCAGAAAGCGGGCGCTACCGTGGAATTCCCGGTGAGCTTCCCGGAAGACTATTCCGCTGAGAACCTGGCCGGCAAGACCGCGGTGTTCGATGTGACGGTGCAGAAAGTGGAAGCGCCGATTCTGCCGCCAGTCGACGAAGCCTTTGCCAAGTCGCTCGGTGTCGAGAACGGCAGCCTGGAAACCATGCGCAGCGACATCGAAGCCAACCTGACGCGGGAAGTTGCGCAGCGTGTGCGCGGTGCCACCAAGAACAACGTGATGGAAGCACTGGCCAGCCAGGCGCAGTTTGATCTGCCCAAGGCCCTGGTCGATGGCGAGCGTCAGTCGCTGATCGAGCGTGCCAAGCAGGACATGGCCGCGCGTGGCATGAAAACCGACGACCTCCCCATTCCTGATGATGCCTTCCGTGAGCAAGCTGAGAAGCGGGTGCGTCTGGGTCTGCTGGTTGCCGAAATCGTCCAGCGCGAGAAGTTGCAGGCCAAGCCCGATCAGATCAAGGCTCAGATCGAAGAATTTGCGCAAGCGTACGAAAATCCGGGCGAAGTCGTGCGTCACTATTTCAGTGATCGCGAGCGCCTTGGTGAAATCGAAGCCATCGTCATCGAGCAAAACGTCGTGGATTGGGCGTTGAGCAAGGCCAAGGTCTCCGACAAGACTGTCGCTTTTGACGAACTGATGGCCGGCTGATTGCCGGGGGATGGGCGGCAGGCTTGTGATTGAGAAGCCACGCCCCACATCTGTTGCGGCGGGTTCGTTTCGTGTCAAATACACGTTTGACGACCCGCCCTTTTCAGTTTTCCCGTTCAGCCACAGGTTGAATCTGTCATCAATGCATGGAGTGTCCGGATGACCCGTAACAATCTTATTGAAGATCTCGTCAACGCCCAGCTGAACGCAGGCAGTGGTGCTGGCTGGCAGTCGCCCCAGGCCACCGGTCTGGTGCCAATGGTGGTAGAACAAAGCGGTCGGGGTGAGCGAGCCTTCGATATCTACTCGCGTCTGTTGCGCGAAAGAGTCATTTTCCTGCTTGGCCCGGTGATGGATCACTCGGCCAATCTGGTGGTCGCTCAGTTGCTTTATCTCGAGTCCGAGAACCCCGACAAAGACATCTCGCTGTATATCAACTCGCCAGGCGGGTCGGTGTCGGCCGGGTTGGCCATTTACGACACGATGAAATTCATCAAGCCCGACGTCAGCACCCTTTGCATGGGTCTGGCAGCCAGCATGGGCTCGTTTCTGCTGGCCGCAGGGGCCAAGGAAAAGCGATTTTCATTGCCCAATGCCCGCATCATGATCCATCAGCCCTCGGGCGGTGCGCAGGGGCAGGCGTCAGATATCGAAATTCACGCCAAGGAAATTCTGTATATCCGTGAACGGCTGAACAAGATTCTCGTTGAAAGCACCGGCCAGTCGCTTGAGACCATCGAGAAGGACACCGATCGCGACAATTTCATGTCAGCAGAGTCGGCCAAGGATTACGGTATTATTGACAAGGTGCTGGAGACCCGCGCGCAGGTTAGTTAACCTGTCAGGAGGCGGCTGGCGGCCAGGGACGATTGTCCGGGCCGACCGCCTCGCCCCCGTCGCCCAAGCGCACCGGCGTTCTGTGCACTTCGCAAGCGTTTTATCTGTTCCGTAACAAGCGTGCCCCAGGGAGCCTTATGTCAGACAAGAAAGGATCGAGCGAGAAGGTACTTTACTGCTCCTTCTGCGGCAAAAACCAGCACGAAGTGCGCAAGCTCATTGCTGGTCCGTCCGTATTCATTTGCGATGAATGCATTGAACTGTGCAACGACATCATCCGTGATGAAGCTCAGTCCGAAGCCGCGCCCGGTTCGCTTGGCGGCGGTTTGCCGACGCCGCACGAAATTCGCGCCATTCTCGACAACTACGTCATCGGCCAACAAGCGGCCAAACGAGGTTTGTCGGTAGCGGTTTATAACCACTACAAGCGTTTGCGGCACCGCGGCAAAAAAGACGACGTCGAACTGTCCAAGAGCAACATCCTGTTGGTAGGTCCGACCGGCTCGGGTAAAACTCTGCTGGCTCAGACACTGGCGCGCTTGCTCAACGTGCCCTTCGTGATCGCCGATGCCACCACGCTGACCGAAGCCGGTTACGTGGGCGAAGATGTTGAAAACATCATTCAGAAGTTGCTGCAAAACTGCAACTACGAAGTCGAGAAGGCCCAGAACGGCATCGTTTATATCGATGAAATCGATAAGATCTCGCGTAAATCGGACAATCCGTCGATCACCCGTGATGTCTCGGGCGAGGGCGTGCAGCAGGCCTTGCTGAAACTGATCGAAGGAACGGTTGCTTCGGTGCCCCCGCAAGGCGGGCGCAAGCATCCCAACCAGGATTTCGTGCAGATCGATACCACCAACATCCTGTTCATCTGTGGCGGGGCGTTCGACGGGCTCGACAAGGTCATTCGTGAACGCTCCGAGCGCAGCGGCATCGGCTTTGGCGCTGAGGTACGCAGCGAATCCGAACGCTCGGTCGGTGCAGTGTTGCGCGAAACCGAACCGGAAGATCTCATCAAGTTCGGTCTCATTCCCGAGCTGGTCGGCCGTCTGCCGGTAGTGGCCACGCTCGATGAGCTGAACGATGATGCATTGGTGCAGATTCTCACCGAGCCCAAAAACGCGCTGATCAAGCAATACCAGCGCCTGTTCATGATGGAAGGCGTTGAGCTTGAAGTCCGGCCGTCGGCGCTGCAAGCCATTGCTCGCAAGGCGCTCAAGCGCAACACCGGTGCGCGCGGTCTGCGGTCCATTCTTGAACAGTCGCTGCAGGACACAATGTTTGAACTTCCGAGTCTGCAGAATGTGCAGAAGGTGGTCGTCGATGAGCGCGCGATCAACGGCGAGAAAGAGCCGCTGATCATCTACGGTGAAAACCCGCGCGTAGCGGGTTCTGACTCCAACTAAGTAATGCTCAGTCGTGATGCGCGGGCCTGTCTGCTGACAGGCCCGCGTTTTTGCATTTGGGTTGTCAATATTCCATTTGTCTGATCAAGGCCACTTTTACAGGTGGGATGCATATTTGCGGCGAGCCGTTTCAGCGTATGCTTTATGGCGTCTCCCATCGGGGCAGGGCCGCCAGTCAAGGCCTAACCGCTTGAAAGTGGGACCTCATGTCTCCACATTTCCAGATCAGCCATCCGGAGTTGAATATGACCGATCCAATCCAGACCCTCCCGCTTCTGCCCCTGCGTGATGTGGTCGTCTTCCCACACATGGTGATTCCGCTGTTTGTGGGCCGCGCCAAATCTATCAAGGCGCTTGAAGCCGCAATGGAGTCCGGCAAGCAAATTCTGTTGGTTGCACAGAAAAATGCGTCCAAAGATGAGCCCACCGTCGATGACATCTACGAAATCGGCTGTGTCGCCAATATCCTGCAAATGCTCAAACTGCCCGACGGTACCGTCAAGGTGTTGGTTGAAGGTGCGCAGCGGGCGCGGGTGCTGTCAGTAGAAGACGGCGAGGAGCATTTCAATTGCGAACTCGGTTTGCTCGAAGAAACCGACGGCCAGACCGCCGAGGTCGAGGCCTTGCGCCGCACCATCCTCACGCAGTTCGATCAGTACGTAAAACTGAACAAGAAGATCCCGCCCGAAATTCTTGCTTCGCTCAACGGTATTGACGACAACGGTCGCCTGGCCGACACGATCGGCGCGCACTTGCCGATCAAGATCGAACAGAAGCAGGCCGTGCTCGAAATTCAGTCAGTCGCCGAGCGGCTCGAGCGCTTGCTTGCCCAGATCGAGAATGAGCTCGATATCCTGCAGGTTGAAAAGCGCATCCGTGGCCGTGTCAAACGCCAGATGGAAAAGAGCCAGCGCGAGTACTACCTGAACGAGCAAGTCAAAGCGATTCAGAAAGAACTGGGCGAGGGCGAAGACGGCGCCGATCTCGAAGAACTCGAGAAGAAAATTGTTGCTGCGCGGATGCCGCGTGAAGCGCGCAAGAAAGCCGATGCCGAGCTCAAGAAGCTCAAGCTGATGTCGCCGATGTCGGCTGAAGCTACCGTCGTGCGCAACTATATCGATACCCTGGTTGGTTTGCCCTGGAAGAAAAAGAGCAAGGTTGCCAACGATCTGGCACTGGCCGAAGAAGTCCTCGATGAAGATCATCATGGCCTCGAGAAGGTCAAAGAGCGCATTCTCGAGTACCTGGCTGTGCAACAACGAGTTGAACGCGTGAAGGCGCCAATCCTTTGTCTGGTCGGACCGCCGGGGGTGGGCAAGACTTCATTGGGGCAATCCATCGCCCGCGCCACCAATCGCAAATTTGTGCGGATGGCACTCGGTGGTGTGCGTGACGAAGCTGAGATTCGTGGGCACCGTCGCACCTATATTGGTTCGATGCCGGGCAAGATCCTGCAAAGTCTGACGCGCGTTGCCGTGCGCAATCCGCTGTTCCTGCTCGACGAAGTCGACAAGATGGGTATGGACTTTCGGGGCGATCCCTCCAGTGCTTTGCTCGAGGTGCTCGATCCCGAACAGAACAATTCATTTGTCGATCACTACGTTGAGGTCGAATACGATTTGTCTGACGTGATGTTCGTGGCCACGGCCAATACGCTGAATATTCCGCCGGCACTGCTCGATCGACTCGAAGTGATTCGTTTGTCGGGTTACACCGAAGATGAAAAAGTCAGCATTGCCAAGCGTTATCTGTTGCCCAAGCAAGTGCGTAACAACGGCTTGAAGGAAGAAGAAATTGCCGTCAGCGAAGTCGTTATCCGCGACATCGTTCGTTACTACACGCGTGAAGCCGGCGTGCGTTCGCTCGAGCGCGAAATTGGCAAGATCTGTCGCAAGGTCGTGAAGAGTCTCTTGCTGCAAAAGAATCGCAAGAAAATCACCGTGACACCGGCGACACTCGATAAATTCCTCGGCGTGCGCAAATTCAGCTTTGGCAAGGCCGAAAAGGAAAATCAGATCGGTCAGGTTACTGGTCTTGCCTGGACTGAAGTGGGTGGTGAATTGCTCACCATTGAAGGCGTGGCAGTGCCGGGTAAGGGCAAAACCACGTTTACCGGCAAGCTCGGCGATGTGATGCAGGAGTCAATCAAGGCGGCCATGACGGTCGTGCGCAAGCGCGCCGAACGCTTTGGTATTGCGCCTGATTTTCACGAGAAAAACGATATCCACATTCACGTCCCTGAAGGTGCGACGCCGAAAGACGGACCGAGTGCTGGTATCGGCATGACCACAGCCATTGTATCGATGCTGACGGGTATTCCGGTGCGCAGCGACGTCGCGATGACGGGTGAAATCACCTTGCGTGGTGAGGTATTGCCCATCGGTGGTCTGAAAGAAAAGCTGTTGGCGGCGCACCGCGGTGATATCAAAACCGTGTTGATTCCCGAGGACAACGTTAAAGATCTTGCCGAGATCCCTGACAACGTCAAGAACCGACTGGAAATCATTCCGGTCAAATGGATAGACCAAGTACTTGAAGTGGCGCTGGAGCGGGTCCCTGAGCCTCTGGTTGAGGAACCGCCCGCAGTCGTACCAACCAAAACAACGGTGGCGGCAAAAAAGCGCAAAAAAGGAGGCGGTAGTCTGACGGCGCATTGATTGTTGGCACAATGCTGTCGTGCTGACGTTAGCTGTGTTTTAAATGCAGCGCACCGTTGCCGTGCGATCAACGTCGTTTTTATCCGGCGTTGGCGTGCGGTGACGGTGTGATGCAGCTGAAAGTTGCATGGCGACAGGTCGCAACCTGTTAAGCGGGGCGTTTTACTCTCAAATTCCACGGAGAGCGCCTTGACACAAGCCTTTGCGGTCTATTTAATACGCTGCCTGAGCCGTCGATAGCTGGCGAGATTAGGTGTCTTATTAGCGCTGGTGTTGCGACAATGTTTACCAATAACTACTTCGCATCCATCCCGTCTGTATAGAATTTTGCGTTTGCCAGAATGTCTGGCAAGAATCTCACGTGTTGCCGGATTGGCCGGATGGCACGATCCATAGAACTAGGGGGTCCATAAGTGAACAAGACTGAACTGATCGATTTCATCGCCGACGAAGCTGACCTTTCAAAGGCCTCAGCCGGGCGTGCACTGGACGCATTGATTGATGGCGTTACGCAGGCACTTAAAAAAGGCGATACGGTCACTGTCGTTGGCTTTGGAACCTTTGCGGTTGGTGAGCGGGCTGCGCGCAGCGGTCGCAACCCCCAGACCGGTGCCACCATTGACATCAAGGCAGCCAAGGTTCCCAAGTTTCGTCCTGGCAAGGCCCTGAAAGACGCACTGAACTGAGTGACTTTTTCGGGACGCGAGCCAACAAGTATTTCGCGTTTTCAAAAAAACACGTTATACTTGCTGGCTTAGTTCAACGGTGATTCAAAAGAACGAACGAAAACTCAAAAGCGAGTTGATTGCTGAAGGTTCATAAGCGAATCCGATTCAATAGCGAATCCCAAAGCAGCCAGATTCGAAAGCAAGTTAACTCGGAAGTTCTGGTTCAGAAAAGCAGTCATCTGAATCGAGTCAGCAGGAACGAAGCAAAGTAAGAGCAAGACCGCAGTAAGAAGTGCCGAGCTTGAAGTAACAGATTTGCAGCACTGAAATCTGCAGTACAGCAAGACAGGTTCGAATCGGGGTGCTTAGCTCAGTTGGTAGAGCGGCGCCCTTACAAGGCGTAGGTCGGGAGTTCGAGCCTCTCAGCACCCACCACCGATCGGACCGGCTTCGATGTCAACGTGAAGTCGGCGTCGAAAAGAAGTAGAATGTAGTGCAACTGGAGTGGTAGTTCAGTTGGTTAGAATACCGGCCTGTCACGCCGGGGGTCGCGGGTTCGAGTCCCGTCCACTCCGCCAACTATTTAAGGTCAGCCAAAACTCGTCGCGGGATGCCGGGTACCACCCGCTAACCGTCTGAAGCGCCAGGCGATCTGAAAGCATCAAGGCAGATTCACAAAGCTCTGCCAGATCCCGATACAGATTGCACTCCGGGCGACAACGAGACCAGGCTGATTGATCCAAGGGCGAACCATTGTTCGCCCTTTGCGTTTGTGGGAATGAGCCGCCATGTTCGAGTCGATTCGCAATCACCAGCGTCTTTTGCAGTTTCTGCTGCTGCTGCTGATTTTTCCGGCCTTTGCGTTTTTCGGGCTATCGGGCTACGACAATTTTTTCAGTGCCGACGATGATGTTGCCGTCGTGGCTGAGTCGCCGATTTCCGCTCAAGAATTCGAAAACGCTCGTCGCTCGCAGATCGACAACATGCGCCGCATTCTCGGCGATCAGATCGATCCGGCAATGTTCGATAATCCGGCCGCTCGCAAACAAATTCTGGAAGGTCTGATTGATCAGCGACTGCTTGCCGTTACCGCGCAGAGCAATCGCCTGACGGTTGCCGATAGCGCCGTGCGTACGGCCATTCAACAGATTCCCGGCATCACCAATGAATCGGGTGCGTTTGATTTCGAGCGCTACAAAACGATTCTCGCGGCCCAGGGCCTGAATGAAGCCCAATTTGAAGCCAGCGTGCGGGCCGACCTGGCGCTGCAACTGCTGCCTGAGTCCATCGCGCAAACGGCGTTCACGCCGGCGCTGGTAGCCACGCGAGTGGCGGGGCTGAACGGGCAGAAGCGCACCATTCGTACCAAGGCGTACAACACCGAAGACTTCATCAAGCAGGTTGAGTTGGCTGATGGCGCAGCGCGCAAGTATTACGATGAAAATCCGCAGGGGTTTCAGTCAGCGGAAGCGGCCACCATCAATTATCTGGTGCTGGACGAAGCGACGCTTGCCAATGCAGTCGAGCTGACGGATGCCGAAGTCGAAAAATATTATCAGGACAATGAGCGCCGCTTCGGGCAGACCGAGCAGCGCCGCGCACGCCATATTCTGATTGAAGTGCCCGCTGGCGCTGCAGACGCTGACAAGACTGCCGCCCTCGATAAAGCGCAAGCGCTGGTGAAGCGTCTGCGTGATGGCGAATCCTTTGAAGAACTGGCCAAGAGCGAATCGGACGACCCGGGTTCAGCCAATGCCGGCGGTGACCTCGGGTATTTCGACCGTAGCACCATGACTGAGGCCTTTGCTGAAGCCGCTTTTGCGCTGCAGAAAGACGAAATCAGTGAGCCGGTAGAAACCGAGTTTGGCGTACACATCATTCAGGTCACCGAAATCAAACCGGAATCGGTCAAGCCGTTGGCCGAAGTGCGCGATGAGATCGAGCAGACGCTGCGCT
This sequence comes from uncultured Burkholderiaceae bacterium, assembly GCA_963976885.1. Classification (GTDB taxonomy): domain Bacteria; phylum Pseudomonadota; class Gammaproteobacteria; order Burkholderiales; family Burkholderiaceae_E; genus JAUIAI01. The sequence goes on from CAXBNM010000017.1 coordinate 14,488, forward strand.
CACAGAAAGCGCGCAGTGAGTATCTCGAGCAGGCCGATATCTTCAACAATACCGTTTACGAACAACCCGATTCGCTGGCACCTGCCGCTGAAAAGCTTGGTCTGAAGGTGCAGGAGTTGCAGGATTATCGGCGCGTTGCAACGCCGGATCTTGCCCCCGATTCGCCCTTGCTCAATCCGAAGGTGGCACGTGCGATCTTCGATGAATCGACGCGCACGAGTGGGATGAACACCGAAGCGATCGACACCGGCAATAATGTTCTGGTCGCGGCGCGCGTGCTCGAGTATCGACCCGCCAAGTTGCAGGAATTCGCGCAGGTTGAAGCCCAGGCCGAAGCCATTGTGCGAGCCAAACGCGCTGCCGAGTTGGCGGCCGAAGCAGGCAAGGCTGATCTGGAGAAATTGAACAACGGCGACACCGTTGAAGGTTTCGGCGATGAGCAGACCGTGTCGCGCGCCACGGGCGGACTGAGTGCATCGGCGATGGACAAGGTGTTTGAGTTGCCGGCCGACAATCTACCCGCCAGAACCGGGGTTGCGGGCGGCACGCCGGCATACCAGCTCATTGAAGTGGTCAAGGTCGAAGACCTGGACGCAGAAGCGCTGAAGACGGCTGCCGAATCGGCGGCAAGCAACCAGAGTGGCTTTGAGGGTCAGCAGGCGCTGCAGGCGTGGTTGACGAGTGTCAAAGAGAAGACGCCGATCGAGCGTTTTGAAGACCGGATCATCAGTCCGGATGCGGCCGCTCAGCACGGCGGCTGAACGGCCGAACGGCCGTCTGCGGCTGGACCGATCGTCTACTGATCGGCCAGCGACTCAATCAGTCAGCAATTCAACCGGTCAGCAATTCATCGGCCAACCGATCGAAAACAAGTTGCACATCGGCGTCGGCATCATTGGCGCTGAGCACGCGTGCCTGATCGAGAAGCACATAATTCTTGCCCATTGACTTGTCGTAGGCCGGATCGTAATGCTCGGTCAGTAGTGCTGCGACCAACGCCTCCCAGTCGGCCTGCGCCGCCATATCGCGCCAGGTATCAATCCGTTCGTTGCCGTGCAACACGCGCAGCCGATCGAGTTGCGTGAACAGGCTTGCCGGCTGACGCAGAAAATGCGGATAGTCCTGCGTGAGAAAGCGTGCGCGCAGTACCGTTGGCAGTTCAATGACCGAACAGGTCGCGCCGCGCATGGCCAGAATCAAGGCATCGGGAATTTGCACCTTGCCGATCTTGCGGCTCTCGGATTCGACAAAGACCGGTTGCGCGGGATCAAAGCCGCCGAGCGCATTGGCTAGCAGGCTTTCAAAGCGTTTCTGCGATGGCTGCACGTCGTCTGGCATCAGACCCAGGACGGACCCCCGGTGGTTGGCCAGCGCCTCCAGATCGAGCACCTGGGCGCCACGGGCTGCCAGTCGTTGCAGGATGCGGCTTTTGCCGCTGCCGGTGCGACCAGCGACGACGTGAAAACTTTGCGCCGGGGCGAGTTTGTTGATTTGCGCAATGACCCAACGCCGATAGGCGCGATAACCGCCGTCCAGAACATGGGTTTGCCAGCCCACGCGGGCGAGCACGGTGGCCAGGCTGGCGCTACGGTTGCCTCCGCGCCAGCAGTACACAAGCGGGCGCCAGTCAGCCGGTTTGTCGGCAAGCGGGCCGGCGATGATATTGCCGATATTGCGCGCGACCATGGCTGCGCCCTGGCGTTTGGCGTCAAAGGCCGACACCTGGGCATTGGTGGTGCCGACAATGACCCGTTCGTCGTTGTCGAGGACCGGTAGATTGATGGCGCCGGGGGCGTGGTCGAGCGCGAATTCGAGCGGGCTGCGCACGTCGATAATGGCATCAAAGTTGCTGGTTTGAGCCATCGCGTCGTCGATGGAGATAGGAGAGGGTTCTTTCATAGCGTAGGGTTGCCTGGACAGGGGCATTCTAGCCCGCGACCGGTCAGAGGATTGGTTGGCAGCCGTCGGTCGCCTGGCTGAAATATTCCTTGAAGTGTCGCGTCCTCAACATGCATGATTTCGCAATCCCGCTTACACTTCAGTCATGAAAGTATTTAATCTGGCCTGTGAACACGGGCACTCCTTTGAAGGCTGGTTCGGCTCGGCCGATGACTACGAACGCCAGCAACGCGAACAACTCATTCAGTGCCCCTTGTGCGGCAATGAAAGTATCAAACGACTGCCCTCGGCGCCGCGGCTCAACCTGAAGAGCCAACAAGCACAAACGCCGGCGGTCCAGAACGGCAACGCCGACAATGGTGGCGAAGCGCGGCAAATGATGGCGCAGCCCACTTCGGTGCAAATGCAGAAACTTTGGGCGCAAATGGCACGCCTGGTGCAATCGAACACTGAAGATGTGGGTGATCGTTTTGCCGAAGAGGCGCGCCGCATCCATTACAACGAAGCGCCTGAACGCGGCATTCGCGGTGTCGCCACCCCCGACGAAGCCGCCGACCTTGCCGATGAAGGCATTGAGGTGCTGGCCTTCCCGATGCCTGATGGCTTTGACGGGCCGGTGCAATAAGCCACACCGGCCGCGTCGTCTGACTTCTTAACGCTGCGCGTACTGGCGGCTGCCGAACAGCACTTCACGTGCTTCGTCATCGGTAACCGGCCGCCGGTAGTCGGCCAGCACGCTCAGCGCGCGCTTCACGGCCGGACGATTATTGATGGCATCAAACCAGCGTTTGACGGCCGGGTAGTCGTCCATTTCGACGCCCTGGTTGGCAAAGGAACGGCACCACGGAAAGATCGCCATATCGGCGATCGTATATTGCCGCCCCGATACAAACGCCCGCGTCTTGTTCAATTGCTTGTCGAGCACGCGGTACAGGCGATTGGCCTCGTTGGTGTAGCGGTCATACGCGTAGGGCACTTTTTCCGGCGTAAAGATCCGGAAGTGGTGCGCCTGGCCGAGCATGGGCCCGAAGCTGCCAACCTGCCACATCACCCACTCGAGCATCCGAAAACGCTCACGGTCGATCTTGGGCAGAAAGCGGCCCGTCTTGCCGGCCAGGTATATCAGGATGGCCCCTGATTCAAACAAGCTCATCGGACGCCCGTCAGGGCCGTGCTGATCGACAATGGCCGGAATCCGGTTGCTTGGGCTGATGGCCAGAAAGCTGTCCTCGAATTGCTCACCTCGACCGATATCTACCGCATGGATGGCATATGGCAGATTGCATTCCTCAAGCATGATGTGAATCTTGTGCCCGTTCGGGGTGGGCCAGGTATACAGGTCGATCATCAGCTGCCTCGGGTGATGGGCATGGTGGAGTCGTCGATCGCTGCAGGGATGTCTGCATGGCGGCCCAGTTCGATTTTGGCAATGGCGTTGCGGTGGACTTCGTCCGGGCCGTCGGCCAGGCGCAGCGTACGCTGATGGGCGTAAATGGCTGCCACCGGGTAGTCGTCACTGACACCACCACCGCCGTGCGCCTGGATCGCCCAGTCGGCAATCTGGCAGGCCATGATGGGAGCCGCCACTTTGATCATGGCAATTTCGGCACGGGCAATCTTGTTGCCAACGGTGTCCATCATGTAGGCCGCCCGCAAGGTCAGCAAACGAGCCTGGTCAATCATGATGCGGGCATCGGCAATGCGTTCACGCCAGATGCTTTGCTGCGAAATCGGTTTGCCAAAGGCCACCCGGCTGGACAGACGCCGGCACATCAATTCCAGACAACGTTCGGCTGCGCCGATCGAACGCATGCAGTGATGAATCCGGCCCGGGCCGAGACGGCCCTGGGCGATTTCGAAGCCGCGGCCTTCGCCGAGCAGGATGTTGTCTGCCGGAACTTCCACGTTTTCGAAGTTGACCACGCAGTGGCCGTGTGGCGCATCGTCGTAGCCAAATACTGACAGCGGGCGCTCGATGGTGATGCCTGCGGTGTCAGCCGGCACGACGATCATCGATTGCTGCTGATGGCGGCCGGCTTCAGGGTCGGTTTTACCCATGAAGATGTAGACGGCGCAACGCGGATCGCCCGCGCCTGAGGTCCACCATTTGCGACCGTTGATAACGTATTTGTCGCCTTTGCGCTCGATGCGCGATTCGATGTTGGTGGCGTCGGATGAGGCCACGGCGGGCTCGGTCATCGCAAAGGCCGAGCGAATCTCGCCGGCCAGCAACGGGTCGAGCCAGCTACGCTTGATCGGCTCGGAGGCGTAGCGCTCGAGCGTTTCCATGTTGCCGGTGTCGGGGGCCGAGCAGTTGAATACCTCGGCGGCCCAGGTCACGCGGCCCATGATTTCGCACAGCGGCGCGTAATCGAGATTGGAAAGACCTTCGGGTACGCGATCAGATTTGGGCAGGAACAGGTTCCACAAACCGGCGGCGCGAGCCTTGGGCTTCAGTTCCTCGATGATCCGGGTTGGTACCCAGACATTACCCGCCGCACGATTGGCGGCAACTTCTGCGTGATATTTTGCTTCGTTTGGATAGATGTGCTCGTCCATGAAGGACAGCAACCGGGCGCGCAATTCTTCGCAGCGAGCTGAGTACTCAAAATCCATGAGATGTCTCCAGTAACGTAATCAAGAGGCCGCCCGATGATCGAGCGGCCGTTCGATATCAGCCTTGTTTCGCGATGCTCTTCTGGGCAATGGCCCAGCCCAGTTCAGCCAGGGGCCGGGTCCGGGCGCCGGCCTCTTTGGCGCTTTCGTTGGCGGCGGTGCCGTCAACCACGCGCTTGACGATGCCCTGCAAAATGCCGGCCAGTCGGAACATGTTGTAGGCGAGATAAAAATCCCAGTTCTCGATGCCATCACGATTGGTGCGTTCGCAATAGCGAGCAATGTATTCCTGTTCGGTCGGAATGCCCAGAGCTGCATGATCCAGACCGCCAATGCCGCGCGAAACACCGGGGTTGATGTGATAACCCATGCAGTGGTACGAGAAATCGGCGAGCGGATGGCCTACGGTGGACAATTCCCAGTCGAGTACTGCGAGTGCCTTCGGTGAATCCTTGGCGAACATCAGGTTGTCCAGGCGGAAGTCGCCATGCACAAGACTTGATTCTTCGCCGGCCGGAATGTTTTCCGGCAACCAGGCCATCAGCTCTTCCATGGCCGGGATTTTTTCGGTTTCAGAGGCCCGGTACTGCGTGGTCCAGCGGTTGATCTGACGTTCAAAGTAATTGCCCGGGCGGCCAAAACTTTCCATGTCGATCGCTTTGTAATCGATTTGATGCAGCGCTGCCAGCACACGATTCATTTCGTCGTAAATGGCGCTGCGCTCGGCATTGCTCATGTCGGGCAGGGATTGATCCCACATGACGCGCCCTTGCACGCAGTCCATGATGTAGAAAGCCCGGCCAATGACCGACTCATCTTCACACAGACAGTAGGCTTCAGGTACCGGTACTTCGCTGCCGGCCAGGGCGTTGATGATCCGGAACTCCCTGTCGATGGCGTGCGCCGAGCGCAGCAGTTTGGCGGCCGGTCCCGGCTTGCTGCGCATCACGTAGAAGCGATCGCCCCATTTCAGTCTGAAGGTCGGGTTGGATTGTCCGCCCTTGAACTGTTCAACGGTGAGGTCACCTTTGGTATCGGGCAGCTTGTCTTTCAGGTATTCCTGCAAAGCTGCGACATCGAACTGTTGGCGCGATGCGACGGGCATCGTGCCGGAAAACTGAGCGTTGGGGTCTTGCGCCTGATTATCTTGAGCCATGGGTAAAGTCAGTCCTGGGTGCTGAGCGGCAGACCAAGTTGCGCGCGCCGCTGAATCCACAATGAGGGTCGGTATCTGGGGTCTTGCGTAACCTGGTACATGTTGGCCAGCAAGGTGTTGATGCGATCGGCACCAAGCGCGTCGCCCATCGAGATCGGGCCGAGCGGGTAGCCCAGTCCGATGCGAACGGCGTCATCAATGTCGCTGACCGAGGCCACACGTTGCTGAGCAATGTCGCAGGCGATGCTGACGATCATGCCGACCACGCGTTGAGCCACAAAGCCGGCGCTGTCGCGCAGCACGCTGACATTGGCACCGTCGTTGGCGAACAAGCCGGTCATGGCGGCAATCGTGTCATCGCTGGTGGCGACGGTTTTCATCAGCACGCGATGTTTGCAGGCCTGGAACTCGTAGGGGAAGAGCGTGTCGATGGCCACGCAACGGGTCGGGTCGAGACCGACTGCCGCGGTGGCGGCATCAAGGCCAAGCGGTGCGAGAAGAATCAAGGTGTCGGGCGGCGGGGTGTCGCCGCCAACGGCTACGGCGCCCAGTGACTCGACCGTGGCGGTCAGACGGGCTTGTTCCGGTCCGGGGGCCACCCAGATGCGCAGTCCTTTGGGCTCGGTGCGTGCCGGTGCCTGCTGGTCGGGGGCAACTTGTTTGCCGTCGACATAACGGTAGAAACCTTCGCCGGTTTTACGGCCGTACAAACCGGCTGCATAACGTTGCGCGGCAACGGTGGACGGGCGGAAACGCGGCTCGGCGTAGTACTGGTCGTACAGCGACAGCATGACCGGATGCGAAACGTCGAGTCCGGTCAGGTCCATCAGTTCGAACGGGCCGAGTTTGAAGCCGCGGCCTTCGAAGCTGACCTGCTCGCGCAGGATGGTGTCGATGGTTGGCACGTCTGCGACGCCTTCGCCAAGCAGCTTGAGCGATTCGGTGCCGAATCCGCGGCCGGCGTGGTTGACGATGAAGCCGGGGGAATCCTGACAACGCACCGCGCGGTGTCCGCAGGCCGTAGCCAGTTCACACATCGTGTCCATGATTGCCGGCTTGGTGCGCGTGCCCGTTACGACTTCGACAACCTTCATCAACGGAACCGGGTTGAAGAAGTGAAAGCCGACCACGCGTTCGGGATGCTTGCACTGGCTGGCGATGGCGGTCACGGACAGCGACGAGGTGTTGCTGGCCAGGATGGCATCGGCGCTGACAATTGCTTCGAGGGCCTGAAAAAGTTGCTGCTTGGCATCGAGGCGTTCGATGATTGCTTCAACGACCAGCTCGGTGTCGGCCAGTGCTTCGAGGGAGTCGGCGGGCACCAGGCGGGCGATGGCGGCTTGCGCATCGTCGGCGCTGAGTTTGCCTTTTTCGACCAGCCGCTCAAGCACTTTGCGCAGCGAATCGATGGCGTTCTGCACGGCCGCGGGTTGTTGATCGAAGAGCTGCACGGTGTGGCCGCCGAGCGCGAGAATCTGGGCGATACCGCGACCCATGGCACCGGTGCCGATAATTGCTGTTTTCATAATTGGATCATTACACTAAGACGTCAATGGCGCAGTCTAGCAGGCTACGCCGCGAACCGTTCTGGCGCGCAAGGACCTTTTCGGTTTGCTGAAACCTCAGCGGGCCGGGCCTGCGGGGCCCGGCGGTGCTCAGTCGACCGAGTTGGTGGCGGCCTCAAGTTCGCCGGCCAATTCGAGCCATTCCAACTCCAGCGTCTCTCGCTCGCTGGCTTTTTCGCCACGCTCGCGAGTCAGACGAGCCAGGGCCTCGGGATCGTTATAGGTTTCGGGTTTGCCGAGTGTTTCGTCCAGGTCGGCAAGGCGTCGGTTGAGCCGGTCCATCTGCACATCGATTGCGTTGATACGCCGGCGCAGTGGTTTGAGCCGATCGGCTTGCTCGGCGCGCCGGTTGGCCGCTTCCTTGCGTTGCTCTTTGCGCGAGCGTGAACCACCGTTGGCGTCGTTGCCGTCAGCGGCGCTGCCGTTGCTTTCGGTGCCGCTGGGGCCATCGGTGAGCAGTTTGGCGTAGTCGTCCAGGTCGCCTTCGAAATCGCTGACGGTGCCATCACCGACCAGCAGGAAGCGATCGACGCAGGCGCGCAGCAGATAGCGATCGTGCGACACCACCATCAGCACGCCGTTGAAATCGAGCAACGCTTCGGTCAATGCATCACGGGTGTCGCCGTCGAGGTGATTGGTGGGCTCATCGAGAACCAGCCACTGTGGCTTGGACCAGAGAATGCCGCCCAGCACCAACCGGGCGCGCTCGCCCCCGGACATCGGGCCGATATGGCGCATCGCGTCTTCCTGCACGAAACCGAAGCGACCCAACCAGGCGCGTAGTTCTCCGTCGGGCGGTGCAACCTCACGATGCTTGAGCGTTTCCCGGCGCAGGTAATCGAGCGGCGAATCGGTGGCCGGCAGATGATCGACCGCGTCTTGCTCGAAATACGAAATCTTGACCTGCGGCGAGGCCTGCAGATGGCCGCTCACCGGCGCCAGATCACCGATCAGTGTGCGTACCAGCGTGGTCTTGCCCTGACCGTTGCGCCCGAGGATACCGATCCGGTCACCGCGTTCGACCTTGACCGTGATGTTGTTGAGCAAGGCCTGGCCGTTGTAGCCCGCCTGCAGGGCTTCGGTGTGCATTACCGGGTTGGGCAGATTGCCAACGTCACTGAGCGCAAGATGGAGTTTGCGGCCGGCTTTCAACGGCGCGGCGATATGCAGTTTCTCCATCGCCTTGATACGACTTTGAACCTGTCGCGCCTTGGTGGCCTGAGCCCGGAAGCGATCGATGAATTGCTGAAGGTGATCGGCCTGGCGTTTGGTTTGTTCGGCCGAGCGTTGTTCGTGTTCGGCCCGCTCGGCGCGCTGGCGTTCGCAGGCGCTGTAGCCACCACGATAGCGGCGCAGTTGCTTGCCTTCGATGGACAAGGTGCCGCCGACCACCGCATCAAGAAAGTCCCGGTCGTGCGAAATGACCAGCAAGGTGCCGTCATAGCGGCGCAAGCGTTTTTCGAGCCAGACGATGGCGTCCAGATCGAGGTGGTTGGTCGGCTCATCGAGGAGCATCAGTTCGCTGGGGCGAAACAGGCACGAGGCCAGGTTCAGGCGCATGCGCCAGCCACCGGATAACTGATCGACCGGTCGGTCGGCCATTTCATGATTGAAGCCAAGGCCATGCAGCAATTCGCGGCACCGTGCCTGGGCGTCGGCACCACCGGCTTGCTGCCAGGCATCCATCGCCTCGGCAATGGCCAGCCCATCGTCGCGTGCGGTAGCCGCTTCCAGGGCCTGCTGGGCGCCGGTCAGCGCCGGGTCGGTCTGCAATACGTGTTCCCAGGCCGGCAAATCGCTGGTGGGCGGTTGCTGCTTGAGGACGGTGGTCAGCATAGGCGGCATGTCGATGTCGCCGCCATCGGCCAGCACCTCGCCGGTGAGGGCGCGCAGCAAAGTGGTTTTGCCACTGCCATTGGGGCCGATCAGCGCGAGCTTTTCGCCCGGCGCGATGGCTGCCTCGATGTGCTCAAGCAAATTAATGCCACCGCGCGCAATTGTCAGGTCTCTGAATCGAATCATGACGCAAGGCTTCCGTGTTGCAAGTCTTCATGGGTGAGCAGGATAACCATCTGCTCGCCGGCTGCTACCGGCAACATCGTAAAACTCAATTGAGCAAAAGCCTTTGAAAAAGCGTCGATCTCGTGGCCGATCTCGAGCAGCAGCACGCCGCGCTCGCTGAGTCGGTCGCGAGCCTGCGCAAGGATGCGGTGAATGAGATCCATCCCATCGGCGCCGCCGTCCAGCGCGATGCTCGGTTCGGCACGAAATTCAGCCGGCAGGCGGGCCATGCTGGCATCGGGCACATAGGGTGGATTGCAAAGGATCAGATCAAAGGTGGCCGGTTGCGCGACCTCGTTGAGCAGATCGGAGCGGTGCAAGGTGATGCGCTCTTCGAGGTCGTGCAAGGCGACGTTGTCCCGACACAGGGCGAGGGCATCGTCGTTGATATCGACGGCGCTGACGTGGGCGTGTTCGAAATGATGGGCCGCATGGATGGCAATCGAGCCGCCACCGGTGCACAGATCGAGAATCTGCGCGGGCCAGTCGGGATCGCTGGCAACAAGCCAGGGGGCCAGTCCGTCGTGCATCGCTTCGATCAGCAATGAGCGCGGCACCAGTGCCCGGTCGTCGCTGAGAAAACGCAACCCATGCAACCAGGCCTCGCCGGTCAGATAGGCAAGCGGGCGGCGGGTGGCAATGCGTTGTTCGATCAGGCTGAGGATGGTGTCGATCTCGCCCGGACTGAGCACGGCGTCAAACATCGCTTCCGCGGTGTCAGGGGGCAGGTGCGTGGCCCATAGCACCAGCGCCACCGCTTCGTCATAGCAACTGCCCTGGCCGTGTCCGTAGACCAGAGGGGCGGCGGCAAAGCTGGAGGTGGCCAGGCGGATGAAGTCGCGCAGGGTGCGCAGACCGGGCAGGCCGGCTGCTCCTTTGCTCAGGTCTGGCGCGTGGCGTTGAACGCGGGCCGCTGTGGGCCCGTCTTGGGGGTGCCGATCAGGCATCTCAGAGCAACTGTTCCAGCGTCAGCCGGTAGATGTTTTTCAGCGGCACCAGATCGGCAACCGCGACATGTTCATTGATCTTGTGGATGCTGGCATTGCGGGGACCGAACTCGACCACTTGCTTGCAGATGTTGGCGATGAAGCGCCCGTCGGAGGTGCCGCCGGTGGTCGACAATTCGGCCTGCACGCCGCCGGTTTCGGTGGCTACTGCCTGCTGCAAGGCGTTGGACAATTCGCCCGGTTCGGTCAGAAACGGATTGCCCGACAGCCGCCAGTCGAGCGTGAAGTCGAGCCCGTGGCGCGTCAGGATGTCGCTGACCCGGTCTTGCAGCCCCTGGGCGGTCGATTCGGTGGAGAAGCGGAAATTGAAATCGATCACGACTTCACCGGGAATCACGTTGGTTGCCCCGGTGCCGGCATGAATATTGGAAATCTGCCAGGTCGTGGCCGGGAAGAATTCGTTGCCTTCGTCCCAGACCGTGGCCGCCAGTTCGGTCAGCGCAGGCGCCGCCAGATGGACCGGGTTGCTGGCCAGATGCGGATAGGCAATATGGCCTTGAATGCCGCGCACGGTGAGCCTGGCCGACAACGAGCCGCGCCGGCCGTTCTTGATGGTGTCGCCCAGGACGGCGCTGGAGGTCGGTTCGCCGACGATGCAGTAATCGGGTTTGATGCCGCGCTCACGCAAGACGTCCACCACGCGCACCGTACCGTCGTGGGCGGGACCTTCTTCGTCCGAGGTCAGCAGCAGTGCCAGTGAGCCGCGCGGCGGCCGCTGGGCGACCAGTTCTTCAGCCGCCACTACAAACGCGGCCAGCGAGGCCTTCATGTCGGCGGCGCCGCGACCATAGAGAATGCCGTCACGTTCGGTCGGCTCAAACGGATCGGTGTCCCATTGTTCGAGCGGGCCGGTCGGCACGACATCGGTGTGGCCGGCCAGAATCAGCATCGGCCCGGGTTGCGGACCGGTCAGGCTGGCCCAGAGATTGAGCGTGTCGCCAAATGGCAGCATCTCGCAGGTAAAGCCGATTTTTTCCAGCCTGGCGGCCAGCAATGGCAGGCAGCCTGCGTCTTCGGGAGTGAGTGACTTCTTGGCAATCAGCTGGCGGGTGAGGTCCAGCACCGGGTTGGGGGTCATCAGGGGCTCGGTAGGTTCAGGGTGCGCAAATAAACGCTTTCCGAAAAACCTACCAGCACATCCTGTCCGGTGGTCAGCACCGGGCGGCGAATCAGGGTCGGTTCAGCCTTCATGGCCTCGCGGGCCGATTGCTGATCGACGATAGCCAGGCGCGCCGCTTCGGGCAGCTTGCGCCAAGTGGTACCGCGGCGGTTCAGCAGGGAGTCCCAGGGAACATGGGAGAACCAGCTGTCGAGCAACTCGTCGGTGAGTCCGTCGCGGCGGTAATCGTGAAAGACATACTCAACCCCGTGTTGGTCCAGAAGTTTGCGAGCCTTTCGCACCTGGTCGCAGTTTCTGATCCCGTAGAGGGTTGTCGCAGTCATATATCAGACATTAAGTAGGAAATCTGAAAACGAGGCCTTGGGCGCTTCGCTCTCCTTCGATTCTGCCACATTGGCCTCG
>CAXBNM010000018.1:0-25006 GCA_963976885.1 uncultured Burkholderiaceae bacterium
GGAGTTCACTATATTGGTGGTCGACGAGAGCGACACCGCTTCATTTAGCAATTCCGCCCCGAAATGAAATTGATATTGCCCCGACGGATCCACGTGGCCGCCAAAAGCAGCTAGCGAGCTTGCCAGCCGAGTTTCGCCCCGTCAGGATGCATCTTATTGGGCGAACTCAATATTCCCTAAAGCATCACCGGCCGATTCGGCAACTCGTCCGGATTCTCCGCCCCCGGCGGAAACACCGCCGCCAGTTCGTCGTTCAGATACTGCACAGCGCTGATCACGCCGTCCTCATTGTGGCCCGAGGTAAAGCCCTGACGAATCAGCTCAACCGCATGCTGCCAGACTCGCTCTGGCAGCGCGCGCGCGGCACCGCGATCGGCGAGTACCTCGACGTCTTTGTCGGCCAGCAACAAATAGATGAGGACGCCATTATTGGCTTCGGTGTCCCAGACCTGCAGTTGCGCGAACAACTCGATGGCTCGCTCGCGCGGTTGCAGATCGGCCAGCATGACTTCGCTGAAGCTCAGCGAGCCTTCGATAGCCAGCCGCAACTCGGCGCTGTGATGTTGCTCGCCCGCGGCTACCGCTGCTTCGATCCGGTCGAGCGCGGCATCGGAGAACTTCCGTTGGACCTGCCAGGGGGTGTTCAGCAAGTGGCGACAAGTGCGTACCAACCGACTCGCCATTAAAGCGCCCTGCTCTGCGCAGCCATCTCACGCGCCAGTTCAGCCAGGGCCTGGCTGATCAGCGTCAGGTTCTGCTGCAACGGCTCAAATCCGGCCGTTTTCTCGATACTGCTTTCATTCATATACAACGCTCTGTTGATTTCAATTTGCAAGCTGTGGCGACCGGCCGCCGGATCGGCATAGCGACGCACCAATTCCTGCCCCTTGTAGGGATCATTCAACGCGACTTCATAGCCCTGACCCCGCAACACCGCAGCTACGGTGTCGGTCACGACCGCCGCACAAGTAGTGCCATCGCGATCACCCAGGATGAAGTCCGGGCGTGCAACCGGCCCGTCTTCGGTGGTGTGGTCGCCGCGCGAGGCCATGGAATGGCAGTTGATGTGCACAACGCAACCCGAACTCTGCCAGGCCTGATCGAGCAAATCCTGCAAGGCGCGGTGGTAAGGCCGCCAGCAGTGCTCGATGCGATGTCTTACCTCTTCGATACTCAGCTGGCGGTCGTAGATCTGGCCGTACTCCTTGACTTGCCGCCAGATCAGGCCGGCGCCGCGCGCCAGTTTGCCTGATGCGGTGACCGGCTCAGGCCACTCGCCCGCAATCATCGCGACATCGATGTCTTCGAGAGCCCGATTGGTATCAATATAGCAGCGCGGAAATTTTGCATACAGCAGCTGGCCGCCCAAGCCCGTTACCGGCGCGAACAATTCTTCAACGAAAGCGTCTTCGGAGCGTCGCAGCAGGTTCATGTCCAACGCCATCCGAAAGTCGGCCGGATAGGTATTACCCGAATGTGGACTGTCATAGATCAGCGGCAGGGACTCGGCCGTCGTCGCAGGCAGCAAGGCAATCATCGGGGAATTCATGGGTTGAGGGTCGCTTAAGCGTGAGTCCAGACGGCCAGTTCATTGCCAACCGGGTCGAGGAACTGAAACCGCCGCCCGCCAGGGAAAGTGAAGATCGGCTTGACGATGGTGCCGCCCTGCCCGGCCACGCGTGCCTGCGTTTGTTCGAGATCGGTGGCATACAACACCACCAGCGCCGCGCCGTTGTCGGTGCGCGAGCATTGTTCGGCGCGGAAAAAACCGCCCTGCAAACCGGAATGCGAAAACGCAGTGTAATCCGGACCGTAGTCTTCAAAGGCCCAACCGAAGACATCGCGATAGAAGGCCCGCACCAGGTCGAGATCGCGGGCGGGCAGTTCTACATAATCGATATGGTGATTCTCAGCCATCAGTTCACGAAACCCGAACCATACGCTTGCCCTTGTTTTCACCGGCCAGCAGGCCGATAAGGGCACTTGGGGCGTTGGCGAGACCTTCGACAATGTCCTCAATCACGTTGATCTTACCTTCCCCGACCCATTGCTTCATATCGCCCACGGCCTGCTCAATCTCGTGGGCGGTACAGTCGCGCGCGATAAAGCCTTCCATACGCAAGCGTTTGACGATGATCAGCGCCGGAATATTGGCCGGTCCGTATTCGACCAGCTCGTCAAACTGACTTACCGCACCGCAGCACACGATGCGTCCATTCACATTCATCAGCCGGACCACATCTTCAAGAACCTGGCCACCGACGTTATCGAAGTACATATCGATACCGTCCGGGCAGGCATCTTTGAGGGCTTGCAGAAAGTGAGCGTCATGGCGATCGACGCAGGCATCGAAACCCAGCGTTTCCGTAACCCATGCACATTTGTCAGCACCGCCCGCGATCCCGACAACATAGCACCCTTGTTCGCGGGCGATCTGTCCGGCCAGCAAGCCAACTGAGCCCCCCGCGGCCGATACGACGACGGTTTCTCCGGCCTGCACATTGCCGACCCGAAGCATGCCTTGATGGGCGGTTCGACCGGCCAGCCCGTAAACCCACAGATGATGCGATGCAACATCCGAGGGTGCGATCTTGATGGCTTGCTTGACATTGATGGCGGCGTAATCGGCCCACAGGGATTCAGCGACCACCAGATCCCCCACATCCAGAGCATCGTCCTGGGTTTCAACCACTTCCCCGAGCGCCATTGCCGGCATCACATCGCCAACATTGACCGAGATTCTGTAGGTGAGTGGCCGCAACCAGATTCGATTGACTGCATCAGTGGAGATCAGGCGCGTGCGAATAAGGACCTGACCGGGTCGGATGCCAGGAATGTCGCCTTCCTGCATCTTGAAGTGATTCTCGGTAAGATTGCCATTTGGCAATTGCGTAACCACAATTTGGCGGTTTCTTTGCATTTGCTGGCCTGCTTTTTCTACGGGCCATTCAGTATGACAGAGCGACAGATCTGGTGAATCACCCGATTTGTCCCGAAGTGTTGCATTCGGCAAACCTTTGCTCTCTATCTTTCATCGTTGCCCATCGCCCTGTTCGCTGACCTTCTTCCCTCATTGCCCATTCAGGATTCACTCATGCGATTTTCCCGCCCCACCCGTAATGCCGACGGCAAGCTCCATCTGCGAGTCGCGTTACGGGGTTATGAACTGATGCACGAACCGCTGTTCAACAAAGGCTCTGGTTTCAGCCAGCGCGAGCGTGAACAATTCGGCCTCGAAGGCCTGATGCCGGGCGCCTCGGTGAGCATGGATGTGCAGGTACGCCGCGCGCTCGAGCAACTCGATGAAGCCAGCAACGATTTTCAGAAGTATCTGCAGCTGTCGAATCTGCAGGACCGCAACGAGCATCTCTATTACCGACTGCTGGTCGATCATATTGAAACGATGATGCCGATCGTCTACACGCCAACCGTTGGTGAAGCCACGCAGCGTTTCAGCCACGTGTTCCGCCGCGGTCGCGGCATCTGGCTGACCCCGGCCCATCGCGGCCGCATGAAGGAAGTGCTCAAGCCGCTGGGTGAGCGGCGTGACATCGGTTTACTGGTGGTTACCGACGGTGAATCGATTCTCGGCATCGGCGACCAAGGCGCCGGCGGCATGGCCATCTCCATCGGCAAACTGTCGCTGTACTGCGCCGGCGCCGGCATTCACCCGGCCACGACCTTGCCCGTCTGTCTCGATGTGGGCACCAACAACCAGGCATTGCTTGAAGACGAGTTTTACCTCGGCTGGCCGCACGCCCGCCTCACCGGCGACGACTATAAGGAAATGGTCAACGAATTCGTCGAGGCCGTGCGCGAAACATTCCCAGGGGCGCTGGTGCAGTGGGAAGACTTCCGCAAGGACAATGCGCTGCAGATTCTCGAAACCTATCGCGATGTCGTGCCGTCCTTCAATGACGACATCCAGGGCACGGGCGCGGTGGCGCTCGCCGGCGTGTTGTCCGCCTTGCGGATCACCGGCCAGCCACTGACCGAGCAGCGCGTCGTCATTCATGGCGCCGGCGCAGCCGGACTGGGCATCGCCCGGCAGTTGCGCGCAGCCATGCGCAACGCCGGCATGACCGAGCACCAGGTGCGGCGTGCCTGCTGCGTGCTCGACAGCCGCGGCCTGCTCATTGAGGGTCGCGACATCCGCGACGAATACAAGCGCGAGCTGGCCTGGTCGGCAGACATGGCCGCCGAGTTCGGTCTGGCCTTTGACGGTGAACTCGATCTGGCGGCAGTCGTGCGTCAGTATCAGCCTACCGTGTTGATCGGCTCATCGGGCCAGGCCGGTGCGTTCACCGAAGCCATCGTCCGTGAAATGGCCGCGCACACGGAACGGCCAGTCATTCTGCCGTTCTCGAATCCGTCGGTACTCACCGAAGCGCGCCCGGCCAGTCTGTATCAATGGACCGAAGGCCGCTGCCTGGTCGCCACCGGCAGCCCCTTCCCTGACGTCGTCCACGATGACAAGACCTTCAAGGTTGGTCAGGGCAATAACGTGTTCATCTTCCCCGGCCTCGGCATGGCCGCCATTGTCGCCAGCATCGCCCGTATCACCGATACGATGATTGCCGCTGCTGCCGACGCGCTGGCGGCTCAAGTCACCGACGCCGAGCTGGCGCAAGGCTTGCTCTACCCGTCGGTCACCCGCCTGCGCGAGGTGTCGGTAGCGGTGGCGCAAGCCGTCCTGCAACAGGCCGTGGACGAAGGGGCCTGCGAGAAGATGACCCCCGAGGCCATCAAGACCCGCATTGCCGAAGCCATCTGGGACCCGGACTATGTTGAGTACGAACCCGTCTGAGGGCTCGGTTCCACAACACTGAAGTCACCCTGAAAAAAAGCCGCCGACCCGAAGGTCGGCGGCTTTTTTTGTCTGCCAAAGACTGATCAGTTCAATACCGCTCAGTCGTTGACGACGGTCAGCATCGTTACCTTGGCACGCTGCGCGGGCTCGGTAAACGCGGGCATCTTGTCGAAATTCAGATACTTGTAAATTTCGGGTGCCGACGAATCGATGCGTTTGGCGTAGTCCATGTACTCCTCAACCGTAGGCAGGCGACCCAGGATAGCGGCCACCGCAGCCAATTCGGCCGACGACAGATAGACGTTGGCGCCCTGACCCAGACGATTCGGGAAGTTACGGGTCGAGGTCGACACCACCGTGGAGTTGGCCAGTACGCGTGCCTGGTTACCCATGCACAACGAGCAACCCGGCATTTCGGTACGGGCACCGGCGGCCGCGAACTTGTTGTAAAAACCCTCTTCCATCAGCTGATGCTCGTCCATCTTGGTCGGCGGCGCAATCCACAGACGACTCGGGATGGTTTCGCCTGCGGCTTCCAGCAACATGCCAGCCGCCCGGAAATGACCGATGTTGGTCATGCACGAACCAATGAACACTTCGTCAATCTGCTGCCCGGCAACTTCCGACAACGGCTTCACATCATCAGGATCGTTCGGGCAGGCGAGCAAGGGCTCGGTGATGCTCGACATGTCGATCTCGATGACTTCGGCGTATTCGGCGTCCTTGTCGGCACGCATCAACTCGGGGTTTTCGAGCCAGGCTTCCATCGCGCGGGCACGCCGCTCGATGGTGCGCTGATCGTCGTAGCCGTTGTCGATCATCCAGCGCAGCATGACGATATTGGAGCGCAGGTATTCGGCCACCGACTTCTCAGACAACTCGATCGTGCAACCGCCAGCCGAACGCTCGGCCGTGGCGTCCGACAGTTCAAACGCCTGCTCGACCGTCAGATCAGGCAAACCTTCGATTTCGATGATGCGACCGTTATAGACGTTCTTCTTGCCTTTTTTCTCGATGGTCAGCAGACCACGCTTGATGGCTTCGTAGGGAATGGCGTTGACCATGTCACGCAAGGTGATGCCAGGCTGCATCTTGCCCTTGAAGCGCACCAGCACCGACTCAGGCATATCAAGCGGCATCACGCCAAGAGCGGCACCAAACGCCACCAGACCGGAGCCGGCCGGGAAGGAAATGCCGAGCGGGAAACGGGTGTGCGAGTCGCCGCCGGTGCCGACCTGGTCGGGCAGCAGCATACGGTTGAGCCAGCTGTGAATGATGCCGTCGCCCGGACGCAGTGACACACCACCGCGGTTCTTGATGAAATCGGGCAGCGTGTGCTGGGTTTCGATATCGACCGGCTTCGGGTAAGCCGCGGTGTGGCAGAACGACTGCATCACCAGATCGGCGTTAAAGCCCAGACAGGCAAGCTCCTTGAGTTCATCGCGAGTCATCGGACCCGTGGTGTCCTGACTGCCGACCGTGCCCATGCGCGGCTCGCAGTAGGTGCCCGGACGAATGCCGTCGGTGCCACAGGCCTTGCCGACAATTTTCTGGGCCAGCGTGAAGCCGGCGTTGCTGGCAACCGGTGCTTCGGGTACGCGGAACACGTCGCTGACCGGCAGGCCGAGCGATTCGCGCGCTTTGGCGGTCAGGGTGCGGCCGATGATCAGCGGAATGCGACCACCCGCATGGACTTCGTCATAGAGCACATCGGTTTTGAGCTTGAACTCGGTCAGCAGCTTGCCGGATTCATCTTCGATGCGGCCTTCAAACGGCTTGAGGACGATGACATCGCCCATGTTCAGATCATCAACCGGGCACTCGATCGGCAACGCGCCCGAGTCTTCAAGCGTGTTGAAGAAGATCGGTGCAATCTTGCTGCCGATGACAAAGCCGCCCTGCTTCTTGTTCGGCACATGGGGGATTTCATCACCGATGGCCCACAGCACCGAGTTGGTCGCGCTCTTGCGTGACGAGCCCGTGCCGACCACATCGCCGACATAGACGATCGGGTTGCCCTTTTCTTTCAGTTCTTCGATCTGCTTGACGCCATTGGTGATGCCGTCGCGCGGATTCTTCAGCATGGCCAGGTAATGCAGCGGGATGTCGGGACGCGACCAGGCGTCCTGAGCCGGCGACAGATCGTCGGTGTTGGTTTCGCCGGTTACCTTGAAGACCGTCAATTTGATGGCATCGGCCAGCTTGGTGCGTGCATTGAACCACTCGGCGTCGGCCCATGACTGGATCACGCCCTTGGCTGCAGCATTGCCTGCCTTGGCTTTTTCTTCGACATCGTGGAAGGCATCAAAAACCAGCAAGGTGCCTTTCAGTTGCTCGGCAGCAACGTCAGCAAGTTCGGCGTCATCGAGCAGGCCAACCAGCGTGGCCACGTTATAACCACCCAGCATCGTGCCAAGAATTTCGGTGGCTTGCTGGCGCGAAATCAGCGGGCTGGTCGCATTGCCTTTGGCCACATCGGAAAGGAACGCCGCTTTCACATAAGCGGCCTGATCGACACCCGGCGGCACGCATTCGGTGAGCATGTGCATCAAGGCTTCTTCTTCGCCTTTGGGGGGTGACTTGAGCAGTTCGATCAGACTTTCGACCTGTTCGGCCGTGAGCGGCAAGGGCGGAATGCCCTGGGCTGCGCGTTCGGCAACATGGTCTCTATAGGCTTTGAGCATGAAATGTCCTTAGTGGGGGCTGGGGGGCCGCAGTGAAAAAGGTCGCAGGGGCAACGGGTTGCACAAACGGCTGCCTGACAGGTCGGGAAAGTAGCAAATCCCCGGAAATGCGTAAAATGGTATTTTTGCATGATTTATATGCATTTACTGCATACCTGGCCTCCGGGCCCCGTTTTTCACCCCGAACAGGATCAACTCAATGGATCTGGACCTGCTGCGCTCGATGCTGGCAGTGGCCGAAGACGGCGCCATTACTGAGGCAGCCGATCGAATCGGGCTGTCCCAGCCAGCCTTGTCGCGTCGCCTGCAGCAACTGGAAGAGCATTTCGGCACCGCACTGTTTGTCCGGTCGCGCCGCGGCGTGGAACTGACCGAAGTGGGCCGGTTGGTACAGGCCGAGGCCACGATTCTTGTCAGTCGCTTTCACGGTCTGGAAGACCGGGTGCGCGCCCATCTGAATCTGGATGCCGGCATCGTGCGCATTGGCGGCGGCGCTACCGCCGTGTCGTTCGTGCTGCCCGATGCCATCGCCGCCTTTCAGTCCAGTCACCCCGAAATCCGCTTTCAGCTCAAAGAAGCCGGCAGCCGGGAAATTGCGCTGAATGTCGCCAGTGGCCAGCTTGAGCTTGGCGTCGTCACCCTGCCCGTGCAAAGCCAGGACCTGACCGTTGAGCCTCTGGTCACCGACCGGGTCGTGTTGGTGGCACGGCGCGATCACCCGCTGACCCATCGGCGCCGCATTACCGATCTCGAACGCGATCTGGGCGGTCAGGCTTATGTGGGCTTCGAAGCGGGCAGCGCCATCCGCCAGATCATTGACCGGGCGCTGCGCAACGCCGGGGTCGAAATGAACGTCGTGATGGAGTTGCGCTCGATTCCCGCCATCTTGCGCATGGTGGCGACCACCGGCTATCTGGCCTTTGTCAGCCGGGCCAGTCTGAGCGGCCAGCACGACATTCTCGAGGTGCCTGTGAGCGGCCTGTCCATCGAACGCGAACTGGGCATTGTGAGTCGCACCGATGTGCCCTTGTCATCGGCCGCCGACGCCTTTGCCGCCTTGTTGCGCCAGACCGCCAGCGCGACCTGAACCAAAGGGCGGGCCCGATCTGCGTCGCCCCCCACGCGCGCGCCCCATGGCGAAGCGCTCAGCCGACCGGGGCGGCGTCCAACGGGGGCAATTTCGTTTCGGATTATCCTTGCGGGCAATTCCATTGCATCTGACTCCAACGGAGACCGTCATGACCACCGAAATCATTGAAACCCAGGAAAACGGCGTTGCCACCCTGACCCTGAACCGGCCCGAAGCGCGCAATGCGCTGACTCCCGAGATCTTCGCCGCGCTGGCCTCCGCCCTGCCCCGGCTGGCCATCGATCCGCAAGTGCGTTGCGTGGTGCTCACCGGCGCCGGCCAGGCGTTTTGCTCCGGCGGCGATGTGAAGCGCTTTGCCAAGGCCGCCGCCGAAGGCGCACCGGTCGACTTCGAATACCGCACCAATGATTTGCGCATGCGCATGGAGGCGAGCCGCCTGCTGCATGAAATGGCCAAGCCGACGCTGGCCATCATCCCCGGTCCGGCCGCCGGTGCCGGCCTGTCGCTGGCGCTGGCCTGCGATCTGCGCATCGCCTCGTCCAATGCCAAGCTGGCGCCGGCATTTGCCAATATCGCGTTGTCGGGCGACTTCGGCATCAGCTACTTCCTGACCCAGATAGTCGGTGCCGGGCGGGCGCGCGAGATGCTGTTCACCGCGCCCGTGCTGAGCGCCGACGAGTCGCTCAATCTCGGCCTGGTCAATCGGGTGGTGAGCGAAGCGGACCTGCCCGCAGCCGGCAAGGCCTTCGCCGCCGAACTGGCAGCCCTGCCCACCGTAGCCGTCGGCTACATGAAGAAGAATCTGGTCGTCGCCCAGCGTGGCTCGTTGTCCGAAACCCTCGACTCCGAAGCCATTCACATGGTGCGCACCTTTGGCACCGACGATCACAAGGCGGCCGCCGCGGCCTTCGTCGAGAAACGCAAACCGGTATTTTCCGGGCACTGAGCCTGCAAAGCAGGTCTGGCTCGGCCATGGCAAGCCAGACCTGACCGGCCCATCTGCGCGCCAGTCGGTGGCGCGCAGATGACAGTTCGAGCAGTCAACACACAATTGTCTGTCACACTCACGGCATTATTCATTGCCGTGGAGGCAACACTTGACCGACAAAAGCAACGACACACGCAGCATGGCGCTGTTCTGTGATTTCGAAAACGTGGCCCTGGGCGTCGAAGAAGCCCGCTATGACAAGTTCGACATCGGCCTGGTTCTGGAAAGACTGCTGCTCAAAGGAAGTATTACGGTCAAGAAGGCCTATTGCGACTGGGAGCGCTACAAGGCCTTCAAGGCCCCGATGCATCAGGCCTCATTCGAACTGATCGAGGTGCCACATGTACGCCAGTCCGGCAAGAACTCGGCCGACATCCGGATGGTCGTCGATGCGCTCGATCTTTGCTACACCAAGGCCCATGTCGACACCTTCGTCATCATCAGTGGCGACTCCGATTTCTCGCCGCTGGTCAGCAAATTGCGCGAAAACAATAAGATCGTGATCGGCGTCGGTGTCAAGAAGTCCACTTCCGACCTGCTGATGGCCAACTGCGACGAGTTCATTTTCTATGATGATCTGGTGCGCGAACTCAAACCACGCGCCAGTTCACGCAAGCGCCCTGCCCGCAAGAGCAGCGCCACCGAGGCAACACCAGCGGCGGCGCCACCCGCCGAGGCCGCCCCGGCTGATTCGCCCGCCGCAGCCCCCGCCAAGGCGAGCAAAACCAGCAAGGCCCGCAAGAGCCGCAAGAAGGCCGCCAGCGCCGACGACGTCGAACAAGTCGTCAGCACGACCAACGCCGACGACCAGAGCGAAGAATCGCTTGCCGAAGAGCGACTGAGCCGTGCACTGGAAGCGGTTGTCAGCACCTTCGAAGCCTTGCTGGCCGAGCGTGGTGAAGATGAACCGATCTGGGGTTCGATGGTCAAGCAGACCCTGAAACGACGTCAGCCTGGCTTCAATGAGAGCTACTACGGGTTTCGCTCGTTCAATGGCTTGCTCGAGCAAGCGGCCGCCCGCGGCCTGATCGCTCTTGAAAAAGACGGCAAATCGGGCGGCTATCTGGTGCGCCCGATCGCCTGACCTTCAGCTCGCCGCCGGCGGCTGGCTTGCAGCCGGCGGCTGACGCACCACCACGTCGAGCGGCTGCGAGGTGTTGAGATGAACATCGCGCTGCGGGAAGGCAATCTGAATACCGTGCTGGCGGAACACCCGGTCGATGGCCATGTGAATCTCATGCGTGAGAATGACCCGGTCTACCAAGGACCGGGTAAAGATGCGCAACTCAAAGTTGAGCGAACTGTCGCCAAAGCCCACGAACAGCACGGCCGGCAACGGCTCGTCCATGACGGTCGGATTATCGTGGGCAACAGCGGTGAGTAACCTCACGACTTCTTCGGTGTCCGAGCCATAAGCCACGCCGACCGGCACCACCAGACGCGTTACCGAATCGGCCAGGGTCCAGTTGATGAACTGCCCGGTGATGAACGTCTTATTGGGAATGATAATCTCTTTGCGATCCCAGTCACTGATGGTGGTCGCCCGGGTCCGGATCCGGGTGACGGTACCGCTGTGGTTATCAATCGTGATCGTGTCGCCAAGCCGAAACGGCCGCTCGAACAGAATGACAATCCCCGAAACAAAGTTCGCCACAATTTCCTGCAAGCCAAAGCCCAGCCCCACACTCAGAGCCGCCACCAGCCACTGCAGACGCGACCAGTCAGCACCGATCAGATTGGACGCCCAGATCAGGCCGACAAACACCATCAGGTACTTGAGCACTGTCGTGATGGCATAACCGGTGCCGGGCGCCAGATCAAGCCGGCTGAGCACGGCGATTTCAAGCGCCCCAGGCAGGTTGCGCACCGCGACGAAACTGGCGATCAGTACCGTCAGCGCAACCAGCGCATTCCAGAGCGTAATGACTTGCGCGGCCTGA
This sequence comes from uncultured Burkholderiaceae bacterium, assembly GCA_963976885.1. Classification (GTDB taxonomy): domain Bacteria; phylum Pseudomonadota; class Gammaproteobacteria; order Burkholderiales; family Burkholderiaceae_E; genus JAUIAI01. Next base: position 11,513 of record CAXBNM010000018.1, read on the forward strand.
TCCGGGCCGCCACTGCGCGTCTGCCAGAGCACCAGATCGTCAAGCGCCCGCCCCACCGGCAGCAAATCGCGCCACAGCACGAACAAGGCTGCCAGCAGACCGGATACGACGATCAAGCGGAGCAAGGTGCGAGTCTGACTGGTCAGCGTCTGCCGATCACCGATCTCGTTATCAATGATGTCGGGAAAATCGGCGCCCGCCTTCTCGGCCAGATCACGATCGGCGCTGCGCGCCTGCGATTGCGCGCGTCGCTCAATCAGACGCTCCAGCGCGAGCCGGCGCTCGTAGATCGCAAATGCCCGCTCCAGTGTGTAGTAGATGAGGACGGCCAGCGTCGTGATGAACATGGACCGGATCACCAGCGCCAGCAATTCGCTGGCGGTGTAGTGATAGCCGAGCAAGGACATGACCGCCAGCACGATCGGAAAGATCCGGAAGACCGGGTTGCCCGGATAGGCCTGATACCAGGGCCGAATCGGCAAACCGTCATTGAGGCGCATTTTCCGGTACGCACGGGCAACCCGCGCAGCGGTCAGAAAAATGGCCAGACAGAGCACCAGCAACGCAACGCGCCCCAGCCCATCGCGCAACTCGGCGTCGGGCTGACCGGCCAGCAAGACCATGACGGTGGTCACCAGCACGAACAACACGACCAGCCAACCGTTGTTGTGACGGAGCAGCTCGACCGTACTCCGTTGCCAGCGAAAATGCGCTTCAGCCAGCCCGTTGGGGCGCACCAGTTGCAGCATGAAATCCATGAACAGCAACACCGCCCCGCCGGTGGCCAGCGCGACACTTAGACTGCCGGTAAAACCAACGTTGCGAGCCGTCAGGTCGGCCAGCAGAAACATCAGCAAGGCGGGCGGCGCAGCCAATACAAAGGTGTAGAAGAACGCCCGCGCGGTCAGCCGGAAGCGATCGGTGCGGACCCGCCCAATCAGCGCAGTCATGGCCGAGAGGCGCTTGCGCATGGCCCGTCGCGCGGCCACGGCACCCACCAGCAGAGCGAGCAGCAAGGCGACCCGTAACGGGCGCTGGCGCATGGTCTGGAACATCGCGTCGCGCACCTCATGCCACTTGGACGCGGCAGTCAGCCAGGCAATCGTGGTCTCCACCGCATTGACCGAACCCAGGCCAAATACCGGCGCGCTGGGAATCCAGAACAAATGACTTTTGAGCAGTTCGGTGAAATCGACCGAGCGGGTCGCCAGGTAACGGCGCTGATCGAGCAGAATCGACAAGGCATCCACCTCTTGCCCATACATCGTCGACAAGGTTTGCAGCAAAGCGGCGTGCCGTTTCAGCAGCGCGTCGACGGTCGGCGCCAGAGCCCGCGGTGCGACGGCCTTGAGATCATCGGCCGGTGGCGTTTCGTAGTGGCCGCGCCCCTCATCAATATCGAACATGGCAATGCGGCTGGCAGTCATGGCCTGACTGGTCGCCGCCTGCTCGAACTCGATCTCGACCTGCTTGCCGGCCTTGTCCCACTCGCGGCGCAAAGCCGTCCCGAACACGACCGAGGATTCAAGCTGTTTGAGTTCGAGCAAACGATTGAGCGAATCGAATTTGCGCTCAAGCGCCGCAATGGCCTGCTCGACGTCGTGCCGATCCTGTTCGGTATCGGCCCGCTGCCGGTACAAGGCCGCCAACTCCTCGGTCAGCTCGACGTTGCTGGTTGCCAGTGCCAGCACGGCCGGCGGGCCATCGCTCAACTCGGCAACCGTTTGCCGGGCTTGCGCCATGGTTTCGCTGGCGCCGCTCTGGCGGCGCGCATTGAGCAGAGTTTCCAATTGCGTCAGCTGGCTCTGGGCAGCCGCCAATTGCGCTTCAAGCAAGATGGCCCGCGCTTCAAGAAGGGCCAGACGTCCGGGCCGGTCGGCCAGCCGTTGCCGTAACCGGGCCAGCTCGGCCAATCGGTAAGCCGTCTCGGCGCGCCGCGCGCGCATGGCCCCGTCGGACAACAGGTTGGCATCGCCGGCCAGCCCGCCGTCACCCGACGCGTACGAGGCCCGGTCAAGCTGCTCCTGCGCGGCATCGATCTGCACCGTCAGTTCGAGCTTGCGTTCATCGGCCAGGTCGGTACGGACCTCGGTCAACGCCGCCTGCAGACCGTTGACCCGCACCTGCGCTTCGCCGCGCCGTTGCTCGATCAGTTCGGGACTCGCTCGCTCCAGTTCGGGGTCGATGAATTCGTCATTGGTCTGGATCTTTGCGGCCTGGTCAAGCAAACGCCGCCGCTCGCCGGGCGCGTCCACGACCTCTTGCGCGTCTTGCCTGGCTTGTGCAATGAGTTGTTGCGTACGGCGCGTCCAGTCGAGCGCCAATTGCAGTTGCTCGACGCGCGTCTTGCGGTCGGCCTCGCTGAGTGCGGTATTGGCCTTGGTAGCGTCGAGCTGGCTTTGCAGCGCCGCTTCGTCAGGGGCATCAAAAGCGGCCCACGCCGATCCGGTGCTGAGCATGATCAGCACCATCAGCCCCCGCAAACCGTTCAGCAGCCGCGACACTGGCGACCAGGGTCCGCGTAAGGGCGACACAGCAACAAAGGGCGGCACAGCGGCAAAGTCATGAGAAAACAAGAGGCGGCGCCCCCGGATGGGCAATCCGCCAATGTATCAGCCCCGCCTGCTACGCGACAAATGCCGGCGCCGCGTGTCACCCGGGCGCCTGCCGCCCCGGCAATGGCCTCAGTGAGACATCAGTGCGGGCACTTTCATCTTGGCCAGCATATCGCGAGTAGTACCACCGAGCACCCATTCACGCAGGCGAGAATGACCATAACCCCCCATCACGATCAGATCAGCATCAAGGGCGGTAATCTGGCCAAGCAAGGTGTCGGTAATCGAAGCCTGCGCAACAACCTGATTCACATTGGCCTTGACGCCATGACGGGCCAGAAATACCGCCAGATCAGAGCCCGGCTCTGCGCCATGGCTGGTTGAAGACTCACCCGGAATGACCGCCACAACCTCAACCTGCGCGGCTGCCAGCAGCAACGGCATCGCGTCCGTCACTGCCCGCGCGGCCTCACGACTGCCGTCCCAGGCCACCAGCACATTGCGAATCGGCGGAGCGCTGAGCTTGCTGTTGGGCAACACCATGACCGGCCGGCAGCCTTCAAGCAACAAGTCGCCAACAAAGCCCGGCCCGGCCAGGGTCGAGGCCGCATCTTCGGCGGGTTGACTGACAACCACCAGGTCGGCATAGCCGGCACTGAGCAGCATTGCCTGAATCACCGAATCAGTCGCCTCGCGGGCCTCATACGAGGCCAGGCCCTGCCGTTTGCATTCGTCGGCAAAGATTGTCGCCGCCTTGGTCGCCGCTTCATCGAGTTCTTGCTGCATTTCACCGATGTAGCGGGCCGACGCCCCGAAATAATCGCCGGCGGGCAGACTGGCAAAGCCGCTCGGGGCCAGACCAATCAGGTGGGCATCATGTTGCTTTGCGGTAGCGATGGCGTAAACGATGTGATCGAGCGACGGACTGAAGGAATCGACGTGCGCGAGAATTGTCTTGTAAGCCATTTCTATTTCTCCTGGCATGAATGAGTCTTGACTCTGACTGCATACTCGCATGACATTCGTTTGCAAAATTGACCTGAGTCAACTCAGGGTCAAACAGCCGGAGTTTGCGCTCAGAGCAAGCTTCAGTTTTCGGCGGCTGCAAATGCGGCCAGGGCTGCACGGGCCACCTGATCGCCCCACTCCTGAACGAAATGACCGGCCGCGTCGATGACATACGGCGTCGGACAACCCCGGATGACATCGGCCATCTGCTGCATGACGGCAAGCCCCAGCACCGGATCTTGCCGCCCCACCGCCATGAAGCTTGATCCTGACCATTGCTCGCGCCAGAAGCGAACCGCTGCCCGGCTGACCTCAACGCCCTCCATTGCCGGCTCGGTCATCACCATCTGCGGAAAGCGTCGGACGCCGGCTTTATGGAGAACATCGGGATACGGCGCCGCATAGGCGGCCGCCTCAGCATCGGTCAGACCCGGCGTCGAGCGCTTCATCAGGCCCGCAATATCAAGATCGGGGTGCGCGTTGGCATAGTTCTGCCAGGCTAGAAACCCGTCGCTGGGCGGGCTGCCCAGCGCCAGGGTGGTGTTCATGATGAGCAACCGGGCAAACCGCGACGGCATTTCCTGCGGCAGGGTCAGCCCGAGCAGGCCGCCCCAGTCCTGCACGACCAGCGTAATATTCTGCAGATCGAGCCGCTCGATGAATGACAACATCATGTCGCGATGCAAATGAAATCCGTAATCGGCATCGTCGACAGGTTTGTCCGAACGACCAAAACCGAGCCAGTCTGGTGCCACGACCCGCCCACCAGCGCCGACAAACACCGGAATCATTTTCCGGTACAGATACGACCAGGTCGGCTCACCGTGCAGGCATAAAAAGGTATGCGGCGCATCGGCCGGTCCTTCGTCAACATAGTGCACGCGCAAGTCTTCGACGCCGGCCAGACCTGACACATAGTGCGGTTCGTACGGCCAGCCAGGCAGATCGGCAAAGCACGCATCCGGCGTTCTCAGTGCTTGCATTGGTGCACCTCTGTCGGCGATCAACCCGCCCCGGCCGGATGATCGAGTAAGTGGCAGGCCGCCTGATGCCCCTTATCCAAAACCTGCAAGGCCGGTCGCTGCTGATTGCAGGGACCGAAGGCTTCCGGGCAGCGTGGATGAAAATGACAACCCGGCGGCGGCTCCAGAGGCGACGGAATTTCCCCCTTGATCGGCACGAAGCGGCTGTGGCGCTGATCGAGCCGTGGCACTTCTTTGAGTAAGGCCTGCGAATACGGATGACTGGCTGCGCCGAACAAGACATCGGTCGCTGCCGATTCGACCACCCGGCCCAGGTACATGACAACTACGCGGTCGGCAATGTGCTCGACGACCGACAAATCATGGCTGATGAACAGATAAGTCAGATTGAATTCGCTCTTCAGGTCCATGAACAAGTTGATCACTTGCGCCTGAATGGACACATCGAGCGCCGCAATGGATTCGTCACAGACCAGAAAGCGCGGCTTGACCGCGAGCGCACGCGCAATGCCGATGCGTTGTCGCTGACCGCCCGAAAACTGGTGCGGATAACGGCGTCGCACCGACGGATCGAGACCGACTTTCTCGAGCATTTCGCTGACGTAGTCGGATTTGTCGCGGCGACGGATCAGCCCGTGCACAACGGGCGCCTCGCCAACAATTTCCTCAACCCGCATCCGTTGATTCAGACTGGCAAACGGATCCTGAAAAATCATCTGCGTGGCCAGATTGGCACGTCGGCGCGACGGCTTGTCCATCGCGGCAAGGTCTTCACCCTCGAACAGAATGCGCCCATCGCTGGGGGCCAGCACACCGGCCACCATGCGGCCAAGGGTGGACTTGCCGCAACCGGACTCGCCAACCAGCCCAACCACCTCACCGGCAAACACATCGAGATCGACCTGATCGACCGCATGGACCACTTCATCATGCAGATTGGCACCCATGCGAACCGCCAATCGGCCGGCCAGATCGAGCGATTTGACGAAACGGCGCGACACGCCTTGCAGGCTCATCATCGGCATCGGTGCGCCGCCCTCCTGAATGTTGTGATGGATCATCGCCCCTCCACGACAGGGCCAAACATTTGTCGACTGCTGGCGCCCGGCGCCTGTGGCACATGACAGCGCAGACTGCGACCAGGTGACGGCTCGGTCAGCGCGGGCATGGTCTGACAAACCGGCTGCACCTGCGGACAACGCGACTGAAACGGGCAGCCCTCGGGCAGATCGATCAGGCTCGGTGTCATGCCGGGAATCTGCGCGAGCCGCTGGCCACGCGGATTGGCCGAGGGCACCGAGCCGAGCAGACCGATCGTATAGGGATGCTGAGGCGTATCGATGATCTCATCGGTCGTGCCGCTCTCGACCACCTTGCCCGCGTACATCACGGCTACGCGATCGGCGAGCCCGGCCACCACGGCCAGATCATGCGTGATCCAGATCATCGCGCAACCAGTGCGTTCGCAAAGCTGCTGCACCTCGTACAGAATTTGCGCCTGAATCGTCACATCAAGCGCCGTGGTCGGCTCGTCGGCAATGATGACATCAGGCTCATTGAGCAAGGCAATCGCAATGGCCACGCGCTGGCGCATCCCGCCTGAGAGCTGATGCGGATAATTGGCCAATCGTGCTTCGGGTGACGGAATCCCCACCTGCCCCAGCGCCGCGAGCGCTTTGGCCCGGGCCTGCGCCTTGCTGACATTCTGATGCGCGCGCACCGCCTCGATCATCTGCGTGTCAACGCGCAGCACCGGGTTGAGCGTCATCATCGGATCCTGAAAGATCATGGCGATCCGGTTGCCGCGTATGGCGCGCATGGTTGCGTCGTCGGCGCCAACCAGTTCGGTGTCGTTGAAGCGAATCGAACCGCCTGCCACCTTGCCGGGTTCATCGACCAGCCCCATGATGGAAAAACCGGTTACCGATTTGCCCGAACCGGACTCACCGACAATGCCGAGAATTTCCCCGCGTCGCAATGCAAAGCTGACGCCATCAACAGCGCGCAACATGCCGGCACGGGTATCGAAAACGGTCTGCAGATTGTCAACCTGCAAAATGGGCGCATTGCTGGCGGCGGGAGGTGAAGGCGCAGCCGAGTCGGGCGCAAGAGTTTCAGTCATCGGTCTCAGCGCGAAAGTCGCGGGTTAAGAACATCACGCAGTTGATCACCAACCAGATTGATCGCCACAATCGTGATCACCAGAGCAAGCCCCGGAAAGAAACTGATCCAGTAGGCACCGGACATCATGTATTCAAAGCCGTTGGAGATCAGCACCCCCAACGAGGGTTCAGTACGGGGCAGCCCGACCCCAAGAAATGACAGGGTTGCTTCCAGCGCAATGGCATGCGCGGTCTGCACCGTGCCGACAACAATCAGCGGCGCCAGACAGTTGGGCAGAATATGCCGGAACATGACGCGCGTGTTCGACAAGCCGAGCGAACTTGCGGCCTCGACATATTCCTTGCGCCGCTCGACCAGTGCCGATGCGCGCACCGTACGGGCGTAGTAAGCCCACTGCACGATGACCAACGCCAGGATGATCTTGTCCACGCCTTTGCCGAGCACGGCAATCAGCATCAGTGCCACCAACGCGGCAGGAAACGACAATTGCAGATCGACCAGACGCATGATGAGCGCTTCGATGCGGCCACCGGCAAACGCGGCAAACAAGCCAATTGCCATGCCGACCACCAAGGCGATCAGGCCCGACATCACACCGACCGACAGCGATATGCGCAGCCCGTACAGAATCGCCGAATACAGATCGCGACCGGCGCCGTCCGAGCCGAGCCACATCGTATAGCCGGCAAAGGCCTCGCCACCGGGTGGCTGGCGACCATCGAGCAGATCGACCACCGCCAGATCATAGGGATTCTGGGGCGTAATCCAGGGCGCGATGATGGCCAGGACGATGACGACAAACAACACCACCAGAGCGGTCGCCGCCAGCCGGTTGGCCAGAAACTCCGAGACAAACCGACGCCACGGGGTTTCAACCTTGGCCGCGGTCGGACTGATTGCTTCACTCATGCTCATACGCCGACCTCACTCAGTCGCACTCGGGGGTCAAGCATCGAATAGGCAATATCGACAACGAGATTGATGATGACGAACAACAGCACAATCATCATCAGATAGGCCACCACGATCGGTCGGTCCAGGGTGATGATTGCTTCAATAAGCATCTTGCCCATCCCCGGCCACGCGAAAATGGTTTCGGTCACCACGGAAAAGGCAATCAGGGAACCGAGTTCGATACCGATGACTGTTACCACCGGAATCATGATGTTCTTGAGCAGGTGCACACCGATGATTCGCGACTCCGACAAACCCTTGGCACGCGCGAAGCGAATGTAATCCTGCATCCAGGCCTCGCGCACACCGGCCCGGGTCAGCCGGGTGACCAGCGAGATATGCAGCAAGGCAAGATTGATGGCGGGCAGAGCCAGGTGCGTCAACCCGTCAGCAGTCAGGAAACTCATCGGTATGCCGAACACATCAACGGTGTCGCCACGCCCGGTTGCGGGCACCCAACCCAGCGTTACCGCAAACACCAGCATCAGCATGATGCCAACCCAGAAGGTCGGCAGCGAAAAGCCGAAAATCGACCCGGCCATTATCAGCCGTGACAAGGCGCTGTTCGGACGCAGCCCCGCATACAGACCGAGTGGAATGCCGATGACGATCGACAGCAACAACGCCGCAGAAGCCAGCTCGAGTGTTGCCGGCATGCGCTCGATAATGACTTCCAGTGCCGGCCGGCCAAAGGTGAAGGAATTGCCCAGATCACCTTGAAACAAGCCACCGACAAAGTACAGATATTGCATCCACACCGGTTTGTCGAGACCGAACTGGGTGATGATTCTTTCCAACTCGGCCTGATCGGCATCAGGACTGGCAAACATGGCGACCGGATCGCCGACGACGCTGACACCGAAAAAGACGACGACAGACATCGCGACGAGAACCAGCAGGCTCTGCAACAAACGGCGAATGACAAATACAGACATGGCAATGGTGACCGGTGGGCAATGTTGCCGCTACGGCCTGACGGCCGCGCAGCAACATTGCTTCAGTACTTGAAGCTTCAGTCTTTGGTCACACCGTGCGAGACCGTGTATTCATCGGTCCGGGCGGCGTAACTGAGGCCCTTACGGGTTGCCCAGGCATTGACCTGATAATGAAGCGGCACGATTGCCGCGGTGTTGATGGCCATTTCCGTAGCTTCAGCCAACAGCGCGGCACGCTCGGCATCGTCTACTGTGACCAGCGCCTTCTGAATCAACACATCGATTTCGGGATTGGAATGGCGACCGCGATTGGAGGCGCCCATGCCTTTGCTCTTGTCATAGGTATGGATCAGCGAGCGCAGCGGCGAAGACGCCTCGCCCGAACCGGCACCCCAGCCCACCAGAATCAACGAAAATTCCGGCTGTCCATCTTTCCCGCCACTTGAGGCGCGTTTGAAAAAGACCGAGCGCGACAAGGTTTCGACCTCGGCCTTGATGCCGATGCGGTTGAGCATCTGCGCCACGGCTTCAAGAATGCGGGCATCGTTGACGTAACGATCATTGGGCCCGTGAATGGTCATTTGAAAACCTTCCGGGTAGCCTGCATCAGCAAGCAGTTGTTTTGCCCCTTTCGGGTCATACGCATCCGGCTTCAGCTTGTCGGACGTACCGAAGAAGCCGTCAGGCAACAACTGTCCGGCAGGAATGGCCTGCCCTTCCATCACACGTTCAACAATCGCTTCACGGTGAATGGCTTTGGAGACGGCCTGGCGCACCCGCACATCAAGGAATGGATTCTTGATCGGCTTGCCGTCATTACCCTTGACAAAGGGTGAGTCTTCGCGGAACTGATCAAAGTGCAGATAAATGACCCGATTCGACACGCCCTCGGTGATGCGCAGCGAATCATCTTTTTTCAGGCGCTCCAGATCGGTGGTCGGCACCGAAGCAATCATGTCGACGTCACCGGCCAGAATGGCGGCAACCCGCGCCGGTGCTGATTTGATCGGTTTGATGACAACGTCTTCAAAGTCGGCCTTGTCACCGAAATAGTCATCATTGCGCTTGAGCACGATGCGATCGCCCGGTACGTATTCAACGAACTTGTACGGGCCGGTACCAATCGTGGCTTTGCCCTGATTGAAATCGTCGGTAGAGGCGTTGCAACCGGCCGTATCGGAGACGATATCGATCGTCGAGATATCGTTGGCCATCAACGGATACGGCTCTTCGGTCTTGATGTGCAACGTATAGTCGTCAATCTTGACCAGCGTCTTGCCCTTTGAATAAATGCCGAAACTGGCCGGCGAATTGGGCACATTGGGCACCCGTTCAAAAGTGCACAGAACATCGTCGGCATTGAAATCGGACCCGTCATGAAACTTGACGTCACGACGCAGCTTGAATTCCCAGGTGAGCGGATCGATCGGTTTCCAGGATTCGGCCAGACCGGGCATCAGCTCCTGACGCGTCCCCTGCAGAATCAAGCCGCTGAAGATCTGCCTTGCCACCTGATTGTTCGGCGTCAGGTTATGGAAGTGCGGATCCATCGAGGTTACTTCGGATGGCACGCCGATGCGCAGCTCTTCGGCCATCACCGGACCGGCCAGCACCACGGTAGAAACAGCACTCAAAAGGACCGACAGCCGGGCCCGGTTACAGGTTACGCGGTTCATGCTTCCTCCTCTGGTCTTTCGTTAGTCTCTTGTGATGGCATCGAGGCCACCTTCAAAACGGATACTATGGCAATTCCAGCAGATAGGGTTAACGAAGATTTCCGAATCTGGCACGATGCTGACCATAGCGAATCGAACGCGACTTGACGAGGGGCAATATGGGTAACATGAACACCGAGAAGATGCTTGAGCACCTGATCGGCTTCGACACCACCAGCCGGCACTCAAACCTTGCACTGATCGATTTCGTCGCGCAGTGGCTTGAAGATTGCGGCGTTGCATCACAACGCATCCCTGACGACACCGGCAAAAAAGCCAATCTGGTGGCCACAATCGGTCCAGCGGACATCCCCGGATTGGTGCTGTCCGGCCACACCGATGTGGTGCCGATTGATGGTCAGCAATGGGACACCGATCCGTTCAAGGCACACATCGCCGACGGCCGGATGAGCGGTCGCGGCACGGCCGACATGAAGGGCTTCATCGCGTCGGTGCTGAGCAGCGTGCCGGCCATGCAGAAGGCCCGTCTGCAACGCCCATTCGTACTGGCGCTGTCCTACGACGAAGAAGTTGGCTGCGTTGGCGTGCGCAAGCTGCTCGCGCAAATGGCCAACTGGGAAGTCAAACCGATGGGTTGTATTGTCGGTGAACCCACCAGCATGAAAGTCGTCATCGGTCACAAGGGCAAACGATCGCTGCGCGTCATTGTGACCGGCACCGCGGCGCACTCGTCGCTTGCACCAACGGCGGTCAACGCGGCCGAATATGGTGCACGCCTGACGGTCTTCATTCAGGACCTCGGACGACAACTGGCACGCGAAGGACGCCGTGACGAACTCTACGATATTGCCCACACAACTGCGCACGTGGGCGTATTGCGCGGCGGTCAGATGCTGAACATCGTGCCCGAAGAATGCCGGCTCGATTTCGAATTTCGCGCGTTGCCTGAAGACGACATCGACCGCCTGGTGCAAGAGGTCAAAGACTACGCGACCAACGAATTACTGCCCGCGATGAAAAGCGTCAGCGCCGACGCCAATATCGAATTCACCGATATCTCCGGCTTCCCCGGCCTGTCGACGCAACCCACGAATGGTTTTGTCTCCATGGTGCGCGAACTGGCCAACAGCGAATCACTGACCAAAGTTGCCTACGGCACCGAAGCGGGCTTGTTCACGCAAACCGTCGGCATTCCCGCAGTGGTTTGCGGTCCGGGCAGCATTGAGCAGGCGCACAAACCCAACGAATGGATTGCGCAGCAGCAACTGTTGCAGGCCGACCAGTTTCTGGCCCGCCTGATTGCCGCCAGCTCAACCGCCTGATCGCCTACCGCAGCCTACTCTGCCCAGGAGCCACCCCATGCCCAGCCCCGACACGCCCAACGAATATCCGCTTGAACTGCCCCACCCCGATATCAGCGCCTACAAAGAAGGCAACATCGGCATTCCGTACTGCTTCACCTTTGAGGCCGCTGCGCCCGGCCCGCATGTCATGATCAGCGCAGTGGTACACGGCAATGAATTGTGTGGTGCCATTGCCGTCGACTGGTTATTGCGCAACAAGGTCACGCCGCAACGGGGCAAACTGAGTCTGGGCTTCATGAATGTCGCGGCCTACCAAAGTTACACGCCCGCCAACCCCAACACCTCACGTTTCGTCGATGAAGACTTCAACCGGCTCTGGACCGATGAGGTGCTGAACTCAAACCGTGACTCGGTTGAATTGCGGCGGGCCCGTGAAGTGCGCCCGCTGATCGATCAGATCGATCTGCTGCTCGACATTCATTCGATGCAGCATCCGGCCATTGCGCTGATGATGGCCGGCCCTTGCGCCAAAGGCCAGACGCTGGCCCGCCAGGTCGGCACGCCCGAAACCATTGTGACCGATGCCGGCCACGCCGCTGGTCGCCGCATGCGCGACTATCGCGCGTTCAGTGATGAGCAAAGCGCACGCAATGCATTACTGGTCGAATGTGGTCAGCACTGGGCGGCCAGCTCGGGCGAACTCGCGCTCGATTGCGCGCTGCGCTTTCTGCGTGTGACTGGCACCGTGGCCGACGATTTCGCCAACGAGATGGGCCGGGCGCCGTTGCCGCCCACGCAAAGCTGGAAGGTCAATCATGTGGTGACGATCAACTCTGACAAGTTCACCTTTACCGAGCCCTACAGTGGTGGCGAGGTCATTGCCAAAGCCGGCACCTTGCTTGGCCATGACGGTGACCAGCCCGTGGTAACGCCACACGATGACTGCATGCTGGTGATGCCGTCACGTCGGCTCAGCAAAGGGCAAACGGCGGTGCGCCTGGCGGGCCGCATTTAGTCGCAAGCACTGCGCACGGCCGCAAGCGGACCGGAGTAACGCGGCCGGCTCACCAGCCGCCGCTGGCCCCACCGCCGCCGAAGCCGCCACCACCGCCGCCGAAACCGCCGCCGCCACCAAAGCCACCACCGCCGCCGCGCCCCCCAAACCCGCCGGGCAGAAACACCGGCGTGCCGGAGCGGTAGGTATGGCGGCCGACACGATTCATGCGGCCGCCCCCGAATACCGACAACACGACGAAGGTGCCAACGGCGCTGAAAATCACGTCGAACAAGGCCAGCGCCGTCATCAAGGCCACAATGACGCTGGCCGCCACGCCGATCGTGGTACCGAAAAATTTGCCAACAATGGCCATGGCGATGGTGCCCACCACAAAGCCGAAAAAGATCGGCACCACATAGTTGGAACCGTCGTCACCTCGCGCAGCCGAACGCTTCTTGACCGGCGCGGGCAGCGGCTCACCGCGAATCAGCGCACTGAGCGAAGCAACGGCGGCAGTCAGGCCACCGGCATAGTCACCGTTTCGAAAGGCCGGCGTGATCTGGCCGTCGATGATGCGTTTGGCATAGGCGTCCGGAATTGCCCCTTCGAGACCATAACCAACCTCGATGCGAATTTTCCGGTCGCGCGCGGCCACCAGCAGCAACACGCCATCGTCAACGGCCTTGCCCTCGACCTGGCCCCGCCCGAGTTGCCAGGTTTCGGCCACGCGCAGCGCGTATTGCTCAATGGTTTCTGCGCCGGTGGTCGGCACGATCAGCAAGGCCAGTTGCGCCCCTTTCTCGGCCTCGAGGGCGCTCAGTTGCTGTTCAAGCCCGCTGACTTGCGCGGGCTGCAGCAAACCGGCCAGGTCGGTCACCCGGGCCTGCAGAGCCGGCACCGGTACCGGTTGCTGCGCGTTGGCCGCCGACACCAGGGCCAACAGGCCAAGCAGCAAGCA
>CAXBNM010000019.1:0-24899 GCA_963976885.1 uncultured Burkholderiaceae bacterium
CGAAGCTCATGCAGGCCTTTGGGGGAGAGGGGGTGGCTCGGAGTTGCTACCCCGATTATCACCAGAGAAGAGGCCACGAACAAACCGTTTGTGCACCGACAGGTGTTGGCTCAGGTGCCAGGCTCATCAAAGCCGAACAAGTCCGGCGTATACGGGTCGGCGCTGGACCGTGTGCTGCTGGGGTCGGCAGGCCGGTTGGCGCCGGCCGGGTCGAGGGCCAGTGGCGAGGTGTTGTGAGCCTGCGCGCCATGGTCGGTCAGCTTGACCAATGCGCCGACTCTGACGCCGATCAGACGGATTCGGCGATTGGCCGGAATTTTGCCAAGGCAGTGCAGCACCGCATGCAGCACCTGACGGCCATCGTTGGTGGCCTGGGCGACGGAGAGATCACGCGTGGTGATGCTGAAGTCGCTGTAGCGCACCTTGACGCCAATGGTGGAGCCGGCGTACCGGCGAGAGGCCAGATCGCTGGCCAGTTGGTGGGTCAGGCGTTCCAGGATGGTTTGCAGCTGCTCGCGGTCGTGGTGCAGGTGCATATCCTTGTCGAAGGTGGTTTCGCGGCTGCGCGAAACCGGTTCGCTGTGCGTGACTACGGGCCGGCTGTCACGGCCCCAGGCCACCTCGTGCAGCCACGGGCCGTAACTGCGTCCGAAGCGCCGACTCAGCCAATGGGCGTCGACCGCGGCCAGTTCACCAATGGTATTGATGCCCAGCTGAGCCAGCTTGTCGGTGGCCTTGGGGCCGATCCCGTTGATTTTGCGCACCGGCAAGGGCCAGATCCGCGCCTCGATCTCGTCGGTTTCAATGATGGCGACGCCATCGGGCTTGTTGAACTCGGAGGCCATTTTGGCGAGCAGCTTATTCGGGGCTACGCCGATTGAGCAGGTCAGGCCGCCGGTGGCGCGCTGTACGGCGGCCTGCAGGCGGGCGGCAACCGCCGCACCACGGTCGGCGCGCACCCCTGGCAGTTCGCTCAGATCAATGTAGATTTCATCAATGCCGCGATCCTCGACCAGTGGCGCGATCTGCCGCACCGCTTGCTTGAAGCTGGCCGACATTTTCCTGTAGGCCGGGAAATCGGTGGGCAGAAACTCGCAATGCGGGCATAGCTGGGCGGCGCGGCGCAGCGCCATGCCGGAATGAATGCCGAACGCGCGCGCCTCGTAGGTTGCCGTGGTGACAACACCTCGGGAGTCGGGATTGCCGTGGCCGCCGATGGCCACGGGGCGTCCTTTCAGGTCCGGGCGCTTGAGCAACTCGACAGAGGCATAGAATGCATCCATGTCCAGATGCGCAATTCGGCGATCGAGGGACGGCTTGGCTTCGGTGGCGGGGTTTTCCTGCTGCATGAATGTAGGTCGGCGTTCATTGCCCACCGGCCGGATCGCGCTCGGGCTCATTGATTCTTGAAGACTACCACTGGAAATATAACCACTATGGCGATGGATCCCCAGCTGCGCAAAGCTGCGCTCGAATATCATCAGGCCGGCCAACCCGGCAAGATCTCGGTGACGCCGACCAAGAGCCTGACCAATCAGCGCGATCTTGCGCTTGCCTATTCGCCTGGTGTGGCGGCGGCCTGTGAGGAAATTGTCGCCGACCCCGATGCGGCCTTCAAGTACACGGCGCGCGGCAACCTGGTGGCGGTGGTGACGAACGGCACGGCAGTACTGGGTCTGGGCAATATTGGTGCGCTGGCCAGCAAACCGGTGATGGAAGGCAAGGCCGTGTTGTTCAAGAAGTTCGCCGGCATCGATGTGTTTGACCTCGAGGTCAATGAAACCGATCTTGACAAGCTGGTTGACATCATTGCCGCGCTCGAGCCGACCTTCGGGGGGGTGAATCTGGAAGATATCAAGGCGCCCGATTGCTTCTACGTCGAGCGCAAGCTGCGTGAGCGGATGTCGATTCCGGTCTTTCATGACGATCAGCACGGCACTGCCATCGTTGTCGGCGCAGCGCTGCTCAATGGTCTGCGGGTGGTCGACAAGAAAATCGGTGACATCAAGCTGGTCGTATCAGGCGCCGGCGCGGCCGCGCTGGCTTGTCTTGATCTGCTGGTCGAACTGGGCCTGTCGCTCAGTAACATCTGGCTGACCGACCTTGAGGGGCTGGTCTATGAAGGCCGCACCGTGCTGATGGACGAGAAGAAGGCGCGCTACATGCAGCCCTCAGACAAACGGACGCTGGGTGAGGTCATTGACGGGGCCGATGCGTTTCTGGGCTTGTCGGCAGGCGGCGTGCTCAAGTCCGAGATGGTGGCACGCATGGGACCGCGACCGCTCATCTTTGCGCTGGCCAATCCGAATCCGGAAATCCTGCCCGAAGATGTCTTGTCGGTACGTGACGATGCCATCATCGCGACCGGCCGCACCGATTACCCGAACCAGGTCAATAACGTCTTGTGTTTTCCCTTCATTTTCCGGGGCGCGCTTGACGTAGGCGCAACCACGATCAACCGTGAAATGGAAGTGGCGGCGGTCAAGGCCGTGGCCGAACTGGCGCGGGCCGAGCAGTCCGATGTGGTCACGGCAGCTTACGGCGTGGGGCAGAGTGCTTTCGGTCCGGAATACCTGATTCCCAAACCGTTCGATCCGCGCCTGATCGCGCTGGTGGCGCCGGCCGTTGCCAAGGCGGCCATGGACAGCGGCGTGGCCAAGCGCCCGATCGAGAATTTCGACGTTTACCGCACGCAGCTGCAGCAGTTTGTCTATCACTCCGGCAACTTCATGAAGCCGATCTTTGCCGAAGCGCGCAATGCGCCCGACGCCCGGATCGTCTTTGCCGAAGGTGAAGATGAGCGTGTGTTGCGAGCGGTGCAGGTCGTCGTCGACGAGGGCATTGCCAAGCCGATCATCATTGGTCGCCCGGCCGTCGTCGATATGACCATCGAGCGCCAGGGCTTGCGGATCCGTCCCGACGTGGATTTCGAACTGGTCAACCCGGATCGCGACGAGCGCTATCGCGAGTACTGGGAGCAATACCACGAGATGACCGAACGGCGCGGCGTGACCGAGCAGATTGCGCGTACCGAAATTCGTCGCCGCCACACCTTGATCGGCTCGATGATGATTCACCGCGGTGAAGCGGACGGCATGATCTGCGGCACCTTTGGCTCATTCGGTGAGCATTTGTTCTTTATTGATCAGGTCATCGGCAAGAAACCGGGCGCCAGTGTCTATGGGGCCATGAATACGCTGATGCTGCCCAATAGCCAGCTCACGCTGGTCGACACGCACGTCAACAACACGCCAAGCGCCGAGGAGTTGGCCGAGCTGACTCTGATGGCGGCTGAGGAATTGCAGCGATTTGGCATGCCGGCGCGCGTCGCCATGCTGTCGCATTCCAGTTTCGGTTCGTCCCGACATCCGAGCGCCGAAAAAGTGCGTCAGGCGCTGGCCATCATTCGTGCGCAGGCTCCGGCGCTTGAAATCGATGGCGAGATGCACGGTGACCTGGCGCTGAATCGCGAGCAGCTGCTCAAGATGATGCCGCGCACCACGCTCAAGGGGCAGGCCAACCTGTTGGTGCTGCCCGATCTGGACTCGGCCAACATCGCTTACAACTTGCTGAAAGCCGCCGCCGGCCAGAACATTGCTGTCGGACCGGTACTGCTCGGCGTGGCGCGGCCGGTGCACATCCTGACGCCTTCGGCGACGGTGCGGCGCGTTGTCAACATGACGGCGTGGACAGCGGTGGAAGTTGCCGCGGCCAAGAGCAATGGCTGAATAAGCCAGGGTGAATGAGGGGAGTCGGATCGACTGACCGTTGGTCGGCCGATTCGGGCCGGTAACTGGCCGGTCATCGCCGGCCGATTGACCGGCCGGCAGCGTCTATCTACCGTTACGGGGTGAACCGCTTCGGAAAAAAACTCCCCCATCATGCTGCCAAATAAGGATCATCGTGGCGCGTCGTCCAAAGCGCCACCTACCGACCCAATCGATGAACTGACCATCAGCCCGGCACGTCGCGCCGAGTTGCTTGAACAGAGCCGCGCGGGCATCGTGTCCCGGATGAGCGAGATGATCGCCGCTGCGCTCAGTCGTATGAGCGAAGAGCTTGCCGAACTTGCCGCGCGGCGTTCTGATCGCGATGAGCAGCGGGTTCTTCTCGATGCGGTTGCCGTCATCAAATTGCACCGGATCGATATCGAGGCGCGGTTTCGCGACTCGTTTGTCGCGCTGTTCAATCAGCGCCTGGCGGGCAAGTCGGTGAACCGCTTCGACGTCGAACCTGACGCGCAGGAGCTGGCGCTGGTCGATGACGCCGAAATGCGCGACAAGTTGCGGGTGCAGGCCTTGATTGAGCGGGCACGCAGCAAACTGGATCCGAACGAAGTATTGGGCATGCGGGCGCGCCTGGCCGCGTTGGCAAACCGCGACTGGTTTGACGAGACCGCGCATCCGGCCGCCCCAGAAGCCGTTTTCGAGGCGCTCAATGCCGCTGTCGATCCGTTGGGCAGCGAACCGCTGGTCAAGAGTGCGTTGCTTGATGCGTTTGCGCCCTATATTGCCGAACAACTGAACACCGTTTATTCGGGCGCCAACGAGCATCTGCGCACTGCCGATGTGTTGCCACGCATCAAGGCTCGGGTGCAGATCAATCCGGATACCGGCAAACCCTATCAGGACCACGAATCCGAGCCCGATGATGATCCGGACGCGGAAACATTTGTCTTGCCGAAAAATGGTCCCGAACGCGAGGCCATTCTTGAAGCGCTCGCCCGGGAAGTGGCCGCGGGCGGTCAGGAGGCCCGAGCCTCGGCCGTGCAGATGCTCACCGAGCCGGAGAATTTCGGGGTCGCCGATCTGCCGCTGCCCGAACCCGAAGCCGAACTGATCGAAGCGCTGGACACGATGCAGACCGGGCCGCTCGGTCAAGCGCCGAGTCTGCGCGATCTGACCGCACATGCCCGTGAGAAGGGTTCGCCGCTTGATCAGTTGACCGTCGAGATCGTCTCGCTGATCTTCGACTTTCTCTACCAGGATCCGCGCATTCCGCCGCCGGTCAAGAATCAGTTGTTGCGCTTGCAGGTTGTGGCGGTCAAGGCTGCTTTGCTGGATCGGAGCTTTTTCGCGTCGCGCCAGCATCCGATCCGGCGGCTGATCGATCGCGCTACCGACATCAGTTGCGACCCGGAGACCAATGCCGCCGAGGGCAGTGCGTTTACGAGCGGGCTGGTCAAACTGATCGACGCCATTCTGGATGAGTTTGACCGCGATCTGGCGGTGTTCGAGAAAGGGTTGAGCAAGCTCGATCTGCTGGAGGCCGCCGAGAACGAGCGACGCTCGATTCAGTTGGCCGAGCTGGTGCGCTCCACCGAGCGGGATGAAGCTGAGGCGGTTGCCCGGGAAATGGCCGGCGCCGAACTGAGCGCTCGCTGTGACGATGAGACGCCCGAATTCATCGATGCGTTTTTGCAGGATTGGTGGGTTGAGGTAATGATTACGGCCCGCTTGGAAGATCGGCGCAATGGTGAAGAGGTGTACTGGTCGGCACGACTGAACACGGCCGAGCAACTGCTCTGGACCATCACGCCCAAAACGCCAGAGGAAGTCACCCAGATGGCGGTGATGTTGCCCAAGCTGATAGGCGGGTTGGCCGCCGGCCTCAAAACCATCGACGGCACCGAGCAGCAACACGCACGTTTCTTCGATGAACTGATGAAATGGCACACCAAAATCATCGATCGGGCCAAACATAACGGGGCCGCCGCCGCGGCCCGCGCGATCCAGCTTGGCAAGGACGGACGGGTGACGTTCAGGCAAGCGGTCAGCGACCAATCTGATGCGGCCGGGCCTGCGCCGGCGCCGGCACGCTCGGCCTTCGATTCGCAGGTCGATGAGCTGCGTCGCGGCCAGCGTTTTGAATTGCGGCTTGAGGGGATTGCGCCAATTGCGGTCAAGCTGGCCTTTGTCAGTCCGGCACGCAAGCTTTTTGCCTTGTCGCGCTTTCCGGATTTCGCGCAATCCTTTGATCGCGAAGAGTTTGTCGAAATGTTGCGAGTTGGCGAGTTGGTCCTGATTGACCAGAAGCCAACGATTGATCGGGCCATTGCCGCGGTTGGCGGTTCATCGCCGGCGCAAGGTGAGCAGCCGGTCACGCAGCCTGACCGCAACGATGGGATCAAAACCCTGTGTCTGGCCGAAGACGATGCGAGTCAGATTCCGGTTTGACTTGGTTGCGGCAGGGGGGCGCCTGAAAGAGGCGCCTGAGGCCGCAATTTTTTAATTTCAATCTTTGGGTTGCGCAACGGGCAAAGTGCTTTAGCATCGGAGCGATGACACGTTCCCGACTGATTACTTTGGTGCTCGCCCTCGGCATTGCCGTACTGAGCTATTTTGGCGTCAACCTGCCCGGCCTGACGCCAAACGCCGGCAACAATGCCGCGCCTACCGCCTCCACGCCGGCCAACCCGGATGCGGCCGCGCGCGACGGCCACACGATTGCCGAATCGGCCTTGCCCGAACAGGCACGCCAGACACTCGCCCTGATCCGCCAGGGCGGTCCGTTTCCTTACGAAAAAGACGGCACAACCTTCGGCAATCGCGAAAAACGCTTGCCACTGCAGGATCGCGGCTATTACCGTGAGTACACCGTGAAAACGCCCGGGGTCAATCATCGTGGCGCGCGACGGATTGTGGCCGGCGGGCCCGCAGCCAAGCCTGTCGAGTACTACTACACCCGCGACCACTATGAAACCTTTCGGTTGATCGTTGAGGATGTCCGATGAGCGTGTTGTCCAATATTCCTGCACAGGCCGTACTGCCGCTCAGTGCGTACGACCTGAAAGGTTTACGCCGCGCCGCCGAGGGCGAAGACCAGACTTTTCTGTATGCCGATTGCTCGGCGGCTACCGACAAGAAGTCGGTGATGGCCGCCATTGGTGATGGCTTCGGACTGCCTGAACACTTTGGCCGCAATCTTGATGCGCTCTACGATTGCCTGACAGATTTGTCGGCGAGCCGGCGCGCCGATAAACCCGGTTTCGTCATCGTGCTGGAAAAGTTGCCCGACCTCGAAACCTTCGATGCCACGGCCCGCAACAGTCTGCTCGACGTGTTTCGCGACGCCGCCGACTATTTTGATGACCAGAGCACCGGGTTCAGGGTTTTCTATTCCATTGCCCGGCACACCTGAGCTTGCGCTGTCCGTTGCCAGACGCAAAAGGCGACCCGCGGGTCGCCTTTTTTGTTGCCGATCTTTGTTGCTCTGAGCTTATTTACCCAGGAAGCCGCTCAGCATCGAGCCAAGACTGCCGAGGTCGAGATTGCCCGAAGGAATCTGACCGTCCGGCGTGATTCTGTCGACCGCCTGCGGCAACAAGTCAGCGAGTTGACCGGGGAGTTGGTCGACCGACAGTCCGGCTTGCTGCGCCAGACTGGCCAGCTTGCCTTCGCCGAGAATGCTGCTGATTTGATCTGCCGAAATCGGCAGGTTCTCGCCCGAACCCAGCCACGATTGCACGGTTTCACCAAGGCCGCCGGCCTGCAACTGGCCCAGCAGATCGCCGATGGCATTGCCTTCTTCATCCGGATTGCCGTTGAGCATGCCCATGACGGCGGAAAGAAGTTGATTGCTGCCGCCTTCGCCGCCGCCGCCGATTGCGCCGAGGACCGTGTTCATAATATTCATGGCTTTCTCCGTGGTGTTTTTGGCCAGCCGGCACGGTACCCGGATTGTCCGCACATTATCAAGGCTTGAAATGTTAGCCAGCGTCAGATGCGCCCGGGCGGCGGCGATTGCGTCGCTCAGTGCAGGTCGCCAAGGACCACCTGGGCGACGGTGGCGGCTACCAGTCCGGCGGTCTCGGTGCGCAAGACCCGTTGACCCAGTCCGGCCGGGGTGAAGCCGGCGGCAATGGCTGCGTCGGTTTCGGCCTGGTTCAGCCCGCTTTCCGGGCCGACCAGAATGGTCACTGCGGTGGTGTTGTCCGCGTCGCCGGGGGGCTGATCGGACGCCGCAGGGGCTGCTGATGCTGCCAGCAGGCTGGCCAGCGAGGCCACCGCACCGGGTGCCATCATGAAGCTCAGGTCTGTGCCGGTGGCGGGCAGGGCGCGTTGGCGCAGCCAGGCGGGCAGCGCTTGTACCGGGTGCAGGGCCGGCAGATCGTCCCGGCCGCACTGGCGACACGCGGCCACGGCAATGCGCTGCCAGTGCAGGTGACGTTTGCGGGCGCGGTCTTCGCTCAGTTTGACGCCGCCGCGTTCGCACATGACCGGCACGATGGTGCGCACGCCGATTTCGACGGCCTTTTCGATGATCCAATCCATGCGATCACCGGTGGCGACCCCCTGGACCAGCGTCAGTGCCAACGACCCGACCGGCAGGCCGGGTTCGGATTCGAGCAGCTCGATCTTTGCCGATTTGCGGTCGGCGCTGACGAGTCGGGCCCGGCGCCGCCGACCGCCGCCGTCGAAAACGAGCAAGGCTTCGCCGACCCGGAGCCGCAGTGCCTGACAAAGGTACTGGCTTTGCTCCGGGTCGAGCGTGACCGAGGTTTCGCGCTGATCCTCAGGCGGCAGATAGATTCTGGGTGTCATCACCATCAACGATGCGCCGGTAATAGTTGGGCAGCGCAAAAACCGCGTGGTGCATCTGGCCGTTGTAGAACTCCAGATCCTTGATCTGACGCTCAGCCAGACGTTTGTCGACTTCGGCGGCAGTGATGGCCAGCGGATCAGTGCTGTCGGACGCGCACGCCAGACCCCAGTAGGTTCCGTACAGCGGGATGTACACGCCCATCGGCCGCACATGTTTGAACACCGCTTTCAGCGAGGTCACATGGCGGGCCACAACTTCGGGCTTGAAAATCGGTGAGCCGATATGCAGGGTCAGAAATGCGCCTTCATTCATGACCCGCTTGATCAGTTCGAAGAATTTCTGAGTGTAAAGAGCGTGAGCAGGTGTATCGGGGTCGGTCAGGTCGAGCACCACGATGTCGAACTTTTCGGTGGTGGTTTCAACGAATTTGTAGCCGTCGCCGATCATCACTTCAAGGCGCGGGTCGTCGAAGGCGCCGCGATGAACCTTGCCCAGATACTCTTTGGCTACGCGCACCACTTCGGGGTCGAGTTCGACCATCAGTACCCGTTCGATGCTGTCGTGCTTGAGCAATTCTTCGCTCGAGCCGCCGTCACCGCCGCCAATTACCAGGGCCTTGCGCGGCTTGTCATGGGAAATGGCCGCGGTATGGATGATTGGCTCGTGATAGAAAAACTCGTCGCGCTCGGAGGTCATGTAGCAGCCATCGAGCCGGAACAATTTGCCGAACTGCGGCGTGTCGAATACTTCGAGCGTCTGGTAGGGCGTGCGGGTGGTTTCCAGGCGCTTGAGAGCCCGGTAGCCATACGCCGCGTACGGATTGAGCCATTCAATCAGCAACTCGTCGGCCTTGCTTTCCGGGTCGGCCGAACCCCGCAGAATGCGGTTGGTGTTCTGGCTTTCGGGGGCAAAGGCGATGATCAGATTGTCGAGCAGTTGCTCGGCTTTCATCGAGTTGTCGGTAGTAAAATTACATACGTAAACGTCGAGCGTGACGCCGGCCCGTTCAGGCCATGTATGCAAGGCCAAATGAGATTCGGCCAGTAAAACGGCGCCGGTGACGCCGCCGGGCTCGCCTTCGTATTCGGGGAAACTGAAGAATTTCTCATCAACCGTGGTCAGGCCGGCTTGCTCAACCAGGTTCTTGCACAATGTCGAAAGTTGATCAGCCACGACCAGCAGTTCGCTGTTGCACTTGCAGTGATACAGGTCTGCAGTCAGGTGTAGTCCTTGCATGATTCCGGGGGCCCGCCTATAGGTCAGCGCAAAAGGGGGCGAAAGTATAGCCCACGCTCGATTTGTTACCATCACACAATTGCCCTGTTCAGGCAAGGATGCTTCGACCCGGGGCGCCGCAAGGCTGGTCCGCGACCGGTCCGGTGCCTGGTCGACTTCCCAGGCATCTGCCGCAGAACAGGGAACCCTTGAATCAGGCAGTGGCATTGACGGCGACTGCTTGCGTATTACCTACTGACTGGAGCTAACTCATCGATACTCAGCCTATGGCCGATGCCCTCAGGGTACTCGCCTTTGATGCCGTTCAGCGCGCCAACTCAGGGCATCCCGGCATGCCCATGGGAATGGCCGAGATTGCCGTTGCCCTCTGGTCAGGACACCTGAAACACAACCCCGTAGACCCGTCCTGGCCGGACCGGGATCGCTTCGTGCTGTCCAATGGCCATGGTTCGATGCTGCTCTACGGCTTGCTGCATCTGAGCGGCTACGACTTGTCCATCGACGATCTGAAGGCGTTCCGGCAGCTGCATTCCCGTACGCCTGGCCATCCGGAGGTCGGTGTGACCCCGGGGGTCGAGACCACCACCGGCCCGCTGGGGCAGGGCGTGGCCAACGCGGTCGGCATGGCCCTGGCCGAGCGCCATCTGGCCGCCGAGTTCAATCGTCCCGGCCATGACATCGTCGATCACCTGACCTATGTGTTCCTGGGCGATGGTTGCCTGATGGAAGGCATCTCGCACGAGTCCTGCTCGCTGGCGGGTACGCTGGGTCTGTCGCGCCTGATCGCGCTGTATGACGACAACAATATCTCCATCGACGGCAATACCGACGCCTGGTTTGGCGACGATACCGTGGGCCGCTTCAAGGCCTATGGCTGGCATGTCATCGAGGCGGTAGACGGCCATGATGTGGCGGCGCTGGATGCCGCCATTGCGCAGGCCGCCAAATGGGCCCGCGAAGGTCGTGACGGCCGCTTTGCCCCGACGCTCATCTGCTGCAAGACGGTCATCGGCAAGGGTTCGCCCAATCGCGCCGGCACCAGCAAGGCCCATGGCGAGGCGCTCGGCGACGAAGAAATCGCGCTCACCCGTGAAGCCCTGGGCTGGTCTCATCCGCCGTTCGAAATTCCGGAAACCATTCGCCAGAGCTGGGATGCGCGTGAAGCCGGCCAGCAGCGTCAGGCCGAATGGACCGAACGATTCAAGGCCTACGAAAAGGCCGAGCCGGTGCTGGCAGCCGAGTTCGAGCGTCGCATGGCCGGTCGGCTTTCAGGTCAGATCGACGATGCGTTCGATGCCGCGCTCGAGGCCGCAGCCAGCAAGCCGGCCAAGATCGCCACCCGCAAGGCCTCGCAGCTGGCGCTGAACCAGTTCGGCCCGCGGGTGCCGGAACTGATTGGCGGCTCGGCCGACCTGACCGGCAGTAATCTGACCCAGTTTGATGGCGCCGAACCGCTGCGCGCTGCGCCGGACGGGCAGATCGTGCCCGGTCGGCACATCAATTTCGGTGTCCGCGAATTCGGCATGGCCGCGATCGAAAACGGCATGGCGCTGCACGGCGGCTTCATTCCCTATGGCGGCACCTTCCTGACCTTCTCCGATTATTCGCGCAATGCGATCCGGATGGCGGCGCTGATGAAGCTGCGCGTCATCCATGTCTTCACTCACGACTCGATTGGTCTGGGCGAAGACGGGCCGACCCATCAGGCCGTTGAGCATGCGGCCAGCCTGCGGCTGATCCCCGGGCTGGACGTCTGGCGTCCGGGCGATACCGTTGAAACCGCGGTGGCCTGGATGAGCGCCATCGGCCGCAATGACGGCCCGAGTGCGTTGCTGCTCAGCCGGCAGGGCGTCACCGCCCAGACCCGCTCCGACGCCCAGATCGAAGCCATCAACCGGGGTGCCTACATCCTGCGCGATGCGGCCGAGGCCCAGGCGGTCATCATCGCCACCGGCTCCGAGCTCGAGCTGGCGATGCAGGCTCGTGAGGTGCTGGCTGGCCGTAATGTCGAGGTGCGGGTGGTGTCCATGCCCAGCTGTTCGGTTTTCGATCGGCAGGAAGTCACATACAAAGAGAACGTTCTGCCGGAAAATCTGCCGCGAATCGCGGTCGAGGCCGGTGTCACCGATTTCTGGTGGAAGTACGGCGTGAGCGCAGTAGTCGGCGTTGATCGCTTTGGTGAGTCGGCTCCCGCCGGGCAGATTTTCAAGCTGTTCGGACTGACCGCCGACAATGTTGCAGATACCGTGATGGCGGCTATTGAAAAAGCCCGTCAGCACAACTGATTTTTCACTTTATCGAGGTTCAAGATGACCACTCGCGTTGCCATTAACGGATACGGCCGCATCGGCCGCAACATTCTCAGGGCCCACTACGAAGGCGGCAAGAAGCATCCGATCGAAATCGTCGCCATCAACGATCTGGGCAATGCGGACATCAATGCGCACCTGACTCAGTACGACACCGCCCATGGCCGCTTCAACGCTGAAGTGTCGGTGGAAGGCGATCACATGATCATCAACGGCGACCGCATCCGCGTGCTGGCCGAACGTGATCCGTCCAAGCTGCCCTGGAAAGACCTGAACGTTGATGTCGTGCTGGAATGCACGGGCTTTTTTGCCAGCAAGGAAAAGGCCAGCGCCCACCTCGCCGGTGGCGCGAAGAAAGTCATCATTTCGGCACCGGGCGGCAATGACGTCGATGCCACCGTGGTGTTCGGTGTCAACCACGATGTGCTCAAGCCCGAGCACACGGTCATTTCCAATGCTTCGTGCACGACCAACTGTCTGGCCCCGCTGGTCAAGCCCCTGAACGATGCCATCGGCGTTGAAACCGGCCTGATGACCACCATCCATGCCTACACCAACGACCAGGTCCTGACCGACGTCTATCACACCGATCTGCGGCGCGCCCGCTCGGCAACCAGCTCGATGATTCCGACCAGCACCGGCGCTGCCAAAGCCGTCGGTCTGGTGTTGCCCGAACTGGCTGGCCGTCTCGACGGTTACGCGATGCGGGTGCCGACCATCAACGTGTCGATTGTCGATCTGACCTTCACCGCCAGCCGCGAAACCACGCTGCAGGAAGTGAACGAAGTGCTCAAGGCCGCCTCGAACGGTCCGCTCAAAGGCGTGCTCGACTACACCGACGCACCGCTGGTTTCCATCGACTTCAACCACAACCCGGCTTCCAGCACCTATGACGCCAGCCTGACCAAGGTCAGCGGCAAGCTGGTCAAGGTTTGCAGCTGGTACGACAACGAGTGGGGCTTCTCGAACCGGATGCTCGACACGACGATGGCACTGGTGTCGGCCTGAACGGAGCAGGGATGAACTTCAAACGGCTCACTGAGCAGCAACTGGCTGGCAAGCGGGTATTCATCCGCGCCGATCTGAATGTCCCCCTCGATGATGCAGGGGCCATCACAGATGACACACGAATCCGGGCCTCGGTGCCGGCCATCAGGCATTGCCTGGAGGCCGGAGCCGCCGTTATGGTTACCTCCCACCTCGGGCGTCCCAAAGAAGGGGCGCTCACGGCGGCCGATAGTCTGCGGCCGGTGGCCGAGGCTCTTGGCGGCCTGCTGGGCATTCCCGTGCGCTTGCAGGCCGACTGGGTCGACGGCGGCTTCGAGGTTGCGCCCGGCGAGGTCGTGATGCTCGAAAACTGCCGCGGTAACGTCGGCGAGAAAAAGAACGACGAAGCGCTGGCCCGGAAAATGGCGGCGCTTTGCGATATTTACGTCAATGATGCTTTCGGCACCGCTCACCGTGCCGAGGCAACCACGCACGGTATTGCACGGCTGGCACCCATAGCCTGCGCCGGTCCGTTGCTGGCGGCCGAACTCGATGCGCTGGGCAAGGCGCTGGGGCAACCCGCCAAACCGCTGGTCGCCATTGTTGCCGGCTCCAAGGTTTCCACCAAACTGACGATTCTCAAGTCGCTGGCCGGCAAGGTCGATCGCCTGATCGTCGGTGGCGGCATTGCCAATACCTTCCTGCTGGCTGCCGGTCAGCCCATCGGCGCGTCACTGGCCGAGCCCGATCTGGTCGAAGAAGCGCGCGAAATCATCAGCATGATGCAGGCGCGCGGCGCCGAAGTGCCGATTCCGGTGGATGTGGTCTGTGCCAAATCCTTCTCGGCGACGGCCGAGGCGACGGCCAAGGCGGCCGATCAGGTGGTTGCCGATGACTTGATTCTCGATATCGGTCCGCAAACCGCCGAGAAACTGGCCAGCATTCTGGAGCAAGCCGGCACCATCGTCTGGAACGGCCCGGTTGGCGTGTTCGAGTTCGATGCCTTTGCGGCCGGCACAGAAACGGTGGCCCGTGCCATTGCCAGCTCGCCCGGCTTTTCCATTGCCGGCGGTGGCGATACGCTGGCCGCCATTGCCAAATACCAGATCGCCGACCAGATCGACTACATCTCTACCGGTGGTGGCGCGTTCCTGGAGTTCCTGGAAGGCAACCCGTTGCCGGCCGTGGTCGCCCTGACCGAACGGGCCTGAGCCCGACCGGCTGGCGTCCGAGCAGCGGCGCTGCAGCACTGGCGCCCGCCGCTGGCCGATCCGGCGGCGTTGACTGCGTCTGCCGGCGCCTGGCTTGCTGCCGGCGGTCGGCGCCGTCGTCGCGCTTTCGAGACAGCGCCATTCGAAACCGCTTGATGAAACCGGGAAGGCCCGCGAGTGACTGGTGCTCGGGCACAATAGGCGTTGAACTCACCCTAAAGGCCAGCGATGTTTACTCCCGTTCCGCGCGCAACCAAAATCGTCGCCACCATCGGCCCGGCGTCTAGCTCTCCCGAAAAGCTGGAGCAGCTCATTCTGGCCGGCATGAATGTGGTGCGGGTCAATTTCTCGCACGGCACGGCCGATCAGCACACCGCCGCCGTCAACACGGTCCGGGAAACGGCACAGCGCCTGGGCCGGGATATCGGCATTCTGGCCGATCTGCAGGGTCCGAAGATCCGCATCGGCAAGTTCAAGGACGGCCCGATTCAGCTGGAGAAGGGCGACAAGTTCACCTTCGACATCGATTGCGAAGAAGGCGATCAGACCAGAGTCGGTCTCGATTATCCCGATCTGGTCAATGATGTCGCGGCCGGCGACACCTTGCTGCTGAACGACGGGCGCATGATGATGACGGTCGACAAGGTGACCGCCACCACCATCGAGTGCACGGTCAGCATGCGCGGAGACCTGTCGGACCGCAAAGGCATCAACCGGCAGGGCGGCGGGTTGTCCGCTCCGGCGCTGACCTCCAAAGACATGGATGACATCCGCACCGCGGTGAAATTCGAAGCCGATTTCATCGCCGTGTCGTTTCCGAAAAATGCGGCCGACATGTACATGGCTCGCGAACTGGCCCGCGCCGCCGGCGGCCGGGCCCGCATGGTGGCCAAGATCGAGCGCTACGAAGCCATCGACAACCTCGAGGAAATTCTCGGCGCCTCCGATGCGATCATGGTCGCGCGTGGCGACCTGGCCGTCGAAGTAGGCGATGCGGCGGTGCCGGCGCTGCAAAAGCGCATGATCCGGCTGGCCCGCGAGATGAACAAGCTGACCATCACTGCCACGCAGATGATGGAATCAATGATTCACTCCCCGGTGCCCACGCGTGCCGAAGTCAGCGATGTGGCCAACGCCGTGCTCGACGGTACCGACGCGGTGATGTTGTCTGCCGAGACGGCTGCCGGCGACTACCCGGTGCAAGCGGTGGAGGCCATGGACCGGGTCTGCCGTGAGGCCGATAAATCGCAGAATGTGCCGCTCGATACCGAGTTTCTGAATCGCACCTTCACGCGTATCGATCAATCAATCGCCATGAGTGCGCTGTTCATTGCGCATCATATGGGGGTCAAGGCCATTGTCGCGCTGACGCAGTCGGGGGCGACCGCCTTGTGGATGTCGCGGCTCGATTCGGGCGTGCCGATTTACGCGCTGACGCCGGAAGAGAGCACGCGCCGGCGCCTGACCCTGTATCGCGAAGTGCATCCGATCCTGATGCAACAGACCAGTACCCGCAAGGAGTTGCTGCTCGAAACCGAGAACAAGTTGCTGGAAGCCAAAGTGGTTGAAAATGGGGATCTCGTCGTCATCACGATCGGCGATCCCATCGGTAAGTCCGGCGGCACGAATTCGCTGACCATTGTGCGCATCGGCGAGAAATCCTGACTTGATGGCGTGGCAGCAGACTTTGCATCGCGGTTTGCTGACGGGAGCAGCCATGATGCTGGTCCCGGGCCTGGCGGCCGCCCAGGCCAATGAAGTCTCCGATAATCAGTGGCGGCATCAGTTGGGTATCGGCACCAATTTTTCGACGGGTAACAGCGAGAATTCGTCGGTTTCGCTGGCCACCGACTCGGTGCGCCGAAGTGCGGTCGACAAGCTCGATTTTTACAGCAAGGTTGAAATTTCCCGCGCCGATGGCGCCACCACCGGCGAGGTCGGCCGGCTCGGTGCCCGCTATCAGCGTGAAATCAACCGCCGCGGCGTCTACGGCTTCGGTCAGGCCGAGGCCTTGCGTGATACGGGCGCCAAAATTCAGTCCCGGTACACTTTCGGTAACGGCGGCGGTATCCACCTGATTCGCTCCGAAGACCGGCGGTTCGATTTGTTTTCCGGTTTCGGTTACGCTCAAGACCGGTTTACCGAGCCCAATGAAGTCGCTGGCTCGTTACGCAGCCGGTATTCGCGCTTTGAATTATTGATGGGCATGGAGTCTTTTCATCGTTTCACGCCCAATACGACCTTCAAACAACGGCTGGTTGCCTACCGCAATCTGACCACTGAGGGCCTGTACCGCGGTGAGCTCGACATGAGTCTGTCGGTCGGGATCAATAAAAAGCTGAGTATTTCGACCAATCTGAGCGTGCGCTACAACACGGACCCCGGTCCGGATCTGGATCGGACCGACGTTTCGTTCGTGACGGCGCTGACCTATAAAACGAACTGATACACCTTCAACGCCGCTGTGAGACATAGTTCGTCCTCAGCGCCAGTCAGATCAGCGATAATCTCGTTATCGCATACTGAACACTAATTGCTTAGGAGAAAGTCAATGCCCCTCGTATCCATGCGCCAGTTGCTGGACCACGCCGCCGAAAACGGCTACGGGATTCCCGCCTTCAACGTCAACAACCTGGAGCAGGTGCAGGCCATCATGAGCGCGGCCGAAGAGCTGGACGCGCCTGTCATCATGCAGGCCTCGGCCGGTGCCCGCAAATACGCCGGCGAGCCTTTCCTGAAGCACCTGATTCAGGCCGCCGTGGAAGCCTATCCGAATGCCCGCATCGTGATGCACCAGGATCACGGCCAGTCGCCGACCATCTGTCAGGGCGCGATCGACCTCGGTTTTTCCAGCGTCATGATGGACGGTTCGCTCGAATCAGACGGCAAAACCATTGCCAGCTATGACTACAACGTCGACGTGACGAAAACCGTCGTCGACATGGCGCACAAGGTTGGCGTCACCGTTGAAGGCGAGTTGGGATGTCTCGGCTCACTTGAAACCATGAAAGGCGACAAGGAAGACGGTCACGGTGCCGAGGGCACGATGACGCGCGAGCAATTGCTGACCGATCCGTCGCAGGCTGCCGATTTCGTCGCGCGCACGCAGGTTGATGCGCTGGCCATCGCCATCGGGACCAGCCACGGTGCCTACACGTTCACCCGCAAGCCCACCGGTGACATTCTGGCCATCTCGCGCATCAAGGAAATCAACGAGCGTCTGCCCAACACCCATCTGGTGATGCATGGCTCGTCCAGCGTGCCGCAGGACCTGCTCGCCGTCATTCGCGAGTTCGGTGGCGACATGAAAGAAACCTATGGCGTGCCGGTCGAAGAAATTCAGGAAGCCATCAAGTACGGCGTGCGCAAGATCAACATCGATACCGACATCCGCCTGGCGATGACGGCAGCGATTCGCCGCTACATGGGTGAAAACCCCGACAAGTTCGATCCGCGCGATTACCTCAAGCCGGCGCGTGCTGCGGCCAGCGAAATCGTCCGTCAGCGTTATCAGGAGTTTGGTTGTGCCGGGCAGGGCAGCAAGATCAAGCCGATCGGTTTGTCGGTCATGGTCGAGCGCTACACGAAGGGCGAACTCGCCCAGACCGTTACCGGCTGAAACGGCTGATCAGGCGGCCGGTGTGTTGTCTGGCACCGGTTCGCCCCACTTGTCCAATCGGGTATGGCAGGGTGGGCAGGTGAACCCCCCCCCCATCAGTTGATGGACTTCGGTGGGCAGTTCCAGCGCCGGCATCGGTGTGCTGCAGCACGGGCATTGCACGGCGCCAAGCTGAATGCTGCGCAGGGGAGTCCGCGGGCTTTCGGGGTGTTCGGTATTCGTGTTCATGGGTTTTCCGCCCGGGCGCGGACGCGATGAAGTGACCCTCAATCTACCTCTTATTGCGCGGGAAAGTCGTTCCCGGCACGTAACAGTTTTTGTCTTTTAGTTGCCGCTTGACGCTGGTTGGCTCTCTTTGCTGGCGAATCAGTCATTGGAATCTGCAGATCGGCAATAACCGCGCGATGATCCGAGCCCAGTTCGCTCCGGGTGCGAACGGCATCGACCGCCACCGTTGGCGTGACCAGCAAGTGATCGATCTGAATGCCGGCGGCCGGAAAAAACACCGGCCAGGTTGGCAGCCAGCCGCGGCCAGCGGTAGCCCGGCGCAATACGCCGTCACTGACGATGGGCGCGAAGCGCGGCGAGAACGGCGAAATATTGAAATCCCCCATCGCGATCAGCGGCAGTTCACCGGTCCGGGCAATCTGACGCAGGCCGATCAGCGAATGGTCGCGGGCTGCCGTACGGGCTTCACCCATCGGCCAGATCGTGTGGATGACCGCGAGGCGAAACGGCGCGCCCGGCAGCGCGAACGTGGCGACCGGCGTCGGGGAGCGGATCGGCGATTCATCGACCAGGTCGATCTGCGCAATCGGCAGGCGTGACATGATGAGTTTGCCGCTGCGCCCGGGGCGGCTGATCAGATGTTGATAAGGCCAGGCCGTGGCCCGTTGACGCATCTCCTGTTGCCATAGTTTGCTTGCTTCGACGAGAACCACAATGTCGGGTTGATCGGCCTGCATCCAGGCGACGACCCCGGCGAAATTGCTGTTCAGCACGAACACATTCAGGCTGGCAATCCGGACCGGGCGGCGGCGTGGCGTCGCCAGGCTCGTGGCGCTGAGCTGAGGCGGCACTGCGTGGTGGACCATGGATGCCGTGGTCGGCACCGGCCTGGCCTGGGCGGGCTGAAAGTAATAGGCAACCGGGACAAAGTTGAGTGCAATGCACAGCGCGGCGAGCGCACTCAGCCACCAGCGCTTGAGCAACAGCATCGGCAGCAGGCCGATGATGCCGATCAGCAAATACTGCAGCCGGAAATGCACGGCCAGATCGGCCAACCACCAGACCGACGCGAACAGACTGAGCACGCTGGCCAGACCAGCGGGCACAATGACGGCGCGCAGAAATAAAAGCGTAATGCGACCGACGATCTGCCCGAGACTTTCCGTGTCGACGGAAGAGTCCCAGCGAGACGGCATTGGTTCTTGGTCGGGCGGTATCATCAGGTTCCTTTCCATCGATGTTAGCTGACCGTGCGTGTCGCCCGGCAAATTGTTGAACACGACCGTGGCCTCATGACCGAATCCTCCTCTCCCGCTGCTTCCCCGGATGCCTCTCCGGTGCCTGGTGGCAAGCACCGCGCTTACCGATGGCGTGACATCCAGCTTGGTTCAAAAGAGTCCTGGCCGCTGGCGCTGGGTGCGTTGCCGTGGGGGTTCGTGTTCGGCTTGCTGGCGCAGCCCGTGCTTGATCTGGCCCAGACCATCGCGATGAGTGCCTATGTGTCGTCCGGGACCGCGCAGTTCGTGGCGCTGGAGCGCTGGGCACCGGGCATGTCCTTGCCGTCGCTGCTGATTGCGGTTTTTGCCGTCAATGCGCGTTATCTGCTGATGGGCGCGACGCTGGCGCCGGCGTTTCGGGCGACCGGGTTGCTGCCGCGTCTGGGAACGCTGTTTTTCATCAACGACATGAGCTGGGCGCTGAGTATGCGGCGCATGGGCAGCGACGGGATAGGTCTGGGCTATCTGCTGGGGGCCAGCGTGACGATTTATTCGGCCTGGGTTGGCGCGTCGATCATCGGCTATTTCATTCCGGTGCCCATCGAGGCGACCGAGCGTTGGGGGCTCGATTTTGCGGTGGCCGCCGCGCTGATTGGCCTGGCCGGCAGCAATTACGCCGGGCGGGCCAGTTGGTTGCCCTGGCTGGTCTCAGCTCTGGTGGCCGCCGTGGTGTACCTGTGGGTGCCGGGCAGTCTTTACATTGTGGCGGGTGGTCTGGCCGGGGCGCTGGCGGGCGCGCTGACGGGCCAATCAGCGCGTCGCGGCGGGCCCAATGGCCGTGCGAATGAGTCGGCAAGCGGGAGACGGGCATGACCGATGCCCAGGCATGGACCGCCATCGTGCTGCTCGGGGTGATCAGCTATTTCACACGGGCCGGCGGGGTCACCCTGGCGCGTTGGATTCCGCGAACGGCATTCTGGGAGCGCTTCTTTTCGACCTTGCCGTCAACGCTGCTGATTGCGATTGCGGTGCCTTCTTTCGTGTCGGGACGGCCAGACCTGATTGCGGGCGCCCTGATTACCTTGCTGCTGGCGATGCGCAAACTCAATCTGGTGTTGTCGATGGCCGGCGGCATTCTGACGGTGGCGCTGTGGCGGCTGCTGGCGGGTTAGCCGGGCGGCTGCGTCCGCGGTCAACCTCTGGCCGGTTGAAGGTGTTTAATAGGGTCAGCGCTTGTAGTGGCCTTTATCAGCCTGGATGGCGCCTCAGGAGGTTTTCCATGCAAGTCAACAGCACTGCAAGTGCTCGCAAACCCGTGCAGCGCCTGCGCCGCGCCTTGTTGGCCGGCGCTCTGGTGTCGATGGCGGCCGGGTGCGGCGAAGGCTATTTCGCGGTCAGCTCGGACGGCTTTTACTATGAAGGTGGCTACGACTACCGCTATGGTGCGCGGTACGACAATTGTCGCAATGTTGTCTATCCGGCGGTGGTGGTCGAGTTTTTTGCCGCCGAAGATGGCGGCCGGCTGGCGGTGCTGGCCGACGGCGATATCGTCGGTGGCAACCGGGTGGAAACCTTGCGGGTTGATCGGCAGGCCGGCAATGGCCTGGTGTATTCGCTCGCCGGCGGGTTCGACCGGGCCGGTATCTTCGATGTCCGCGTCACGGCGCGACGGGTCGGCGATGTCGCGACGCAGACTTTTCGCTACGATAATATCCGCGTCGATGCGGACCGCTGTGGTCCGGTGACTGTTTTTCTGAACGCAACCGTGAACTGAGAATATGGCTGCTGCTGATGACTCTGCCGGCTTGCATCAAGCCGCTGGTGTGCTGAATCTTCTCGAAGAAGTGCGCGCTGTTGCGCAGACCGGACTCGGCTTCTCGCGGGCGCCTTTCGACCGCGTGCGCTATCAGCATCTGCTGGCCATTGTCAGTCGTGAATACGCAGCGCTGAGCACGCTCGATGCCGAGCAAGTCAGTGCACGGCTGCGTGCCGAGCTGGGCTATGCCACGCCCAAGGTTGGCGTGTCGGCCGCCGTCTTCGATGCGGCCGGGCGCATCCTGCTGGTCAACCGGGTGCAGGATCTCACCTGGTGTCTGCCGGGCGGCTGGGCCGATGTCAACATGACGCCGGAGCAATCCTGCGCCAAGGAAGTGGTCGAGGAAACCGGGCTCGAAGTCACGGTCGGCCCGCTGATTCGCATCCGTACCCGCCTGCCAGGGGAGTTCGGTTCGGCGCACACCAGTTTTCATCTGCTGTACTTGTGTCAGGCGGTTGGCGGCAGTTTGCGCGGCTCGATCGAAACCACCGAGCCGGGTTTTTACGATATCGATACCGAACGGCCCTGGCATTTTGATCAGCACGACGAGGCTTGTGCGGCTCGCGAGTTCTTTCACGCGCAAGCCTGATAACCCGCAAACGGCCGCAGGTGCACCGCGTTGGCCGTGCTGGCAACCCAGTGGCCGTCGCGGCACCGCAGATGGCCGGCCGGGCTATCATCGGGTTTTCCCGTTTCTGCCTGGAGACCGTCTTGCTTGATTTTGCTGCCAACCTGTCCATGATGTATCCCGAGCACGCCTTCCTGGATCGATTCAAGGCGGCCGCCAAAGATGGCTTCACCGCCGTTGAATTCATGTTTCCCTACGAGTTTGCGGCGGCCGACATCGCGGCTGAACTTGAAGCAAACGGCTTGCGTCAGGTGTTGTTCAATGCGCCGCCCGGCGATATGGCCGCTGGCGAGCGCGGCCTGACCAGCTTGCCGGGGCGTCGCCAGGAGTTCCTGGAAGGCATTGATAAAGCCATCGAATATGCGCAAGTGCTGAAATGCCCGCGTATCCACATGATGGCCGGGCTGTGCCCCGATCCGGCGCTGCGCGATGAGCGCTGGGCCATCTACCTCGACAATCTGGCCGCTGCTGCACCCAAACTCGCGGCGGCCGGCCTCAATGGTCTGCTGGAGCCGATCAACCAGCGCGACGTGCCCGGTTTTCTGCTCAATACGCAAGCCGATGCGATTGCGGCGCTGAAGGCGGTTGGCGCGGCCAATCTGAAAGTGCAGATGGATCTGTATCACTGCCAGATCGTTGAAGGCGATGTGGCGATAAAAATCAAGGCCAATCTTGCTCATGTCGACCATTTCCAGATTGCCGGCGTGCCTGACCGTCACGAGCCCGATCTGGGCGAAATGAACTATCCGTTCCTGTTCGACCTTATCGATGCCAGTGGCTTTACCGGCTCGATTGGCTGCGAATACCGGCCGCGTGGCGAGACTTCGGCAGGGCTGGGCTGGTTTGCACCCTATCGGCGCGGCCAGAGCGCGAACTGATCAGGCACAATACGGGTTTTGAACAATGGCCGACTCCACAGATAACGCGCTGTACGAAAGCAAACTGACCTCGCTGCCCTTGCTGGGCCGCGGCAAGGTTCGCGAGAACTACGCCATCGATGAGCACACGATGCTCATCGTCGCCACCGACCGCTTGTCGGCCTTCGATGTCATCATGGCCGAGCCGATTCCCGACAAGGGCCGAGTGCTCACCGCAATGGCATTGTTCTGGTTCGAGCAACTCAAGGGCATCGTGCCCGACCACCTGACCGGCATCGATCCGCTGACGGTGGTCACGCCGGCCGAGCAGGCGCAGGTACGTGGGCGCTCCATGGTGGTGCAACGGCTCAAACCGCTCCCCGTCGAAGCCGTAGTCAGGGGCTATCTGATCGGCTCGGGCTGGAAAGACTATCAGCGCACCGGCGCGGTCTGCGGCATTGCTCTGCCCGCCGGTCTGCAACAAGCCGAGCAATTGCCCGAGCCCATTTTCACGCCTGCTACCAAGGCCGAAATGGGCGAGCACGACGAAAACATTTCCTTTGCGCAAATGGCCGACACCATCGGCGCGGCGATGGCCGAGCGCGTGCGCAGTCTGAGTCTGCAGCTCTATCAACGCGCCGCAGCCTACGCGCTGGAGCGCGGCATCATCATTGCCGACACCAAATTCGAATTCGGCCTCGACCCGCAAGGCGAACTGGTGCTGATGGACGAAGTGCTCACCGCTGACTCTTCACGTTACTGGCCGGCGTCGTCGTACGAAGTGGGCATCTCGCCGCCGTCCTTCGACAAGCAATTCGTGCGCGATTACCTCGAAACCCTGACCGACTGGCCCAAGCAAGCGCCACCGCCACCGCTGCCGCCGCACATCGTGGCGCAGACGGCAGCCAAATACCGTGAGGCCTTGCGCCTTATTACCGGGCAAACGCTGGCGGAGCAATCATGAGTCAAGCTGAACAAGTACTGGTCGGGGTCGTGATGGGGTCGAGCAGCGACTGGGAGGTGATGAAAAAAGCCACCGAGTTGCTGGACGAACTCGGTATTGCCCACGAGGCGCAAGTCGTGTCGGCGCACCGGATGCCCGATGAGATGTTCGACTACGCTGAGCAGGCGGCGGCTCGCGGGTTGCGCGCCATCATCGCCGGCGCCGGCGGGGCTGCGCATCTGCCTGGCATGCTGGCCGCTAAAACCCGGGTGCCCGTGTTGGGCGTGCCGGTGCCAAGCCGTTATCTGCGCGGCGAAGATTCCCTGTTGTCCATCGTGCAAATGCCGCGCGGCATCCCGGTGGCAACCTTTGCCATCGGGGAGGCCGGCGCGGCCAACGCCGCGTTGTTTGCCGCCGCGATGCTGGCTGCCGACAATGCCGAACTGGCTGCGCGGCTGGATGCTTTTCGGGCGCGTCAAACCGACGCTGCCCGGTCGATGACCTTGCCCGGAGCTCCCTCATGAAGCCTGCTGCCCATCCTCTCGCCCCTGGTGCCTGGCTCGGCCTGCTCGGTGGCGGCCAGCTCGGTCGCATGTTCTGCATGGCCGCCCAGAGCATTGGCTTCAAGGTCTGCGTCCTTGACCCCGCTGCCGACGGACCGTCGGCGTCGGTTGCCGACCGCCACATCCAGGCCGACTACACCGACGAAGCCGCGCTCACCGAGCTGGGCGAGTTGTGTGCGGCTTGTACGACCGAATTTGAAAACGTTCCGGCCGCCGCGCTGGAGTTTTTGTCCGACCGCTCGATCGTCAGCCCGGGCGCTGCGGCGGTGTCGATTGCGCAGGACCGGATGAGCGAAAAGCGCTTTGCAGCCTCCTGCGATCTGGCCACCGCACCCTGGGCGCCGATTGAATCGGCCGCCGATATCGACGCTGCCGACGCTGCGCTGTTTCCGGGCATCCTGAAAGTTGCCCGTCTGGGCTATGACGGCAAAGGGCAGGCACGGGTGCACGATGCAGCCGAGGCGCTGGCCGCCTTTGAGCGCTTTGGCAAAGTGCCTTGCGTCCTCGAGGCCAGACTGGCCCTCAAAACCGAATTGTCGGTCGTGGTGGCTCGCAGTTTCACCGGCGAAACGGTCGCGTATCCGGTTGCCGAGAACGAGCACCGCGACGGCATTCTCGCCATCTCCAAGGTGCCGGCGCGCATCGATCCCGAACTGGCCTTGAGAGCCACGGCGGCTACCGTCAAGCTGGCCCATTCCATGTCTTATGTCGGCGTGTTGTGTGTCGAGTTTTTCGTCGTCG